>DHWS01000095.1 GCA_002413305.1 Actinobacteria bacterium UBA5176 | reverse complement strand
CGCCACCGCCCGGCGGTTGTACCCCAGCCCGCGCCACTCCCATAGCACCTCCGACCGGGGCGCGCCGGCCAGCGACCTCACCGTCGGGAAGCGCCGAAGGAACGAACGGTACGCGGGAACGACCCGCGCGGCCTGCGTCTGCTGCAGCATGACCTCGCTGACCAGCACCCGGTACGCGTCCGGCTTCGACGTGCGCCACGGGTAGGCGCGGCGTCGAGGTTCGTACCAGGCCCGAAGCGCGTCCATCGGGCCGAACCGCAGCGCATCCGCGGGTACCGGCTCGCTTCGCGGTAGTGTCTCAGTTTGGGGAGGCGTGGGCCTACCTCTCGTACCAGCCCTCCAGGAAGGCGCGTCCCAGTGTCCCGTTGAATAGGCTGAACATCAGCCAGGCGGGCGTCGCTCCCCTGTCAATCTCGATCTTCTCGGCCTCGAGGGCGAGGGCCGCGAAGATGTAGCGGTGCTTTCCAGTGCCCGGCGGCGGCCCGGCGCCAGCGTACCGCATCGTTCTGGCGTCGTTCGGGAGATGAAAGGCGCCCTCCGGGAGCCCGTTGCCGGACTCGTCGCCGGCGCCCGCAGGCAGCTCGGTGACGTTGCGGGGAATGTTCAGCACGGCCCAGTGCCAGAAGCCGGTAACCGTGGGCGCTTCGGGGTCGCACATGGTGACCACGAAGCTCTGCGTCTCCAAGGGGAAGCCGCTCCAGGAGAGCTGCGGGGAAACGTCCTGGCCGCCGGCGCCGAAGATGCCGCTGACCTGCGGCATCGCCAGCTTCTCGCCCTCCCGCAGGTCGCTGCTGGTCAGAGAGAAGGAGGCCGCTGGAGGAAGGTTCTCGTAGGGATTCCAGCTCATACAGACTCCTCCTGTCCTGAGGTGGAGGTTGAGCGTTCAGTCTAGCAATGCGGCGATCTCTCCAAGTGTCCAGACGCATGACCGCTCAGTCATCCTTCAGGCGCAGCCTCTCAAACTGAGACACTACCCGCTTCGCGCGCCGAAGCGTTCGGGAGTACCCTCCCAGCCGGGAGAGGGGGACGTTGGTCACGATCCGAGAGGTCATGAGCACCGAGCTGGTCACCGTGTCGCCGACCGCGACGGTGGCGGAGGCGGCCACGGTGATGGGTGGGCGCAAGGTCGGTTCGGCCCTGGTCATGGACGAGGGCGAGCTGGCCGGCATCTTCACCGAACGCGACATCCTGCGCGCCCTCTCCCAGGACTTCGACGCCCCGGGCCATCCCGTATCGCACTGGATGAGCCGGGAGCCGAAGTGCATCGACCCGGAGGCTTCCGTGGAGGACGCGCTGAACGGGATGCTCGACGGGCACTTCCGGCACTACCCCGTGTCGGAGGGCGGCACGATCATCGGAGTGGTGTCGATGCGCGACCTGTCGCGGGCGGCGGCGGAGGAGCGGCCAGGCCGGACCTGACGCTCCGGGCCATCCGCGTATGCTGCTCGGTCGTGCGGCTGTTCGACGAGGGGTCGGGAGCTTTTCGCGAGGTCGAGATCCGGCCGCGCATGACGGTGTACGTCTGCGGCATCACCCCGTACGACAGCGCGCACCTCGGCCACGGCTTCGTGTACACGCAGTTCGACGTACTGGTGCGCTACCTCCGGCACCTCGGCGCTAACGTGGTCCACGTCCAGAACGTGACGGACGTCGACGACGACATCCTCCGGGTGGCTCGGCAGCGCGGGGTCGACTACCGGGAGCTGGCCGAACGGGAGACCCGCGCATTCGAGCGGACGATGGGCGCGATCAACATCACCCCGCCCACCCACTCGCCGCTGGCCAGCGAGTTCGTCCCGCAGATCGTGGGTGAGGTCCGGGCGCTGGTCGAAGCCGGGCACGGCTACGAGCGCGACGGCACCGTGTATTTCCGCATCGCCTCGTGGCCGCCGTACGGCGAGCTCTCGGGACTGGCCCGCGAAGAGATGCTGCAGTTGGCAGCCGAACGGGGCGGGCACCCGGAGGACCCGAACAAGGACGACCCGCTGGACTTCGTCCTGTGGCAGCGGTCGCTCCCGGACGAGCCGTCGTGGGACAGCCCGTGGGGGAAGGGCCGGCCGGGGTGGCATATCGAATGTTCGACCATGGCCCGGAGCCTGCTCGGCCAGCCGTTGGACGTCCACGGCGGGGGGAAAGACCTGATCTACCCCCACCACGAATCCGAGCGGGCTCAGGCGCTGGCCCTGCCGGGTTCGCCCGAGCCCTTCGTCCGGCACTGGATGCACGCCGGCACCGTGCACATGGCCGGGGAGAAGATGAGCAAGTCGCTCGGCAACCTGGCCTTCGTCGCCGACCTGCTCGAGCGGCACGCGCCGAGGGACATCCGTACCTTCCTCCTCCGCCAGCACTATCGGCAGGACTGGGCGTTCGACGAGGCGCAGCTCGAACAGGAGCCCGCCATGCGGTCCATCCGGTATGCGCCGGACCACTTCGCCGAGCAGCCCCCGATGCGCGAGCAGTTCTTCGGAGCGCTCGATGAGGACCTCGACACGCCGTCCGCGCTGCGGTGCCTGGAGGTGGCGCGGCTCTCCCACCACCCGGGCGCGCCGGCCTTCATCGCCGAAGCCGAATCGATCCTCGGCCTGGACTTCTAGAGCTGCGGTTGGTGTTCGGCCATCGCCACCGCCGCGGCGATGTGGGAGAGGTGCGTGAGCCCGATCGGAAAGTTCCCGAGCATCTCGCCGGTGGCCACGTCGAACTCCTCGGAGAAGAGCCCGAGGTCGTTGCCGGTCGAGACGGTCCGGTCGAACACCACCCGCGCTTCGTCGTACCTGCCCTGGTGCGCGTAGCACTCGGCGAGCCAGAACGAGCACGCCAGGAACGCCCCCTCCTTCCCTCTCAGGCCATCGGCGCCCTTGTACCGCAGCAGCAACCCGTCCTGGTCCAGTTCCTTCCTGATCTGGTCGGTGGTCCGGATCATCCGCGGGTCGTCGTGGTCGACGAACCCGGCGGTCGGAAGGAGCAG
The DNA here is from genome assembly GCA_002413305.1 of Actinobacteria bacterium UBA5176. GTDB lineage: Bacteria > Actinomycetota > UBA4738 > UBA4738 > UBA4738 > UBA4738. Next base: position 23,752 of record DHWS01000095.1, on the reverse strand, counting down.
CAACGAAGCGTCCATGGTCTTCATCCCGAACGACCGAACGAAGACGCCTCGGTCCCGGTCGTAGCCCTTCGTCTCGATCGCTCTTCGGATGCGGTCGCGGGCGAGCGTCCACCGCTTGACCGGCGCGGCCCGGGCGGACGCTTCGGCCAGCCGGAGGCCGCGGTCCAGAGCGACCCAGCACATCGCCTTCGAGTGGACGAAGTGCAGCGGGCGGCCCCGGACCTCCCAGATCCCCCGGTCCGGCTCGGTCCACAGCCGGGCGGCGGCGTTGCACAGCTCGAGGATGAACCGCCAGTAGTCGTCGTCCGGCGAATGGCCCCGCTCGTGCCACCGCCAGGCGAGGTCGAGCAGCTCGCCGAAGACGTCCAGCTGGAGCTGCGTTGCCGCCGCGTTGCCCGCCCGGACGGGGCGAGCCCCACGGTAGCCCTCCAGCTTCGGCAGCTCGAGCTCGGACAGGCGGCGCTCCCCGCCCACGCCGTACACGATCTGCAGGTCGCCGGCATTGCCCGCCGCGCTCCGCTCCACGAACCGGCGGAACCCGTCGGCTTCGGACTCGTACCCCAGCTCGACCAGCGAGCGGACGGCGAAGCTCGAATCGCGGATCCAGCTGAATCGGTAGTCCCAGTTGCGGGAGCCTCCCGGCGCCTCGGGGAGCGACGTGGTCGGCGCGGCCACGATGGCTCCGGTGGGCGCGTGCTGGAGCGCCTTCAAGGCGATGGCGGACCGGAGCGCGGCCGCCATATCGGGGCCTTGCAGCCGCGTCTTGCCGGCCCACCGGCGCCACCAACCGAGCGTCTCCTCGAGCCGCCGGTCCAGCTCACCCGCCTCCGGGGGGGACGGGTGTTCGTCGTCGATCGTCTCCGGGCGCATGAACTGCATCGACAGGCGGTGGCGCTCGCCGGCCGGGACGGAGAAACGCGAGACGAGGTCATGGTCGACGGTTCCGAGCCCGCCGTCGAAGGCGACCAGCAACCCGTCGTTGCCGCCGATCGCGCTGAAGAAGTTCGGTCCCTCCTGGCGGATCCAGGGGCGGACCTCCCCGTAGTCGAACCGCGGGCAGACCTCCAGTGCGAAGTCGATCCGGCCGCGCACACCCTCCACGATCCGGAGCACCTGGCGGAAGGGGTCGTGCGAACCGCCCTTGCGCATAGTGAAGCAGTCGAACAACCGCGCTTCGCCGCCGCCGGTGCGGAAGGTGGTCTCGAGGACCAGCGTGTCGTCCACGTACCGGCGGGACGTCGAACACTTCACGCCATCCGGGCGGATCTGGCAGAACCCGCCGCGCCGCCAGTCCAGGACCCGCCCGAAACAGCTTCCCGAGTCGAACCGTGGGAGGCAGCACCAGTCGATCGAGGCAACCTCGGAGATCAGAGCGGACGAGTGGCAGTCCCCGATCAGCGCGTAGGTCGAGATCGGCGGATAGGGGCCGCCCTTCGCTCGAGTCGTCGGCACGGTGCTCACCATACCCGGGCACTCCTCGGCCGGCTGCCGACCGGGTAGGGTTCGAACTCACCATGGCGCTCCCACGTTCGAACCTCGGACCGCCGGATTCGGCACGGTTCGATCCCTCGCTGGTGCCCGACCTGGCCGACGAGCTGCGGCGGACCCTGGAGGGCGAGGTGCGGTTCGACCGGGGTTCGCGGGCGGTCTACTCGAGCGACGCATCCAACTACCGGCAGGTGCCGATCGGGGTGGTGGTGCCACGTTCGACCGACGACGTGATCGCCACGGTGACGGCCTGTCGCGAGCGCGCCGTCCCCGTCCTCAGCCGAGGCGGGGGGACGAGCCTGGCCGGGCAGACGTGCAACGTCGCGGTGGTCATGGACTTCTCGAAGTACCTGAACCGCGTGGTGTGGGTGGACGCCGAACACCGGCTGGCTCGGGTCCAGCCCGGGGTGGTGCTGGACACGCTTCGCGCCGCGGCCGCCGCCGACGGTCTGACGTTCGGCCCCGACCCGGCCACCCACGACCGCTGCACGCTCGGCGGGATGCTCGGCAACGACTCGTGCGGGGTACATTCGGTCCTCACCGAGTTCTACGGGGACGGGCCGAGGACGGCGAACAACGTCGAAGAGCTCGACGTGCTCACCTACGACGGCCTGCGCGCCACGGTGGGCAGGACCCCGGATCACCAGCTGGACGCGATCGTGGCGGAGGGCGGGCGCCGCGGCGAGATCTACGCCGGCCTTCGGGCGCTCCGCGACCGCTACGGGGATGCCGTGAGGACCGGGTACCCACAGCTCCCGCGGAGGGTGAGCGGCTACAACCTCGACGCGTTGTTGGCGGAGAAGGGCTTCGACGTGGCCGAGGCGTTGGTGGGGACCGAGGGCACGTGCGTGACGATCCTCGGCGCCACCCTGAAGCTGGTCGACCTGCCGCCAGCGCGGTCGGTGCTGTTGCTGGGCTTCCAGGACGTGTTCGCCGCCGCCGACGCGGTGCCCGCCATCCGCGAGCTGAAGCCGATCGGGCTGGAGGGCTTCGACGATGTGCTGATGGACAACAACCGCCGGCTGGGCATCCACGCCCTGGCCCTCGGCGCGCTCCCGCCCGGCCGGGGTTGGTTGATCGTCGAGTTCGGCGGTGTGTCGGCCAAGGAGTCCAACGCGAAGGCGCGGAAGCTGGCGAAGCAGGCGGCGCGGTTCGCCGGCTTCACCGAGGCCCGGCTGCTCGACGATCCAGCGATGGCGAAGGCGGTCTGGGGGGCCCGAGAGTCGGGCCTGGGCGCGAGCGCCTTCGTCCCCGGCAAGCCGGATCACTGGACGGGCTGGGAGGACTCGGCCGTGCCGCCCGATGGCCTGGGCGCGTACCTCCGCGAGCTGCGGGTGCTGTTCGACCGGTACGGCTACACCGCACCGCTGTACGGTCACTTCGGGCAGGGGTGCGTCCACTGCCGGGTGTCGTTCGACCTCACGTCGCGTGGCGGGCTGGACGCGTGGCGAGCGTTCCTGGTCGAAGCCGCCGAGCTGGTCGTGAGCCATGGGGGTTCGCTGTCCGGCGAGCACGGCGATGGGCAGTCGCACGCCCAGCTCCTGCCGATCATGTTCGGCGACGAGCTTGTCGAGGCCATGCGCGGGTTCAAGGCCATCTGGGACCCGGACGGGAAGATGAACCCGGGGAAGGTGGTCGACCCGTATCCGCTCGACTCGAACATGAAGCTCGGGCCCGACTACCGCCCCCCGATGGTCGAGACGCATTTCGACTACCGGCGGGAGGGCGGGAGCTTCGCCGACGCCACCGTGCGGTGCATCGGGCTCGGGAAGTGCCGGGTGACGGAGGGCCAGCTAATGTGTCCGAGCTACGCGGCCACCCGGGACGAGGAGCACTCGACGCGCGGCCGGGCTCGGCTCCTGTTCGAGATGGCCCGGGGCGGCGGCGAGGCCGGCATCGAGATGTGGCGCAGCGAGGAAGTCAAACGTGCGCTGGATCTGTGCCTGTCCTGCAAGGGCTGCAAGACCGACTGCCCGACCGGGGTCGACATGGCCACGTACAAGGCCGAGTTCCTTGCCCACCACTACGAAGGCCGCGCCCGACCCCGCCAGGCCTACGCGATGGGTCTGATCCCGGTGTGGGCGCGGCTGGCCTCACGGATGCCCTCGGCCGCGAACCTGCTGACCCACGGCCCGGGCGTGTCGGCCCTGGTGAAGCGGGCCGGCGGCATCGCGCCCGTCCGCGACATCCCCCGGTTCGCGCCACGCACCTTCAAGGAGGAGTTCTTCGCCCGCCCGCCGCGGAACCAGGGTCGCCCACGGGTGCTGCTGTGGCCGGACACGTTCGTGAACGCGTTCGAGCCGGCCATCGGTCGGGCCACGGTGCAGGTCCTGGAGGCGGCGGGCTTCCGGGTCATGGTCCCCAAGCCGTGGCTGTGCTGCGGCCGGCCCCTGTACGACCACGGGATGCTCGGGACGGCGAAGCGCTGGCTGCGCCGAACCCTCCGCGAGCTGCGCCCGCAGATCCGTGCCGGGACGCCCGTGGTCGGGATGGAGCCCTCGTGCGTGGCCGTGTTCCGGGACGAGCTGCCCGCGCTGTTCCCGAAGGACCAGGACGCCCGCCGCCTGTCGGAGCAGACGTTCGTCCTGTCCGAGTTCCTGGCCCGTGAGGAGTGGTCGCCGCCCCGGACCTTCGACGGCCGCCCGGCGCTGGTCCAGGCCCACTGCCACCATCGGGCGGTGATGAAGCTCGACGCCGAAGAGGCCACGCTGGACGCGCTGGGCCTGGACTGGCGGATGCCCGAGCCCGGCTGCTGCGGGATGGCCGGGAGCTTCGGCTTCGAGGACGGGCGGAAGTTCGACGTGTCCATGGCCATCGGCGAGCGGGCCCTCATGCCGGCCGTCCGGGGCGCCGCTCCGGACACGCTCGTGGTCGCCGACGGGTTCAGCTGCCGCCAGCAGGTCGAACAGGCCACCGGCCACCGGCCGCTCCACCTCGCCCAGCTCATCCGGCTGGCCCTGGACGGGGCCGGACGACCTGTTCGGTGAGGGGGCCTTCGCCTACTATCGGGGCGATGGACCGGGGGCGGGACTTCGAGGGCGAGCTGCGGCACCGGCTGGCGGTGGCGAGGGGCGACGAACGGGCCGACCTGGCCCTGCGTGGCGGACGCGTTCTCAGTGTGTTCACCGGTGAGCTGCTGGAGGCAGACGTGGCCGTGGCCGGCAGCCACGTGGCCGGGGTCGGGCCCGGCTACCGCGGCCACCAGGAATTCGACGCCACCGGCCTGATCCTGCTTCCCGGCTTCATCGACGCCCACATGCACGTCGAATCCACCAAGCTGCTGGTGGACGAATTCGCCCGGGCCGCCCTGCCGTCCGGGACCACCACCGTGGTCATCGACCCCCACGAGATCGCCAACGTGTTCGGCCTGCGCGGCGTGTCCGCCCTGCTCCGGACCGTGGCCGGGATCCCGCTGGACGTGTTCGTGATGGTCTCGTCGTGCGTCCCGGCCAGCCCCTTCGAGTCGAACGGGGCCACCGTGGACGCCGAGGACATCGCCCGCTTCCTGCGGGAAGAGCCGTGGGCGCTGGGCGTCGCCGAGATGATGGACTTCCCGGGCGTGGCGAACGGCTCGCCGGAGGCCCTGGCGAAGATCGCCGCAGCGCGGGCGGCCGGGGACCGTCACATCGACGGCCACGCGCCCGGCCTGACCGGGCGGGCCCTGAACGCGTACCTGGCGGCGGGTGTGGCCAGCGACCACGAGTGCACGACGTACGCCGAAGCGCTGGAGAAGCGCCGCCTGGGGATGTGGATCATGATCCGGGAGGGCTCGGCAGCGAAGAACCTGGAGGCCTTGCTGCCGCTGGTGCTGGACCACGGGCCCGAGAACTCCGTCCTGTGCACCGACGACCGGGAGCCCGACGACCTGCTCACCGACGGGCACATCAACGCCGTGGTTCGCAAGGCCGTCGCCATGGGCTGCGCTCCCGCCGACGCCGTGAAGATGGGCACGCTGAACGCGGCCCGCTACCACCGCCTGCACCGCTACGGCGCGGTCGCCCCGGGCTACCTGGCGGACATCGTGGCCGTCCCGGACCTGGTCGGCTTCCGGCCGGTCCGGGTGTGGAAGCGGGGGCGCCTGGTGGCCGCCGATGGCCAGGCGATCGGCGTGCCGAAGGCCGAAGCCCCGGCCTGGATGCGGGGCAGCGTGCACGTGAGCCCCGTCACCGCGGATGCGTTCGCGATCCGGGCCAACGGTCCCCTGCGGGTGATCGGGGTCCAAGCTGGCCAGCTGGTGACGAAGGCGCTCACCGCCCAGCCGCGCAACCAGGACGGGGCGGCGCTGGCCGACCCGTCGAAGGACCTGGCCAAGATCGCGGTCCTGGAACGCCATAAGAGCACCGGCCGGATCGGGCTGGGCTTCGTCACCGGGTTCGGCCTGCAACGGGGCGCGCTCGCTTCGACCCAGGCCCACGACGCGCACAATGTGGTCGTGGTCGGGGTGGACGATGGGGACATGGCCGCCGCCGTCAACCGCCTGATCGAGCTGGGCGGGGGGCAGGCCGCCGTCCACGAAGGGCGGGTGCTGGCCGAGGTCCCCTGCCCCATCGGCGGCTTGCTGTCCGACCGGACCTACGAGACGGTCGCCTCCGAGGTCACCGCGATGGCTCGGGTCGCCAGGGACCTCGGGACCACCCTCCCCTCGCCGTTCATGGCCATGTCGTTCCTGGCCCTCTCGGTGATCCCCGAGCTCAAGATCACCGACCGCGGCCTGGTGGACACGGTGAAGTTCGAACTGGTCCCGCTGGAGCTGTAGCCGCCGGTCAGTCGGGCGGCATCAGGGAGTGGGTCAGCGCCTTCGACCTGGCCTTGGCCCGCAGGATCGGCGGCACGTAGTCGATCAGGCCGCGATCCGAGGACCACGGGGCCATCGGGGCCATGGTCAGCCCGGCCAGCGCGATGAGGACCGTGTCGTAGTTCACCCGCCACCCCGCGAAGTCGACCCAGGCCTGATCGCGGTCCGGCTTGAGGGGCGTACCCGCCGCGGCCAGCCGGTCCAGCGCCTGGTCGAACTCGCTCCGGGCGACCATGATCGGCGACTCGGGGAACGTCGGGTCGGGGTGGTAGTGGATGCGGAAGAAGTCGGCGATCCGTCGAAGGGCCAGATACCCCGCCCGGATGCAGATCTCCGCCTGGACGTCCCGAGGGATGTCCACGCTCGACACCGCGATCGCCGCGCCATCCAGCACCGCGCCGGCCGCCGTCACCCACGAGTGGTCCGGCTGCGGCGAACGGAAGAACGTCAGCGCCGGGAAGGATGTGTGGGTCTCTTCGATCTCCACGAACCAGTCCTCCCACCGCGTCCAGATCCCGGTCAGCTGGTCCAGCCGCTCGAGAAGGGTGAACCGCTCGATCATCGCCACGCCCGACGGGGGCGAGCCGGCCCGCACCTCCAGGGCGGTGACCGCGGCCTCCCGGCGGGAGAACGAGCCGTACAGACTCGGGAGGTAGGTGATCAGTAGGGCCAGGAGGCCGAGCCCGAGCGATGCCTCGCTGAACACCGCGGCGATGGAGGGGAGATCCTTCGTCGTGGCGAACCCCAGGGTGAAGATCGCCGAGCCGGAGATCGTGAACACGTCCCGGGAGCTCAGGGCGCCGTGTCCGAGCGTCCAGTAGATACCCATGTAGCAGACGAATACCAAGCTCACCCACGTCACCAGCAGGGCGAACAGCGCCACGGGTCCGTACAGCGCCATGATCCGGTCACGGCGCTCGAAGGAGGCCCGCGGCCCGGCCCACAACCGGAAGAACCGACGGGTCATGATGAACACCACTCGGGCCAGCCGGGACGGCACGCCGCGCGGCAGCACCACGGTCCGCAGTGCGGCGCCCAGCGTCAGGATCACCCCGGCCACGGCGGCTGCGAACACCAGGACGCGAACGAAGACCACCAACCGGACCGCCCCTCCTCTTCAGACCTCTCTCAAGAAACCGAGAAGGGCGTCGTTCACTTCCCGGGGACGCTCCTGCTGGATCCAGTGCCCGGCGCCTTCGATCAGCAGGGAGCGCCGGAGGTCGCCGAGCCAGCCGTCCATGATCGCGGGCGGCGTTAGCTTCAGGATGCTGTCGCGGGTTCCGGCGACGAACAGGGCCGGCACCTCGACCTTCGCCTGGGCGACGTGTTCGGTCAGCTCCCAGTTCCGGTCCATGTTCCGGTACCAGTTGAGCGGGCCGCGGAAGCCGCTCCGGGCGAACGCTTCGACGGCGATGTCGAGGTCCTGTTCGGTGAGCCAGCCGGGCAACTTCTCCGGCGGGTCGGGGAAGATGTCGAGCCAGCCGGTGCCGTCGACCGGCATCCGCTTGATCGAACCGGGCGGCGCGTCGCCCGAGACCCCCCACAGCACTCGGCGGAGCGTGGCGCGCGGGTCCCGGCCCAGCTCCTCCTCGGGCCGGCCGACCCGCTGGAAGTAGAGGATGTACAGGAAGCGGTCGCCGGAGACGGCCTGCAGGAGCTGGAGCGGCGGCATCGGCGCCCGCGGGACGAAGGGCACGCTGAGGCCGGCCACCGCGCGGACCCGCTCGGGCGCCAGGACGGCCAGGTTCCACACGACGATCGCGCCCCAGTCGTGCCCGACGAACACCGCACGCTCCTCTCCCAGCTCGTCCAGCAGGGCGGTGAGGTCACCGGTCAGGTGGAGGATGTCGTAGTCCCCGACGTCGGGCGGCGCGTCGCTCCCGCCGTATCCGCGCTGGTCAAGGGCGACCGCGTGATAGCCGGCGTCGGCCAGCACGGGCAGCTGGTGGCGCCAGGAGTACCAGCCCTCCGGGAAGCCGTGGCACAGCACCACCAGCGGTCCCACGCCTTGTTCGACCAGGTGCAGGTCGATGCCGTTGGCATGGACGGTGCGGTGGGAGGGGTCGCTCATGCGTGCATCGTGGCACGAAACGGGCGAGGCGGGTCAGCCTCCGTGCTCGTGGATCGGCGGGGTGCGTTCGCCGAGCTCGAGGCTCAGGCACTCGTTGCACACAGCCTTCGCGCACTCCTCCTCGTCGCAGAAGGCGCAGCAGTCAAGCTAGCGCCCGCAACCCTCGCAAAGAAGGACGGGCGGCGAAGACGATGGCTCAGTCATGATGGTGCTCCTGATGTTCGCGCTCCGCGGCCCGAACGGCGTCTTCACGGAGCAGCAACCCAACCAGTCGGCCGTCGGAGGTGGTGACCGGGGCGTTCGGGAGGTCATGGTCGAGCATGTATTCGGCCATCTCCTGCGCCGACACGTGGGGCCGGAACGTGCTCGGTCCCGGGCGCATGACCTCGTCGATCCGCCGCCCCGGGCGGGCGGCGTCCAGCTCCTTCGACCGCAGCAGGCCGAACACAACGCGTTCGGAGTTCACCACGACGCACACGTCCCAACCCGAGGCGCGAACGCGGTCACGGACCGCAGCGGCGTCCTCGTCCGCCGAGCAGGTGGGCACGTCGGCGCGGGCCAGCGAGCCGACCCGGGTGCGTTCGGCGTTCGTCCCTTCGGTGGGCAGGCCCGCCGCCAGCCAGTCCAGCTTGCCCGCCTCGTAGTCGTAGACCCGTGTGAACCCCAGGCTCTCGAGCCGCCACGCGGCCCGCGGACTGATGTCTCAGGCACCGTCCCAGCAGTACACGATCACCGGCCGGGCGGGGTCGAGCGAGTCGCGCGCTTCGGTCTCCAAGCGGCGGAGCGGAAGGTGGATCGCGCCGGGCAGGTGGTCCTCGTCGTATTCGGCCTTCGGCAGGACCTCGACCAGCTGTGCCCCCTCCTCGCCGAGCATGCGCTGCAGCTCCCGGCGGTCGATGGCGATCGGCATCCCTCAGCCCTCCTTCATGAACGCCCGCAGGTCGTCGAGCACCTCGCCCGGATGCGCGTCGATGTCGGTCACCCGGTACACCTTTCGGATCACGCCCTCGGGGTCGATCAGGAACGTCCGCCGCTTGGCGAACTCCGGCGCAGGCTCGTCCCGGTGGCGCTTCGTTTCGTAGCGGGTCCCCACCTCGCGGTCGACGTCGGACAGGAGTACGCCGGGATACTCGAACACCCGGGCGAACTCGGCGTTGTCCTTCCGGGTGTCGAACGAAGCCCCGATCAGCGGGACGCCGAGGGCTTCGAACTCGGGGGCTCGGTCACGGAACCCCTGGATCTCCTTCGTTCAACCCGAGGTGAACGCCTTCGGGAACCACCAGAAGACGAACCACGATCCCCGGAGGTCCTGGAGCGACACGAGCCGGTTGTTCTGGTCCGGCAGCGTGAAGTCCGGGGCCTTCGTCCCTTCATCGAGCACGTTCGTCCTCCCTTCGCCCGAGTCTACGCTCGGGGAGGGCGAGCGGTTTCTCGAACAAGTCGTACCGGCGCGCGGTGTGCATGCCGACCCGCTCGTACAGGCGGGTGGCCCCAGTTTCGTTCTGCGCGTCCACGAACAGCACCACGTCCTTGATGCCCCGGGCGGCGAAGGCCGCGAACGACCGCCGGAGCAGCGCCCGGCCGACCCCGCGACCCCGCCACCGGTCCCGGACCCCGAGCGTGTGGACGATCCCCATCTCCGCGTCCAGGCCGCCGACCAGCACCCCGGCCACGTCCCGCCGGTCCGACCGCAGGTCCTCGGCCACGAACCACAGCTGGGCGTCGAACTGCGGATCGTCCAGGCGATGCGCGGCCCACTCCTCGAAGGGCCGCGCGATCCATCCCCAGTGCTCCGCGAACGACTCCTCCAGGGCGGCGTGCACGGCGTGGTCGTCGAAGCCCTTGACGAAGGTCCTGATCTCGATCCCGGACGGGGGGTTGGTGGGGCGTCGGTGCTTGCGTTCGAGCCGGATGTCCATGCGCCAGAAGTGCCGGACCATGGCGTAGCCGCGGTTCCGGAGGAGCTCGTGCGCGGCAGTGTCCGGCGCGATGACCCCGTCGCGGATCAGCACCTCGGCGCCGAGGTCCGCACGGCGGACCTGCTCGGCGGCCCGCCACTCCCGCGTCTCCACCAGGAACGCCCCGAGCCCCCTCCCCCGGTGTTCGGGATGGACCAGCCCGAACCCGTCCATCAGACGGTACCGGTCCCGGGCCACGAGCCACGCGTAGGCCGCCGCCCGGCCTCCCGTGTCCTCCACGATCCACACGTCCCGGCGAAGGTCGAGCCCGGGCAGGGTCCAGTTCTCGCGGATCATCTCCTGCGTGTAGTCGGGCTCGCCCCAGTCGTGCAGGTCGCAGGCCAGGAAGAGCGCGGCCATGTCCGGTAGGTCGTCCATCTTCGCGCCCCGGACCGTGTAGCCCGCCGGCGGCACCGGCCGCTTGCCCACCATAGCCCTCCCCTCGCTGGACGCCGCGAAGACTACCGGGACCCGGGCCCGGGGAACCAGGGCGGGTTCCTCACGTTTCGCGGAGCGTGCTCAAGCCCGGGATCCGCTCGCGGCGATCGGGCACGGGCCGGGGCTCGTACCCCCAGATGCCGTCCAGGCGCTCCGTGCCCGTGGTCTTCTCGAGCCCTTCGGATACCATGCGGAACGCCTCGACCACGCCGGGCACCAGGACGATGTGGCCGCCCGTGTCACGGGGCATCGCCCACCGGAACTCGTGCAGCGTGCCGAGCTCGATCATCCCCTGCCGCAACAGCCGGTACAGCGCGCGCAGCCGGAACCACACCGCCAGCAGCCCGCACGTCGAGAAGAACGAGTACGGCTCCACGCCGAACAGGTGTGATCGCAGCGCCTCCTCCGAATCGACCCGCCCCACCCGGCCGGTCAGGTCGTGCTCGTCGTTCTTCGCGGTGCACACGATGGCGTGCGGCCGGAGGTCGACGAACCCGCCGACCGACAGGTGGTAATCGCGGTAGTCCTCGAACGAGCAGAGGTTGCCGCTCTCCCGGTGTCGCTCGCGCAGCCATGTCGCCACCGCAGATGAATCCGTCACCAGCAGGTCCAGCGGCGCGACGTAGTAGCCGGTCCGGAGCCACGACCGGCCGTCCCGTTCGAACACGATGGGCGAACCGAGCGACGGCACCGACCACACGGACCGAACCACCTCGGCCAGCACCAGGCGCAGCGCCTCCCGGCGCCGCGGGAACGGGCCTTGCTCCCGCGGCGGCGTCAGGGGCACCAGGTCCTCGGGCGTGTCCGCCGACACCAGCGTGGTCAGGTCGCGGGCCAGCGCGTCGAACTCCCACGATGCCAGGTCCTCGAAGGTCAGGCCGCGCGACCGCTCGATGAAGAGGCGGCGGGGATCGAAGCGGGCCAGGTCCACGTACGGGTCGATCGCGTCGACGTCCAGCGTGCGTAGCCGGTGGAGCAGGATCAGCAGGCCCAGGGTGTGGAGCTCGCCCTGGTGCTTCGCCGAGCCGAGGTCCTGGAGCGCCATGGGGTCGAGCCCGGTCAGCTGGCTCCGCCGCAGCGTGGGCTGGGAGAGGAAGTCCAGGACCTCCCGTGCGTTGTCGGTCTCGTCGTAGTAGCAGACGTTGTCGGGGAACCATGGGTCGGCGCCGTCGTCTCCCAGCAGGCTCACGGTCGCGAGCATCAAGCCGAGCTCCGACGCGCTGGCCACCCGCATCACCCGGTACAGCGCGTCGGCGTTCGCAACGCTGAAGAACCCGTTCTCGCCGCTGCGGATGACGTAGGAAGGCACGAGCTCCTCGCCCCGCTCGAACGTCACCGGCCCGCCCGGTGGATCGTCCAGCGGGACGGTCAGCGGCGGAAGGGTCCGGACGAACTGGCCGGCCGGGAGCGGCTTCGTCGCCCGGCGGCGGACGCTCCTGGGCGTCGCGGGCTGGTCGGGCTGGGCGCCCTTCGACCCGGGGAAGACCTCGACCGCCGATTCGAACAGGGCCCGCCGGATGGCCCGATGGAGCGGCACGCGTTCGTGCACCCGAACCTCGTCCACGCCGATCGCCGCGGCCGTGATCAGGACCTTGATCCCGGCAGCGCTGTACAGGTCGGTCAGCTCGCCGGCGAACCGCGCCTTCTCGGCCAGGCTGTTGTCGAGCGCCGCGTGCGCGAACCCCAGCCGGATCGACGGCCGCCCGCCCGGGTCCGAGGGATCCTCGTCGAACATGCCCCCGACCCCGGTGGTGTGGGCGACCGTGACGGTGTCGGCGGCCTCGCGCTGGACGCGCACCAGGTCGTCTCGGATCGCCTCCACGAACCGCACCTTCAGCTCGTCGACCCGCTCCGGGCCGAAGCCTTCGACGTGCCCGGCCACCTGTTGGAGCTCGTCGCCGTGGTAGGCGACCAGGCTGGGGATGGGGATGCCCACCAGCACCGAACGGAACCCTTCGATCCCCAGCGGCTCGAGGTGCTGGCCGGCGTAGGCGCGGAGGAAGTCCCCGAACGGGCGGGCCGCCGAGACCGCCTGGGCCAGCGACTTGAACACGGTGTCGGGTTCGCTTCCGGGGGCGACCCCCAGGGACCCGAGGAACTCCTTCACCACCGCCCCGCGCTCCCCGGGCGGGACCTCCGAGACGCGGCTCAGGGCGGGCAGCGGCGTCACGGCGAACCGCTCCAGCGCCACGAACACGCCGCTCGCGGTCAGGTAGCCGTTCCGGACGTGGGCGGGCAGACGCTCGGTGCCGCTCCGCGATTCGACCCACCGGAACAGGCGGCGGGTGAAGGCCTGGATCTCCTCGCGGGTGGTCCCGGTGGCCACCAGGACGGGGACGTCGTCCGGCCCCGGCGGTGCGATGGCGAACATCTCTTCGTACAACGACAGGAGCTGGAGGAGGGCGGTCCCCCCGACCGCGCCGGTCCCGCCCAGGAACATGTGCGCGTCGCGGTACCGTTCGCCGGACCGCGCCGCCGCGACCAGTCGGGGGCCGAGCCGCTCCTTCTTGAACCCCACGCACGGACTCCCTTCGTGGAGGAGGCGTTCGGCCCAGTGTACGTCGGCCTCCCGAGGGTGCTTGAGTCGGCGGATACCGCCGATATCGTGGAGCGTGCAACGCGGGTTCGAACCTGCCCGTGAACCGGGAGCGCGCTATGGCGGAGCAATCGCAGTCGGTCGGGACCATGGCCGGACGGGTCCTGCTCACCCTCATCGGGGCGACGGGGCTCATCGTCGGCGCGTTCGAACCCTGGGTGAAGGGCATCCCCGGCTGGAAACTGAACGCGGGCGCGCTCTACAAGCAGGTCTTCGTGCGCGAGCCGCACATCTTCGTGACGGCCGGCTTCATCGCCCTGGCATTCGGATTGCTCGCCGTCGTCGGACTGGCCACCTCCGGCTGGCTGACCCGGTTGGCCGGCGCGTTCGGGATCGTCATCTTCATCCTGCTGTGGATCCAGCTGTACCTGGTGGGCGCGAAGACGCTGCCCGGCGCGGGCGTGTGGCTGGTGTTCGCCGGCGGGCTGGTCGCCGCGGTGGGCGGCGGCTGACCTCTCGGGCCGGAGCGTTCAGACCCTTCGAAGCAGGCGGGCCTTCGCGGACTGGAACTCCTCCACCGTCAGCACGCCTTGGGTCACCAGCTGGTGGAGCTTGGTGAGCTCGTCGGCGACCGAGGCCGGCCCCCACAGCGGGCCGCCGCCGGGAACCTCCGTCAGTGAGCGGCGGGTCATCAGCCGTTCCTTGATCTCGTAGATCGTGCGCTGGATCCATTCGGGCTTGCGGGCGGCCTGGAGCCGTTCCTGGCCGGAGCGCCCCGCCGACTCGATCACCACATCTCCCGCGCCGAGCATCCGTTCGAGCACACTCTGGCGGAACCGGACATCGCTGATCTTGTCCAGCGGGATCTCGATGGACTCTTTGGCGATCCAGCCCCGCCGGCGCATGATCCGGTCCGTAGTCAGCACGAAGTGCGAGGTGGCCCACCGGGTGAACGCCTGCCCCGGCGCCAGGACGAAGGCGGCCAGCGCGATCAGCACCGCGACCACGTAGATCCACGCGCCCCACGAGTAGGGGACGACCAGGAAGACCACGACCAGCGCCACCACGATGGACAGCGTCTGCGCGGCCGGCTTCACCAGCGCGATCCAGTGGGGCCGCAGATCGAAGACCAGATCTTCGTCGGGGCCGAGGATCGAAGCGGGGAAGTGCTGCATGCTCACCGCCCGACGGTACCCGCGGGATGGGGGCAGAGCAACTATGTTGCCGAACGGGTCAGGGCCCAGTGAGGATGGCCACCACCCGCTCCGTGTCGGTCAGGTCCGGGAGCACCGCGTCCGCGCCCGAGCCCGCCAGCTCCTGGTAGCCGTACCGACCGGTCCCGACCAGCAGGCATCGGGTCCCTCCGGCCCGCGCCGCGATCAGGTCGAGGGGCGTGTCTCCCACCACCCACACCTGCTGGGGTTCGAACGCGAACCCCAGCCGCCGTTTCGCCTTCGCCATGGCCACGGCGACCAGGGCGAGGCGGTCGCCGTCATCGCTTCCGGTCGCCCCCAGCTCCAGGTCCACCCACCGGTCCAGGCCGAACGCGGCCAGCTTCAGGCGGGCGTTCGCCGCGAGGTTCCCCGTCAGGACGGTCTGGACCACGCGGGGGTCCGAAGCCAGGCGGCGCAACACCGGCTCGGCCCCTGGCAACACCCGGCCGTGCTCCCGGATCAGGTAGGTGGCTGCCTCGAGCTCCTTCTCCAGCGCCTCCAGCACCGCCGGGAGATGCCGTCGGGCTTCGGGTTCCGAGATGGCCATGGACGCCAGGATCTCCAGCGCGATCTGCGGATCGGTCTTGCCCGCCATATGGACGTCGTGCGGCCCCGGAGCCCGGCCGATCACTGAGCCAACCGCTAGGTCGAACGCGGTCTGGGCGGCCGGGCCGGCCAGCACGAGCGTGCCGTCGACGTCCCACAGCACCAGACGGTCGGGACGAGGGAGCGGGTTCGGCACGGCCCGAGGCTCCCAGACGGCCGCTCGGTCGCCAACCGGCGGGACCGAGGAGGCCGATCCGGCGTCAAGTCGGACCCCTCACGGTCCGATGCACATGGAGGGACTCATGAAGATCGACGACCTCATCGGCCGGCTCGTGGACTCTGGGGGGAGCGACCTGTACCTCAAGGTCGGCGTCCCACCCAGTCTTCGCGTCAACGGCGAGATCGAACACCTGGACCTGCCCGTCCTGACCCAGACCGACACGCAGACGCTCGCCCGCGAGGTCCTGCCCCCGGCGAAGTTCGAGGACCTGGCCCGCCAGGGCGACGCGGAGACCGCCATCTGGCTGGGGCGCCTGGGCCGGTACCGCGTGAGCGCCTACCAACAGCGCGGCGTGAGCGGGCTGGTCATCCGGCGCATCGTCACCGAGATCCCGAACTTCACCCAGCTCGGGCTCCCCCCGGTCGTCCGCAGGGTCGCCGAGGAACCGAGAGGCCTGATCCTGATCACCGGGACGTCGGGTTCGGGGAAGACGACCACCATCGCCTCGATGATCGGTCACATCAACACGATCCGGCCGTGGCACGTCATCACGCTCGAGGATCCCATCGAGGTCTTCCACGAGGACGGCCGGTCCCTGATCGACCAGCGGGAGATCGGTGCCGACATCGTGTCGTACGCGGCCGGCATCCGGTACGCGGTCCGGCAGGACCCCGACGTGATCTTCATCGGCGAGATCCGGGACGAAGCCACCGCCGACGCGGCCATGTGGGCCGCCGACACCGGCCACCTGGTCATCTCCACGATGCACACCCTCAACGCGATCGAGACCGTGAACCGTATGGTCGACCTCTTCCCCGCGGACCGGCAGCGGCAGGCCCGTCGATCCCTGGCCGGGACGTTGAAGGCCGTCATCAGCCAGCGGCTGGTGCCACGGGCCGGCGGCGTCGGGCGCATCCCGGCCGTGGAGGTCCTGATCGTGAACGGCCGGGCCGCCGAGCTGATCCAGGAGCCGGCGAAGACCGACGCGCTCGCCGACATCATCCGCGAAGGAGGCTCCTACGGGATGCAGACGTTCGACCAGTCGCTGGTCGAACTGGTGAAGAGCGGCGCGGTGGCCGTGG
The DNA here is from genome assembly GCA_002413305.1 of Actinobacteria bacterium UBA5176. Taxonomy (GTDB): domain Bacteria; phylum Actinomycetota; class UBA4738; order UBA4738; family UBA4738; genus UBA4738. The sequence goes on along the minus strand of DHWS01000095.1, from coordinate 7,404 downwards.
AGGAGGCCGAGTTCGCGGCCAGCAACCGGCACGACTTCCTGCTGTCCGTGGAGGGCTCGCAGTCCCGCGGGGCGGCGTTCGCCACCTCGCCGCAGCCCTGATCGGTCAACCCGCCGGATCGTCCCGCCCGGCCTCCATCCACCACTCGGTGAACTCGACGCATCGCCCATCCGCGCCGAACCGGATCACCCACAGATTGCTGTACACGGCCGGCGGATCGCGGTACGTGGTGTGGCCGCGGACGAAGGTCAGGCTTCCCGACACTGCCAGCACGTCGAAGCCGAACACCCAGTCGCCCGGCCGGTCGCCGATCGCGCGCCATCCTTCGACGATCGCGTCCTGCCCGACCCAGGGGTCGCGGTCCGGGGCGGTGAAGTAGCGTGCGTCCGGGGCGAAGAGGGCGCGGATGTCGTTCGGCTCGTTCGTCGCCCACGCGGTTACGTAGCCCTGCACCCACGCCCGCACGTCCGATCCGTCCATCCCTCGTCCGCCTTTCAGGTCGGGCCCACTTCGGCAGAACGGAACGCGTCCCTCGTCCGTAGACCATAGTGCGAAGATCCTGGCGGGCATCTCAAGGAGGCGAGTATGAACGGGAAGCGGATGGGGCGGACGCAGTTGGCCGTGGTCGTGGTGGGGGTGGCGGGCCTGCTGCTCTCCGCGTGCAGCAAGGCGACGAACACGGGATCGGGCGGTGGTGGGAGCGGTTCCGGGGTGCAGCTCCAGACGAAGGCGATCGGCAGCGTGGGCACGGTCCTGGCCACGGCGAAGGGCTTCACGCTGTACCACAACACGGAAGAGTCGGGGAGCAACATCGCTTGCACCGGCACGTGCGCGAGTACGTGGCCACCGCTCCTGGCCGCCGCGGGAACCACCCCGCAGGTGTCCGGGGCGAGCGGCACATGGGGCACGATCAAGCGGCCGGATGGCCAGACCCAGCTGACCTACAACAACCAGCCGCTGTACACCTACTCGGGCGACACGGCTGCGGGTCAGGCGAACGGTCAGGGCCTCGGCGGGATCTGGTTCGCCGAAACGGCGTCGGGCACGGTGGCTTCGTCATCGCCGTCCAGCGCGGGGGGCGGCGGCTACTACCACCCGTAACGGCGCGCGGCGTCGTCGTCGGTTGCGGTTCAGGCCGAGCGGGCGAGGAGCACGCCCAGGTCCGATCCGCCGATCGTGGCCAGCCACTCGTGCGGTTCGCACAGGCCGAGCGCCTCGCCCCCCAGGTAGACGTGATCGAGACCCTCGGGGAACTCGGGCCACCGCGAGGAGGCCGGGATGCGTTCGGCCACGCGGAACGACGCCGTGGCCGGTCTCCCGCAGCCCCTGATCGCGCACACGTCGGTCATGTCTCGCTCCCGTCGTCGCGACCGGACCGACACGTCGAACCCGGTCCCATCTATCAACGGCAGGCCGGAGCTCGAACCTGAGCTAGCCAGGTGGGGCGAGGCCGGACGTGGATACTGGCTTCCAGTCGCCTGCTCGAGGGAGTCTCGGGAGAGGGGGAGCGGTGCTGTATCACCTTTCGATCCACAGCCCGAATCCGGAGTTCCGCCAAGCCGTCGTGGACTCCATGCACCGGTTCGGCGAGGCCGCCCGCACCCAACCCGGTCTGGTAGAGGTGCACACGCTGGCCGATACCAGATCGGACACCCTCGTCGGCCTGGCCGTGTGGGAATCGGCGGAGGCGCTGGGCGCCGCCCGTCCGGCGCTGGGGGCGGCGACGGAAGGCGACGACTTCGACGCGTGGGACGCCAAGCCCATCCGCTCGTTCCTGCTGGAGGAGGTCTGACCGGGGTTCCGAGCCGGTCATCCGGCGGGAAGCTCGACGGTGAGGCGGGTCCCCCCGCCGACCGGGCTGTGGATCCGGAGTTCGCCCCCCACCGCGCTGACCCGGTCGATCAGGCCGCGGAGGCCGGATCCGCCGGTGACTTCCGCCCCGCCGACCCCGTCGTCGGCCACGTCGATCCGCAGCCGTCCGCCCTCCTGCTCCGCCCGGACGGTCGCGGCACTGGCCCGCGCGTACTTCTGCACGTTCTGTAGCGCCTCGCTCACGTAGTACGCGGTGACCTCGATCGTGGGGTCGAACCGCCCCTCGACGTTCGCCTCCACCCTGACCGGCACCAGCGAGCGTTCGGCCAGGGATCGCAGCGCCGCCGGGATGCCCTGTTCGGTGAGGATCGCCGGATGGATCCCCCGGGCCAACTCCCGAAGCTCCACCAGCGTGGCCTGGAGCTCCTCGGTCGCCTCTCGCAGCGTCCCCGACGCCGCCGGATGCCGGCCGTCCAACTTCGTCAGCGTCGTCTTCGCGGCCACGGACAGCTCCACCAGGTCCCGTTGCGCCCCGTCGTGGATGTCGCGTTCCAGCCGTCGCCGCTCCAGGTCCTGGGCCGCGACGATCCGCTGCCGCGACGCCTTCAGCTCCTCGACCAGCCGGACGTTGCGAAGGACGAGCCCGGCCTGCCCGGCGAGGTCCTCGACCACCTTCTGGTCGGTGGGCGTGAGCGCGTCGCCCCGCGCCTTGCGGAGCGCAAGGGCTCCGAGCAGCTCGCCCTGGTGGGATACGGGGAAGGCGTGGTCCACGTCCGGCAGCTCCGGCAGGACGCCGGGCTCTGCCATGCCGACGGCGAGGAGCTCTGTCCCTCCGTACGCCGAAGGCCAGATCGCCTCCCGGACGAACCTCGAATCGAGTCGAAGCCACACCTCCGACCGCTCGGCGCCGGTGGCGTCGCCCAGCAGCCGGGCCACCCGGGGCAGGAGGTCCTCGGTGACGAACGCCCCCGCCGTTCGGGCCGAGAACTCCGACAACACCTCGTAGGGCGTGGCGCGCTTGCCGTACACCAGGCGGTTCGCCACTCGCTGGACCCGTTCCCGAACCCAGCCGAACGAGAGCGCGACCACCGCGGTGGCCAGGATCGACAGGCCGAGGTTCGGCGAGCTCGCACCATGCCCGATGGCCGACCCGATCCCTACAACGATGGCCACATAGACCGCGGTGATGAACGCCGCCAATGCGCCGTAAACCAGCGAGCGGTTGATGACGACGTCGATGTCGTACAGGCGGTACTTGAGGATGGCGAACCCGATGGCCACCGGGATCAGCAGGAAGGTCAGGACACTCGAGCTCTGCACCGCATTGGACCACGTGGCGCCCGTCCAGGGCTGCACCACGAAAGCCATCACGTACGCGAACCCTACGACCGCGGCGGCCGAGGCCAGCCACTTCATCTGCAGGCGATCGACCCCGCGCGAGCGACGGAAGCGCACGATGAGGCTGGCGGCCGACAGGGCGATCGAGATCGGAATCAGGAAGATGAACACGAACACCACGGGGGTGAAGGGACGCAGGGCCTCGATCCCCAGCGGGTTCTGGATGTTCGGGAAGCTGGTGGTGTCCAGCTTGCCGGGGAGCACCGTCAGCAGGATCCAGGTGGCCCCGATACCCACGCCTCCCAGCCAGCCCACCGTCTTCCAGCGGGGAGAGAGCGCCCGCCCGTCGGGGAACAGCAGCAGCAGATAGATCCCCATAATCCCGATCACCGGAGCCCACAGTGGCGCTTCCAGTCCGGCCGCCAGGTGCGCCTCGGGGAGCGCGCTCGGATGGAGGTGGCCGTACGACTCGATGGAACCGAGGACGCCACTGAGGGCCAGGACGCCGCCGATCGCGCCCAGCAGGATCCACCCGATCCGGTTCCGGGGCTGCTGGGCGAGGATCACGATGCCGACCAACGGGAAGACGAACGTGAACACATCGAACGCATCGACGCTGTGGGTGGACACGGCGATGCCGAGCCCAACAGCGAACGAGAGCGTGATGAAGACGAAGAGCGCCCACGCCCTCCGCCGCCAGGTTCGAAGCTCCTCGGGCGTGGAGGAGGGCTCCGTGGAGCTCATCGCTCCGCCCCCACCATCGCCGCTTCTGCCCTCGGCGCGGCTTCCTCGTTCATCGGGGGCCCGAGCGGGATCCGGCCTGAGACCGTGGTGCCCGCTCCCGGCCGGGACCGCACCTCCAGCGACCCGTCGATGGCCGCCAGCCGGTCGGACATGTTCGCCAGGCCGGACCCGAGCGGCGTGGTGGCCGCGTCGTAGCCCGCCCCGTCGTCGGCCACCTCGAACACCAGCTCTCGGCCTCCCCCGTCCAGGCGGATCGCCACCGCGTGAGCCTGGGCGTACTTGGCCACGTTCTGGAGGGCCTCCAGGCAGCAGAAGTACACCGCCGCCTCGACGGCCTGCGGGTACCGGCCGACACCGGTCGCCAGGACCGTCACCGGGACCGGGGCCTTCCTCGCCTGCCCCTCCAGGGCGGCCACCAAGCCCTGGTCCGCCAGGAGCGGCGGGTAGATGCCTCGCGCCAGGTCGCGGAGGTTCCCCAGGGCGGCCTGGGTCCGCTCCGAGAGGGCCGCGATGTCCCGCCCGACCTCCTCGGCGCCGTCGCGTTCGACCAGCCTCCGCGCCAGATTGAACCGGATCGCCAGCGCCACCAGGCGCTGCTGCGCGCCATCGTGGATGTTGCGTTCGAGCTTCCGGCGCTCCTCGTCCTGGGTGGCGACCAGGCGCTGGCGGCTGGCCCGAAGGTCCTCGATCAGGCCGACGTTGCGGAGCACCATGCCGGCCTGCCCGGCCACGTCCGCCAGGAGCCTGGAGTCGACGGGGGTGAGCGAGTCCCCGGGGCGCTTGCGGACCACGACCCATCCCAGGAGCTCGCCCTGATGGGAGACCGGGACGACCCGCGAGCGCTCGTCCTCCTGCTGTGGGTCGGACACCGCGACCTCCACTCCCGCGCCGGTCGGGTCGGGCCAGGCTCCTTCGAGGCGGCGTCCGGAGCCGGTGCGGAGCCAGACCTCGGTCCGTTCGGCCCCGGTGCCCTTCGCCAGGGCTTCGGCCATCTTCGGCAGGAGGTCCAAGGCGACGTATCGTCCGGCCATCCGCGAGGAGAACGTTGAGAGGATCTCGTAGGGCGAGGCCCGGTCCCCGTACACCAGCCGGTTCGCCGTACGCTGGATCCGCTCCTTCACCGGCCCGAACGACAGCGCCACCACCGCGGTGGCCAGGATGGACAGGCCCAGGTTCGGGTTGGCGCCCTGCCCGACGGCAGCGCCCACGCCCACCACGATCGCCACGTAGACCGTGGTCACGAAGGCGGCCAGCGCGCCATACAGGAGGGCCCGGTTGATGACGACGTCGATGTCGTACAGGCGATGCTTGAGGACCGCGACGCCGACCGCTGCCGGGATCAGACCGAACGACAGCAGGCTCACCGACTGGCGGAGCCCGGTCAGCGGCAGGAACGGAGCCATGGCAACCAGGAACAGCAGCGCCACGACGCACCCGGCCGTGGCCAGCCACTTGATCTGGAGGCGCTCCGTGCCTTCCGAGCGGCGGAACCGGAGCACCAACGAGGCTGCTGAGGCGGCCATGGCGAACGGGATCACGCCGATAGCCGCGATGAGCACGCCACCCACCGGACGCAGGGGCGACAGGCCCATGGGGTTACGGAACCGCGGATATCCGGTCCCGGTGGCGGTGCCGGGCAGGAACGTTGTGCAGAGCATACCGAGGGCGATCGCCGCACCGGTGACCCACGCCACAGGCCGCCACCGTGGAGAGGCGATCCTGCCGTCCGGGAACAGGAGCAGCAGGAAGGTTCCGGTGAGGCCGATCGCCGGGATCCACGTCCACTGGTCGAGCTGGACGGTCACGTGCGCCGCCGTGACCAGGCGGTGATGGGTCAGCCAGGCGTACGTCGCGAAGCCGGTGAAGAGGTGGTCCAGGCCCCAGGCCAGACCGATGCCGAGGAGGACCCAGCCGATGGCGTTGCGTGGCTGCGACCGGGTGATGAAGGCGCCCGCGACCGGGAACAGGATGGTCATCGCGGCGAACGCGAGCCCCGCCGCGATGCCGCCGGATCCCCAGCTGCTGCCCTGCTGGGCTCCACGGGACAGGAACTGGAGCGTGAGCCCGCCCACGTACAGCACCAGGATGAGCGCGACGGTCCCGGACCGGAGCACGCGCACGGCACCATCCGAGAGCGGCGTGCCTCGCTGGCCCGCAGGCGCGGCTGCCGTGGCATCCCCCATCTCGGCCGGCGGACGGTTCATCTCGGATCCATCACCGCGCCATCGTGCCAGTCCGACCCCGGTCCTGACCAGAGGGTTGTCCCCCGTGATCGGGGGGTGCGAGCCTCCCCATGGTTCGTGCGGGGGATGGTGCCGTGGGTGCGAAGGAGCCCCGCCTTGTCGGGCGGGGCTCCGTTCGTGCCGCGGGGGGTTCGGTTGCGGGAGACCCTTACGCGACCTGTTCGGCCGGCTCCTTGGCCGGTTCGAGCGCGAGCTTCAGCACCTCGTCGATCGTTTCGACCGGGTGGAACTGCATCTCTTCGCGCACCTGCTCGGGGACGTCCTCAAGGTCGCCTTCGTTCCGCTTCGGCAAAATGACCTCCTTGAGGCCCGCGCGGTGGGCGGCCAGCACCTTCTGCTTCAGCCCACCGATCGGCAGCACCCGCCCTTGCAGGGTGACCTCGCCGGTCATGCCCACCGTGCTCCTCACCGGTCGCCCGGTGAGCAGGGAGGCGAGCGCGGTGGTCATCGTGATGCCCGCACTGGGGCCGTCCTTCGGTACCGCGCCCGCGGGCACGTGCACGTGGAAGGCGCCCTTCAGGCTCTGCGTCGGGATGCCCAGTTGTTCCGCGTGGCTCCGCACGAAGGACAGCGCGATCTGGACGGACTCCTTCATCACGTCGCCGAGTTGGCCGGTCAGGGTCAGCCCGTTGCCCGGGTGATCCTCGGTGTCCGTGCGCGTGGCCTCGATGAACAGGACATCCCCACCGGTGCCGGTGACGGCCAGTCCGGTCGCCACCCCGGGCACCGAGGTGCGTTCGGCCGCCTCGAAGAAGAACTTCTGCCGGCCGAGGTATCCACGGACGTCTGGGGCGTCGATCAGGATCTTCGCGACGGGAGCGGCCTCGCCCGGAGTGTCGGCGGCGTTGCCCAGAGCACCCAGCTCAGATGATGGCTCATTTTGAGCGGCCTCTTCGGGGAGCGGTTCCCCCTCCTCGCCAACCTCGCCCGCCGAGCCGACAGCCGTCCCGGCGGCCACCTTCGTGGCCACCTTCCGGAGCAGCTTGCCGATCTCGCGCTCGAGGTTCCGGACCCCTGCCTCGCGGGTGTAGTCGCCCACGATGACCTTCAGGGCTCCGTCGGTCAGTTCGACCTCCTCAGGCTGCAAGCCGTTGCGTTCGAGCTGCCGCCGCACCAGGTGGTGCCTGGCGATGGAGACCTTCTCGTCCTCGGTGTAGCCGTCGAGCCGGATGACCTCCATCCGGTCGAGCAACGCCCCGGGGATCGTCTCGGCGACGTTGCCGGTGGCGATGAACAGGACCTCGGAGAGGTCGAGGTCGACCTCCAG
>DHWS01000026.1 GCA_002413305.1 Actinobacteria bacterium UBA5176 | reverse complement strand
CGGACTATAGGAGCGTCAGTGCCACCAGTAGTGCTGGACCGGCGACGGTGGCTGCCCGCGTGAGAAGTAGTCGACGCCCCGGCGGGCGAACTGGACGTTCGCAGAGAAGAAGGCAGCCCAGATGCTGTCGATCACCGCCTGCTTGGCCCGCACGAAGTTCAGAAGGTGATACGCGGCGAAGTCGGTCATGACCAGCGTGAGCGCCGCCGCGGGCAGGATCCGCTTGGCTCGCCGGGCGTAGAACTCCCGCAGCGAGACGTATCCCTGCTTCGCCGCGCCGGCCAACAGCAGCCCGGTGATCAGGAAGCCGGACAGCACGAAGAACACGTCGACCCCGACGAACCCGCCCTTCAGGAACCCCACCCCGGCGTGCCCGAGCGCGACGAGCAGGACCGCAACCGCGCGGAGCCCCTGGATGTCGCCCCGGTGTCCCAGCCGCTGGCCGAGTCGGTCGTCGCCGCGGCCCACCGGACCGGCCGCGACCAGGGATGTCGAACGAGAACGGTCCGTGCCTTCCTCCCTGTCTGGATGTCCCACGAAGTATGGGCAGGTTCGAAGGGCCGGTTCAATGTTCGTATGGAGGCTCAGCCTCAGGGCTGGAGCTCCATGAACGTGGGCCGGTACCGGTGCGCAGGATCCGAAATCGCGTCCGGCCCCCCGTTACACACGGTGACCAGGACCTTCCCGCTTGCCAGGTGTTCCTCGGGATGCGCGAGCGGCGTGTACAAGTAGTGGTCGACCGAGCTCGAGATGTCCACCAGATCGGAGACCGTCCACGGACCCCACGGGTTCGGGGCCGTGGCCGAGATCAGGTACCGGCCGAGGAATTCGTTCTCCTTGGTCAGCACGACCCACCCGCCCGAGGGGTCGGTGAAGGCGGAGAACGAGCTGGACCAGCCGTCCGGGGTGGGAGGGACGATCTGGGCGGCCTTCGAGGTGTCCCTGCTCCATCCCGAGCCCGTCCAGAAGCGCCATGCCGAAAGGGAGGCCAGCCCGACGCTCGGCACCCGGGCCAGGTAGACGGCCTTGCCGAACGCCCCGCTCACGAACCGCGACCCGTACACGTAGGTGTAGCCGTCCGGTCCCTGCGCCGCGGCGGCCCCGTAGTGGATCTGACCCTGCGGTGCATCACTGGAGGGCGTCGGCAGGATGCGATCGAAGACCGGCACGCCGTCCAGGCCGACGTCGAACACGGCCAGGTCGGTCCCGACCGGCCCGAACCCGTTCGTGCCTCCGGCCGCCCGGACGTGGGTGACGAACACGTAGAGCTTCCGGCCTCGGGTGACCGCGGAGCTGGGCCAGTACCACGTTCCATCCGGCAGGTTTGGGATGAGCTCTGATGCGCCGCTCTTCAGAACGGTGAGGCAGCCGCCGGTCTGAAGGATGCCGCTGTTGTGGACGAAGCCGTTGGTGCGAAGCGTGTCGCCCCACAGCCACACGATCCCGCCGCCTGGGAGGAGCACGCTCAGTGCCTGGTCACCGGCCAGCCACTGATCGTCGGGAAGGGCGTCCAGCGCGGCGGCGAAACCGCTCGCCGTGTCCGGGGCCGGGGTCGAACAGGAAGCCCCATTGAGCCCGTGTGGAGGACCGGCCGGCCTGCTCCCGCGGACGCTGACCAGCTGAGCCGGAACGAACGGGGCCTGGCCGGCCAGCACCGCCGGGGCGGCTCCGCCGAGCGCCGCGGCGAGGATGAGCGCAGCGGCCCGGGCATGCCAGGACCGGGCCCGTCCCCGGCCGCGTCCCGTGCTTCGGTCCGCCCATCCGGCCGGGTGGTTCGCGTTCCCCCTGCTCGTCTCGCCGTCCATGGATGCCACGGTCGGTCGAGGCGCTGAAGGGTCCCTGAGCCGGGCTGAACGCCGGCTGAAGCGCCCTGAAAGGTCCCCGTCGGGCTACCGGTAGGAAGGAGGTGCGATGTAGGGTGTCGCCGGTTGGCGCGCGCGGGCCGCGCTCGCGGGATGTCTTCCTGAGGTGGCACGTGGAGTTCTATATCCTTGGCGGGCTCGAGGTGGTCGAAGGCGGCCGGGCGCTCCACGTCCGCGGCGACAAGCAGAAGGCCCTTCTGGCCATGTTGCTGATCGATCTCGGGACGGTGGTCTCCACCGACCGGCTCATCGAGGGCCTGTGGGGTGAGGGCCCGCCCGAGACGGCCCCCAACGCTCTGCAGGTCTACGTGTCGTCCCTGCGCAAGGTGCTCCGGCGCGGGACCGGCCGACCGGAGACCGACGTCCTGGTCACCCGCCGGCATGGCTACGTCCTGGAGGTTCCGCCGGAGTCCGTGGACTCGCGCCGCTTCCAACGTCTGGCCGCCGACGGAGCCCGCGCGCTTCAGGCGGGGCGGGCGGCCGAATCGTCGCCGACGCTGCACCAGGCCCTCGGTCTGTGGCGAGGCACCGCCCTGTCCGACTTCGCCTACGAGGACTTCGCCCAGGCGGAAATCAGACGGCTGGAGGACCTGCGCCTCACCGCCCTGGAGGACCGCATCGAAGCCGACCTCGCCCTTGGCCGCCAGGGACCGCTGATCGGCGAGCTCGAATCGCTGATCGCCGAGCACCCCCTGCGGGAGCGCCTCCGCGGCCACCTGATGCTGGCCCTGTACCGCATGGGTCGCCAGGGCGACGCGCTGGAGGTGTACCGGGACACGCGGGCGCTCCTGGCGGCCGACCTCGGCATCGACCCCAGCCCGGCCTTGAAGCGCCTGGAGGCCGCCATCCTGTCCCAGGACGCGTCACTGGATGCGCCGCGCGTCAGCCCGCCGCGACCGTCCGAGCCCGTCGTTCCGAGCGGAGGGGTCCGTCCGACCGAAGCGCCGGTCGCCCGTCCTGACATCCCCGACCTCCGCCAGGCCGGGACCAGCGGGAAGGAACGCAAGGTGGTGACCGTGCTGTTCTGCGACATGGTCGAATCCACCCGGGCGGGCGACGGCGCCGACCCGGAGGACATCGAGGCCCGCCTCGAACCGTACCACCAGGCGGTCCGTCGGCAGCTCGAACGGTACGGCGGGACCTTCGAGAAGTTCGAAGGCGACGCCGTCATGGGGGTCTTCGGCGCGCCGACCGCCCACGAGGACGACCCCGAGCGCGCCGTGCGGGCGGCGTTTGGCATCCTGGATGCGATCGATGCCCTCAACGAGGCGGTGCCCGGCCGGGACCTCCGGGTTCGGGTCGGGATCGAAACGGGCCTCGCCCTGGTGACCCTCAGCGCCCGCCCCGAGATCGGAGAGAGCTTCGTCAAGGGAGATGTCGTCAACACGGCCTCTCGGCTGCAGGGTGTGGCCCCCGTCGGCGGCATCGTGGTCGGGGAACAGACCTACCGGAGCACCGACCGGATCTTCGAGTTCGAATCGCTCGGGCCGGTGGAGGTCAAGGGCAAGGCCACGCCGATCCAGGTATGGCGTGCGCTCGCCGCGCGGGGCAGGTACGGGACCGATGTCGTTCGATCCTTCGCCACCCCGTTGGTGGGAAGGGATGTGGACCTCGCCCTCCTGAGGGGCGCGTTCGAGAAGACCGTCCGAGACCGAACGATGCAGCTGGTCACCATCGTGGGCGAACTTGGGGTGGGCAAGTCCCGGATGGTGGCCGAACTCGGCGCGCTCGTCGACTCCAGTTCGTACCTCGTCCGGTGGCGCCAGGGGCGGTGCCTGCCCTACGGGGACGCCATCACGTTCTGGGCGCTGGGGGAGATCCTGAAAGCCGAAGCCGGGATCCTGGAGTCGGACCCGCCGGAGATGGCCGGGTCGAAGATCGACGCGGTCGTGGCCGACGATCGACGCGACGGCCCGTGGCTCCGCCAGCGTCTGCGACCCCTCGCCGGGCTGGAGGCGCCACCGGCGAGCCGCGAGGAGAACTTCGCGGCTTGGCGGGCCTTCCTGGAATCGCTGGCCGAGGCCCGTCCTTCGGTGTTCGTCTTCGAGGACCTGCACTGGGCCGACGACGCCCTGCTCGCGTTCCTCGAGTACATGGCGGAGTGGTCGGACGAGGTGTGCATGCTCCTGCTGTGCACGGCTCGGCCCGAGCTCGACGAGCGTCACCGCGGCTTCGCCGGCTCGGCGCGTAACGCGTCGAGGATCAACCTGGCCCCGCTCTCCGACGCCGAGACGATGCAGCTCATCTCCCTGTTGCTCGCGTCGACGGTCCTTCCGGACGGAGTACAGGAGCGGATCTCGGAGCGGTCCGGCGGCAACCCACTGTACACGGAGGAATTCGTCCGCCTGCTCGGGGACCGGAGGCTGCAGCTCGGATCGGAGGGCGTGGCGGTGGCCGCCGGAGTGTCGGCCGTCTCCGTCCCTGAATCCGTGCAGGCGCTCATCGCTGCACGCCTGGACACTCTCAGCTTCGACCGCAAGACCCTGCTGCAGGACGCCGCGGTCGTCGGGAAGGTGTTCTGGGCGGGCGCCCTGTCCGCCATCGGGGATCGCGACCCCGGCGTGGTCGCCAAGGGGCTGCACGAGCTGTCGCGAAGGGATCTCATCCGGCCGCTCCGCGCATCCTCCATGGAGGGAGAGCAGGAGTTCAGCTTCAAGCATGTCCTCATCCGGGACGTCGCCTACGGCCAGATCCCACGAGCCCGCCGGGCCGACCGGCACCGGCGGACCGCGGAGTGGATCGAGTCCGTGGCCGGCGAGCGCGTGGAGGACCTGTCGGAGATCCTCGCGTACCACTACGAGGCCGCCCTTCACCTGGCCCGGGCGTCCGGAGAGCAGGGCGAGGATCTCGAAGCGCAGGCGCTGCGGTTCCTGCTGCTGGCTGGCGGCCGGGCCCTGGGTCTGGACACGGCGAAGGCGGAGGCGCACTTCGCCAGGGCGCTGGCCCTGGCTCCCGAGGGGAACCCGGCCCGCCCCGGATTGCTGGTCCGGTGGGCCGAGGCCGCGCGGCACGCCGGTCGCGACGCGGAGGCTGCTCGCTCACTGCGGGAGGCGATCGCCGCCTATCGGGAGCGTGGCGACCGGGCCGAAACCGCCCGGGCCATGGTCCCCCTGGCGCACACGCTGTGGAACATGGGAGATCCGGAGAGCCTGCAGGTGATCGGCGAAGCCGTGGACACCCTGCGGTCGCTCCCGGCGGGTCCGGACCTCGTGGAAGCCGAAGCCGAGGCGACCCGCCTGATGTGTCTGTCGGGCGATTGGACCACCGCGATCGAACGAGCCGATCAGACCATTGCGCTGGCCGCGCGCCTCGGCCTCGACGTGCCGGCCAAGGCACTCGGCTATCGGGGAACCAGCCGCTGCGGTCTGGGCGACGAAGGCGGGCTCGACGACATGCGCCGGGCCCTCGCGCTGGCCATCGAGCAGGGGCAGGGATTGGAGGCGGCAGTCCTGTACAACAACCTCGCCGTGGACATCTGGCCGATCGAGGGTCCGGCCGGCGCGCTGGTCACCCTTCGAGAGGGAGTCGACTTCGCCAGGGAACGGGGCCTCAAGACGCTGGGCCTCGAGGTGAGCATGGCGAACCCGCTCCTGGAGGTCGGGGCGTGGGACGAGGTGCTTCGGGTGGCCGTCCTGGCACGGGGGAAGGCGGAGAACCTCGGAGACCAGCTCATCCTGACCACGGTGGTTGGCCTGGAGGCGTTCGTCCTGCTGGCCCGAGGGCGGATCGAGGAAGCGTCGCCGCTGGCCGAACGGGCGCTGGAGCTCGGCCGGGCCCTGGGCGCGGTCGACTATCTGCCCGCGCCGTTCTCCGTCGGAGCCCTGGCTCACCTGACGACGGGCGACCCCGAGGGGGCACGCAGACTGCTCGCCGAGCTCGAAGGCCTCCCCGAGGTCAGTCTCACCCCTACCTACGCCGCCGCTCTTCCGCAGATGGTGCGGACGACGATCGCCGTTGGTGACCTCGATCTGGGCGAGCGGCTGCTTTCCGATCTCCCGGCGACGAATGCACTCCAGCGCCATTCGGGCGTGGCTGCCCGGGCCGAGCTCTTGGAAGCGATGGGCAGGACGCAGGAGGCCCTCGAACGCTACGCAGAGGCCGCAGATCGGTGGGTGCGCTTCGGGTTCGTTCCTGAGCAGGCATTCGCACTGCTTGGCGAGGGTCGGTGTCTTCTGACCCTGGGCCGGCCGACGGAGGCAGCCTCAGCCCTCAGGGAAGCTCGGGACATCTTCGGATCGCTCGGGACCACGCCGGCGATCGCCGAAACGGACGAGCTGCTGGAGCAGGCGACGGCGCGGATGCGCTGATCGCAATTGTCATCATCTCGCGCGTTTCCCATTGACCTGCATCGGCCTCCCATGCCAGGATAGGGTCGGTTGAACGAGTAGCTGGAACCGATGAAGAGGGGGTTCCGATGAACGGTGCGCCAACAAGGAATCACCCCATCTTCGCCATCTCGGGCGTCGAGATTGCCCATCCGCCCGATGCCTTCGTCGCTACCGGGTATCAGTACCTGCTGGGCGAAGAAGTCAAGGTGCGGATCTACGCCAGCCCCGACCTCTCGAGATGGCTCGACGTGTCCTCGTCGGACATCCTCGCTCACATACCGGGGGGCGCGGAGGGGGATCCCACCACGTTCCTGGTCCGTCGCACCGCCACGGTCTACGAGGGGTACCTGCGGGAGACGACCGGCGACTTCGTCGCTGGGTCCATCATCGACGGCGGGGGTTCTGGGCCCCCGTGGTTGCCGGGCGGCCCGATCCCGTATTGCTCCCACCAGATCCGCACCCACTGGCCGCCCTGCTAACTGCGAGCGACGAGCTCGCGCAGGCGGGCCTGCTCTCGAGGGACTCGGGGCCTGCAGGGCTTTCGGTCACCCTCGTTGAGCGGCGGAATCGAACCCTGCTCGTCACGCGGGACGGTGGATCCGGGTTCGCGATCAAGCGGGCTCCCGGCAGTCAGGTGCCGTCTTTCCTACGAGATGAGGCAGCCATCCTGAAGTACCTCTGGTTCGCGGACCCGGCCGGCGCGACCCGGTGGCTCCCGCGGCTCCTTGCGTACGACGAGGATCGCGACGTCATGATCACCGGGCTGTTCCCGCAGGCCTCCGACCTCGGTTCGTACCACGAACGCGTGGGGCGATTCCCGAGTTGGATCGGCCGAGCCATCGGGGAGGCACTTTCCTGGTTGCACGGTCTTTCCTTGCCCCAGAGGACCGACTCGGCCGTGCGGGTCGTGGCACCGCTCGCCATCCGCCTGCACGAGCCGACCCTGGAGGACTACCCGGACATGAGCCCCGCGAACGCCCGGCTCATCGCGATCGTTCAGTCGAGACCGGGGCTGATCCAGGCGTTGGACGAACTCGGTCGCGGTTGGCACGGTAACGCGCTCGTCCACGATGACATCCGGTTCGACAACGTGCTCGCCCGCGCACGGACCCGTGGTGCATCGTCGCTCTGCATCGTCGACTGGGAGGTGGCTGGATTCGGCGACCCAGCCTGGGATGTCGGCGCGGCGTTCGCCGGGTACCTCGAAACGTGGATCCTCTCCTTCCCGATCGCTCGCCCCGATGCGCTCCATCGGCCGGAGGGAGAAGCGCGGCATCCGCTCGAGGCCATCAAGCCCGCGATCCGAACGATGTGGCGATCCTACGTCGCAGGCTCCGGCCTTGATGAGGGTGCAGCCGGGGGATTCCTGCGCCGAAGCGTCCTGTTCTGCGCAGCCCGGCTCCTGCAGGCCGCCTACGAGCGCTCCGAAGGCCAGTCAGAGTTGCTCGGGCACGACACCCTGCTCGTCCAGGTCGCGGACAACATCGTCGCCCGCCCCGAAGATGCGGTCTCACAGCTGCTGGGCCTGCTCCCCGAGCATTGGCTCGCGGCGTGATGGACTTCGGCGGCCAGCTCGAAGCTTCGGTAAGCGCCGTCCGGATCCGCCGACCCACCCGTTTCACGTGGGTGGGCCAGTGGTCGGCGCCTCCACCGGCCGCTCTGGAACGCGCGATGACCAGCTCCGATCGGCGCCAGTATCTCGTCGACGCGCTCGCAAGCCGACTCTACCGGGACTTCTACGCAAGCGGCACCGTCCGACCCGCGAGCGCGGATGGGCAGGGGATGGCGCGACCCGATCCCGCGTTCCTGGCCGGTTTGATCGAAGCCAATCGCGGCACCGGCCCGTGGGAGGGCGGCTGGCGCGTCGTCGGGCACGACCGGGCCGGGATCCGGGTCGAGCAAAAGGGGCTGACGCTCCTCGCACCCTCCGACGCCTGCCGGCCGGTGAGGAGCGACGAAGCGTTCGCCCTCGGAACCGGCGTTGAGCTGCACCTCCCCAATGCATTCCTCGGTAGCTCGCTCGGCCAGTACACGGCGCTGGGCAATCTCTCGTTGCCGGGGCCCGGGCACGATGCGCGGACCCGCGTGTACTGGCATCTGACACCCGAGGGCGCGGAGCCCTTCATCCGCTTCGGCACCGAACGCCTCAATGAGGAACGGATCCCTTTCCGCCTGAAGGTCCTGCACCATCCGAAGTCTTTCGATCGGTGCGACGCGGGCGTGCTCTACCTGCCGCAGCGCCACCTGGCGGCCGCCAGGCCGAGCCTGCTGGAGATGCTCGACGCCCTCCGCCCCAACCTGCTCGACGGTGTGCCCGCGTTGACGAAGCCCGCCGCCACGGGCGTTGCCTTCGCCGACGACCCGCCGGCCGGCCGGAGTTTCGGCATGCATCGGTGCCGGCTGATCGCGGAGGGCATGATGAGAGCGCACGAAACGGGCCACCGGTCCCTGGGGGATCGTCTGGAGACCGTCCTCAGTGTGTTTCGGGAAGCGGATCTCGACCCGCTCCGGCCATATCTGAATCCCCGGTCGTCGAGCCGATTCGAGGCCCTGGAACGCTGAGCAAGGCCCTCGGCTCGGTGCCGAGGATGGGCGGGGGAGCTGCCGGCGCGTCTGGTCCTGGCGGCAGACGCCCGGGGCGATGCCGCCGATTTCTCAGGCGCCGGGTGTTCGAGTTTTCAACCGGTAATGATTGATCCGGAGGTGCTCCCCGCGGCCTGACCCGTTTTCAACCTGACCTCGTGTCATGACGCCGATCTGTCGGTCGTGGGGGAGCCCTCCGTTGCACCGACCGGTCGGGCGGATCGTGACCTGATAGCGCCTCTATGTCAAA
>DHWS01000091.1:1307-4455 GCA_002413305.1 Actinobacteria bacterium UBA5176 | reverse complement strand
CAACTGAAGCGGGGGCAGTCCCGAAGGCGAGCTTCCAGGAGTAGGCCGTCGCTATTTCGACCCCACGGGAAGGAGAACGCCTCGATGTCCATCGCACTGGACGAGGTGTCGGAGGGGAAGGGTGGCCCCTGCCGGGACGGAACAGCCAAGCCATGCCGCTCGCGGTCTTAGGACAGCAGGTCGGTCATCGGCTTGACGCAGGAGCACGCGGTCAGCCCCAGCCGCTCCAGCCCCCACGCGTCCTCGATGGTGCGAAGTAGCGAGTAGTGATCGTACGCCGTCCCGACCGTCACCCCCTGGCCAGCCGCCGGGCCTGCGGCGATGGTCACCACCTGGCCGCCCTGGGCGGCCGGACAGCAGGCCGCGCCCGGGATGGTGGAGGACCCCGGGTGGCCCTCATCCCACGTCATGAACAGGACGCCCGATGGCCCCAGCTGTGGCAGGATCGTGGGCAGGAGCTGAGAGAGAAACGTGTCGCCCTGGTTCGGGCCGCAGCCGTGCATATCGTGGCACAAGTTGGGAGTGATGAAGGCGAACTGAGGTAGGGCATGATTCCCCAGGTCGGCGCTCAGCTCGGTCAGGGGGACTACCTTGTCGCACCGGGCGGGGGTGCGGGTGATGTCGGTGAAGTACAGGAAGGGATCGTGCTTCTTGGCATACTTCATGAATCCTTGGCCTAGGAAGCATGGGGACGGCATGTCCTCCATATACGCCTTCCATGAGATGCCGTGGGCCTCGAGCTGATCCACCAGATTGGGCGCGGAGACCGGGCAGTCGGTGCAGTCGGATTGGACGCCGAAGGAGGACCCTCCGATAAGGGCCAGGTAGTTCGGAAGCGACGGGTGGGCCAGGGCGTGATAATTCGTGGCCAAGGCATAGTGGTGCGCCAGTGAGTTGATGTAGGGAGCCTGGGGGTTGCCGATGATATCGCCGTACTGGTGGTTCTCCATGATCAAGACCACGACGTGCGAGAAGTTGGGAAGGCCACCGGCACCCCCCGGAACGCCGCTGGTGGAGGATCCCGTGCCAGCAGGGCTTGAGGAGGATCCAGTGCCAGCAGGGCTGGAAGGTGAGGATGCAGTACCGGCAGGGCTTGAAGGTGTACAGGCCGCCAGCACGAGGGCAAGAGCTGCAACCACCTTGCTCGGGTGCACCCGGAGAAGGTAGCACTGGCCACCCATGAGCTCGCCAAGGCTCTGTGGCAATACTGTGTGAAATCATCGGCAGCCTTGGGGGCCGAGGGCCACCGTCGGCAGACACGCCTTCATCCAGAACCCTTGTCGCGCCGACTACCAGATGGAGAGAGCTGCGCCGGCCCACTGCTCGCCTCCCCGACGCGTTCGCCGAGCCCTCGCGATCAGATCCTTCAGGGTAGAATGGCTCCGCGGCGGCCTGCGGCCTCAAGCCAACGCCACAGTGGCATCCGGTTACCCACACCCTGGAGCGGTGGCGGGAACCGAAGAAGAGTCTGATTTCGTTCCGTTCGTTCGCCGCTGCTGCTACCTCGCCACGTGCCTCGAATCGGGAAGGGTAGCTGCCTGAGGACGACAGATTGAGAGCCTGCGCGTCAGAGGACGCCCGGCCGGAGCTGACGACGCTCCGTGGACCTCCGTGGAGACGCTTCCGGGCTGGCCGGGAAGGTTGACGAGGGCCGGGAGGGGTGCGATTCTGATTCAACTTCTGGACCTGTTGGGGAGGGTATGGGACGACGAGCGCTACTTCTTACCGTTGCGGTCCTCTTCGTGATGACCCTCCCTGCAGCGGCCCGGGCGAGCGCGCTCTTGCAGTCCCCTCCGGTGGCACGCGTAGCGGGGAGAGCAGATCCGGTAGTCGGAGCGGCCGGGGACATTGCCTGTGCTTCGGCCACGCCCACCCCGTCATCGTGTCATCAGAAGGCCACCTCAGATCTGTTGGTCGGCAAAGGGCTTTCGGCCGTCCTCGCTATTGGCGACGAGCAGTATGAGCATGGCGAACTGTCGAACTTCAACGCCTATTACGATCCGACGTGGGGTCGCGTGAAGTCGATCACCCACCCTGTCCCTGGAAACCACGAATACGAGACGAGCGGTGCCTCTGGTTACTACACGTACTTCGGCTCGCTCGCAGGCGACGCCTCCAAGGGGTACTACAGCTTCAACATCGGTGCGTGGCACATCGTAGCGCTCAATTCGAACTGCTCTGTCGTGTCGTGCTCGATCGGCTCAACGCAGGAGAAATGGCTGAAGAGCGATCTGGCCACGCATACGAATAAATGTACGCTGGCATACTTCCACCACCCGCGCTGGTCCTCGGGCACGCCTGGCACGAGCGTGGTCGGGCCGTTCATCGCTGATCTTTACAACGCGGGCGCAGACCTCGTCCTCGCAGGCCATGCCCATCACTACGAGCGATTCGCACCTCAGAACCCGAGCGGGCAGGTCGACAATACGAAGGGGCTGGGCGAGATCGTGGTTGGGACCGGCGGTAGGAGCCTCTCAGGATTTGGGACACCCGCCCCGAATAGCCTGAAGCGATCGATGACCTTTGGCGTCATCCAGCTCACGCTAAGGTCCAGCAGTTTCGTCTTCAAGTTCGTGCCCGAGGCGGGCGCGAGCTTCACGGACTCCGGAACGGTGAACTGCCACTGACCCGAACGAGCTGGCCCCATTTCCCGTCGCGACCGCTCCGTCGCTCGTAACCTCCGCAAGAATGAAGCCCCGTCAGCAGGTGGGCCCCCTGGCTCAAGGGCCGTCGCTCGTTCCGGTCCCATTCCCCGATCCGAGCGTCGTCCGCAGTATCCGCCCGACGTACTCCAGATGCTTGGGCATTTGGGCTCGCCTCGCTTCACGCCGAGGCGGAAAGGGCGGGCGCTCCAGTCTTCGGCCATGATGGCACGGCCAACGCGTCACGTGGAGTCGCCCTCGCTGTCATAGCGACCCTAGAGAGTGGCGCTTCGAGGCCATCCGGAGCGGCGGAGGATCCGTTCCTCATCGTCGGGCCGAGCCGCCCCGGGTCCGGTCAAGCAGTCGCCATCATCGGTGGCTTGAATGACCTGGCAGCCAGGGTGTGTGGATCAGAAACACCGATCACGCGGTTGACCTGAACGTTCGCAGAACCCGCAAGGACGTCCCTGTCGCGGACCCCATCCCGCGCTGACCCTCCCAGCCTT
>DHWS01000091.1:0-1078 GCA_002413305.1 Actinobacteria bacterium UBA5176 | reverse complement strand
TCCTACCGGAAGCTCACCCGAAGCAGAGGACGGGGATCGTCCTAGCCGACCTGCTCGCTGCCGCACCGTCCGCGAGGTGGGCCGACCCTACACCGGATGATGGTCGCGCTGCGACTCAACTTACTGCAAACGCTTGGTCGCCTCCAGTTCTCGCTTCACCGGATGCCGCGCCTTGGCGCTGTGGCGGACGGCGGCTGACGCCTTCTCGACCACGAGGTCAATGATCGCCGAAAGGGCCTGGTCGAGGCTGTAGTTGGGGATCACGGGCACGTTGTGCGAGAGCGCCTGGCTCTTGATGTATTTCTGCACGCGCCGGATGTTGGCGAAACCTCGCTGGTAGCGCTCGAGGGGACGGGACGAGGCGTCCATCGACCGGACCACGAAGTGGCTCCGGTGCAGGTCTTCGTCCTCTACAGTGAGAACCACGGGAACGGCCAGAACCTTCCCTTGATAGGGGGACAGGTCGAAGAATCCGGGCACCGCGTGGGCACCCTCGATGATCACGCTGGTCCCCTCGACGGCCGCCCGCTCGACCAGCGCGTGGATGCCCACGGCCACCGCGGAGGTCTGCTCCCGGAACCCCACGATGACCCGGTCCAGCGACCGCGGCGGAGGCTCCCGCAGCGCCGTGTCGGCCTCGAAACTGCTCGTGTACAGCGTGGGCATCAGCTCGCTGGTGAAGAGCGCCCGCATGACTTCGCGGACGGAGTCCGTGGCCACCACCCGCACGATCCCCAGCCGGACGGCCAGCTGCGTGGCCAGGGTCGACTTGCCGACCCCGGTGGCGCCGCCGATCAGAACCACCAGCGGCATGTCGAGACGGGCCACCTCCTGCCACCGGAGGAAGTTCGTCGCGTAGCGCTCCCCGGCCAGGTCGGAGAGCACGTCGACCGTCAACTCGTCCAACTCCTCACGGGTCACGCTGGCGACCCGGCGCTGCCTCAAGCGGTCCTCGACCTCCTCCGCGACCTGATAGGCCCGGAACGGGGAGAGACCACTCACTATGAGCTCGGAGGCCCGGAGGCCCTTCGAATAGGGAAGGCCCGGGTCCCGGTCGGACACCACGATGACCTTGTCG
>DHWS01000130.1 GCA_002413305.1 Actinobacteria bacterium UBA5176 | reverse complement strand
TGGCCGACATGGGAGGAGATCTCGTGGCCAAGAAAGGTGATCGCATCGTCGTCAACGCCCCGCGAGTCGGTGGGACCCCCCGGGAGGGGGAGATCATCGAGGTGATCGAGGGGGATCTTCGGGTCCGATACCGGATCCGGTGGAGGGACGGGCACGAGAGCCTGTTTACCCCCGGAGCCGGTACGGCCAGGATCGAGCCCGCCCACGACAAGCGGAAGGCCGGCTCGAAGGGCACCGAGCCCAGGAAGTCGCCTGCCCGGGCGTCGACGCCGACGAAGACGACACCCAAGAAGACCGCGACGGGGAAGCTTCCCGCGAAGACAGCCAGGGCCCACAGGTCGACGGCCAAGTCGACGGCCAAGGGGTCGAGAGCCAAGAAGGCGACTGCGACCACACCGAGGGCCAAGTCGGCAGCGACGAGGCCAAGCGGCAGGAGGTAAAGGAGCATCGCCGATTCAAGGGGCCGCCATCCCGTCTATCTCATCGGTCCCTCCTCGGTCGGTAAGTCCTACCTTGCCGAGGCGGTCGCGCTCGAGCTCGGCGTCAAGAGCCGCGACTCCGACCACGAGCTCAAAGAGCCCGGCCTGCGGGACTGGCCGAAGGTCCGGGCGTGGCTCGACGCCTTCGATGGGACGGCGGTCATCGTGGACATCGGGGCCGGCACCCAGGACTCGTGCGCCGATGAGCTCACGGTCTATCTGGGGGGGCGCCGGGACCGCGTGATCCTCATCATCGATGATCCGCACGCTGCGTTCGCCCGGAACGTGTCCGAGGGTCATCGGACGGAGGGCGAATGGGAGAACTATCGCCAGGTGGAGATCGAGCGCCGCGCGGACCTGTACTCCCTGGCGTCTGTGGTCATCGACTTTCGGGCGATCAAGCCGAGACTGGCCCCTGCCGCCCTCGCTTCGGTCGCTCGCCGTCTCATCGGAGTATGAAGACGCCCTCGACGGCCCGGGCCCGGCTTTGGGGTTGTCTCGCCTCTTCCTCAAGCGTCCGAGCATCGCGGACGGCCTGGGCCTGGCTAGGCTTGTCCCTGTCCCGGAGATCTGGCGACGCATCGGCTAGCGAGACCACATCTTCACCTTCCCTAGCACGTCCTCCGGGGTTCTGCCTTTGGTCCACCGACCGGCGTGGACCCGGTCGGTGTTGAAGTAGTGCGGGTAGCGCTTCAGGTCCAGCCGGAGCCCGGTGTACTTGGGAATCAGATATCGGGCGAAGACCGGTTTGCAGCACTCCTCCAGCATGGTCTCCTGGGCCCGCTCCACCAGCACACTGGTCCGAACGGCGTGCCGTGACGGTATCGTGGGCATCAGGGTGATTCTTCCTGCGCCCGGACCCGGCGATTCCTCGGCTTCGAGGGACCTGACCAGCCAACTAGACTGGCCCTTCCATGTTCGCCAGATGCGATTACTGCGGCAAGGAGAAACAGGGCGTCGAGCCCGTGGTGGTACGAAGGGCTGGTCGGAGGAAGCACAACCGGGAGCTCGCCCTAGAGGGGCGGGTCCGGCAGGTCGTTCAGCGAACCCAACGCCGAGAAGTCGATTCCCCGAAGCTTTGCCCCGCGTGCTTCGCGGAGTTCAAGGTGGGCCTCGTCAAGTAGCGGGCGGGGACATCCGACGCGGTCCGGGCATCCCATCGCGGCATCAGCTGGAGGGATAGACGGGATGGCACGTCCGCCGGTCGTGACAATTGCGTCATCAGGGGGCGACGCCCAAGTCCGTCATGGTGGTCTACGAGGAGAGATGGTCCCGCGGCAACCAGTCCTTGACTCTCGGGGGCAGCAGGTAGGACTGGTCTCGGTCGCAGGGGAGGAAGGTACAGGACACGGGATTCCCCTTAGGAGAAAGAATTACGTGGACTGTCCTCATTCTCCCCTGCCCGCAGGCCAGCTTCGATGACATCACGGAGGTTCTGCAACAGCCTGAAGGGTTCAAAATCCCCGAATCCGGGATCGGCGGCCCCGATAGCATGCGCTCCGCCATCCGGGAAGGAGACGTGCTGCCCCCCTAGCGATTTCGGCGGCCGCGCGCGACAATGAACCAGAGGAGTCAACAAGCGGCCGGAGGCCTCCTTCCTCCAAAGGCGCTGAGGTCATGGCCGAGTTCATCGCAGCGGGCGTAGTCATCGCGATCGTCGGTGGGCTGATCTACGCCCTGGCCACCTCGGCCTCCGGGTTCGCCGGAGTCGGCTCGGTATCCCCCAATCCCGCCCTTTCGGGGGAACCGACCCGCCGGGGGGGCCACCCGACCCAACGTGCCTTCTCCCTCCCCGAGGTGGGCGCGGCGCTCCATGTCCTCGTCAAGTCGGGGATGCGGGGTGGGCGTGGGCTCCGGAGGGGCTCCATCCAGCTCGCGTCGCTGGCTCGCCGAGGGGCGGCGGCCGCCTCCCGTGCTCTCGGAGCGCTCGGGCGGCTCCGCCCACGGGCCGCAACCGGCGAGACGGTCGAACTGGAGGCGGCATACGAAGCGGAGGAGATCGACCGCCTGGAGGAGCAGTACTCGTGAAGAAGGCGGTCTGATCGATCCCGTTCCTCAGATTGGTGCCAGACCTTCTGGGTCAGCGGATGTCAGGCAGCCGGATCGCAGGCGCGCCGTCGCCTTGGTACTCGACCTTGCGTCCCACGAAGATGCCCTGGCGACCTTCACCCACGCATGGCACGCCTGGTCGTCCCTTCACCTCGTGGCCAGGGAGCAGGAGGTAGACGTACGGGATTGTCATGTACTGCTCCGGTGGCTCGGGGACGGCCACCGGCGGAAGCGGAGCCCGGACCTCGAATGGTTGCCGACACGCTGCGCACTCCACGACGTAGTCCTCCATAATATAGGGACCCCTAGCTTCCACCAGCAATGTATCCGAACTCAGGCAGGTCCTTGTCGAGCCGCGACTTCACTACCCGGCCGTTGGTCAGCCGGACGCGGGCTGCGCGCTCTGGGCTCGCGATGTGCGTGACGGACGCGACCGGGACCCAGCATTCCCACTGCTCATCAGGGCGCAACCTCTTGGGAAGGGGCCGCAGAGGAAGCACGATATGGACTTTGCAACGTCGCTCACGGAACCCCCCGCCATCTGTAAAGGCCGGTTGAAACCTG
>DHWS01000037.1:4827-5914 GCA_002413305.1 Actinobacteria bacterium UBA5176 | reverse complement strand
GATGTCTTCGACGGCGAATGCGACATGGCGGATGCCCGGTGTGTTCGCCGGCGCGTGCCGGTTGCCGCCCTGGGTTGACGGCGCGTGGAATTTCGTCAGCTCGAGTCGTCCGTGGCCGTCCGGGGTCTGCAGGATCGCGATCTCTGCCCGGACGCCGTCGAGCCCCACGACGCGGTCCACCCAGCGGCCCTCGACCGGCCCCTCGCCCTGCAGCTCGAGTCCGAGTTCGACGAAGAACTCGGTTGCGGCCGCGAGGTCGTCAACCACGATGCCGACGTGCTCCATCCGTTGGATCGTCATGTGCTCGATGGTAAGGAAGCCAGGTTCGAGCCACGGCGCCAGGCTCCGGAAAAGACCCGACCCCGTCTTCATTTCGACCACCGCTCGTCCGACATCCACGTCCCGCGAGCCGATCAGTTTCGGGCGGCGCCGGGCGGCGCAGGTCGCGGTCATTGAGGCGGTAGCTGTCGCCTTTGAGGGCGAGGAAGGCGGCCGTAGGTCGGACCTTCACCCACGGGGCAACGTTCTAGAGCTGGAAGTCGAAAACCTGCTTCGGTGGGGGTGCGGGTTCCGCGAGGTCGACGCCGTGGATTTCCTCCATCCTCTCCCGAAACCAAACGTCGAATGGCTCTTGAGACGACGCGATTCCGTGCATGGCTGTCCCGAGGTCGTCGGCCTCCAAGTAGACAACAGCCGCTGTCCCGTTGGGCGTTTCCTGGTGCCAGGCGGCCTCCCGCGTGATCCCGAGACGCTTCCTCGACGCCTCGAATTCATCCCGCCGCGGCCCGGCGAACTCTTCCATCGTCTGGCGATCGAGCTCCTCCTTGCCCGGGAGGATGGGAATGGTGAAAGCGATTGCGGGCACTCTCGTCTCCTTTCGCGGGGTATCGAGGCACCCTACCCATACGATCGACCTCGGGCGCTTTTAACGGGATCGCGCCGCACCACCAGAGTGTCGCTTTCGCGTGAAAGCGAGAGTGGCGGTAGCAAGGGGGGCGCGACCCTGCCGGCTTCTGTTTGGACGACGATCGACAGCGCTACCAGGGGTCCGCAAGGGGGGTTACCGGATTTGGCGTTTCACAAAATC
>DHWS01000037.1:0-4674 GCA_002413305.1 Actinobacteria bacterium UBA5176 | reverse complement strand
GAACACCCACGGCCTGTCAGGCGTCAGCGCCCGCTCGAGAGACCGCATCCCATGCCTGGGTCGGCACCTCGGAAAGCGAATCTGGGGTCGAGTTCGGGACATGTCCCGAAATCGACGAAATCGGTGTTTCGAAAAACAGGCCGATTTGCAGGTAAAAGAGGCACCGCTACCGGGATTCGAACCCGGGTTTCCGGACTGAGAATCCGCACAAGGAGGTCAATCTAGGTCGATTTAGGCCCGATAAGGGCAATTGAGTGCAATCTGGTGCAGTTAGGTGCGGTGGAGTCGGGGACATATTTCGGGACACGTTTTCGCCCCTGGACGGCCAACCGCGGTGGGGTTCCGTCAAGCTGTTCGCACCGAGCCGGCACACATCGGGAGATGAGAGGAGACGCGATGGGTGGTTCCACAGTGATGACCATCGCCATGATTGTGATGATGGTGGTCATGATGGGCGGGATGCTCGTGGGTGCTGGATGGGCTTTCCTGCGCCGCCGGCGGCAGCGTGATCGCTGACCAAGGTCGAAGCACCTCCTCCGTAAGCTCGTAACGTGGAACAGTCCGCCTTGCAAATCCCGGTGGGGCAGCCGCTGACCGATGACGAGCGGCTACAACTGGTGTCCCGTGTCCGCTTGTTGGCATCGCTCGGGATCGCCTGGCACATCGTGGAAGCGGCGATCGCGTTCGTGGCCGGCGCGGCGGCTGGGTCAATCGCTCTGGTCGGCTTCGGAGCCGACAGCCTGGTCGAAACGCTTGCCGGGCTGATCGTCCTCTGGCGTTTTGCCGATCGACGTGCCGAGGCCGAGACAGCGGAGCAGCGGGCACAGCGTCTGATCGGTCTCAGCTTCTTCCTGGTCGCCGGCTATGTGGCAGTCGAAGCGCTTCGAACGCTGATCGCGGCGAACCATCCCGATGCGAGCTGGATCGGTATCGGGCTTGCGGCGGTGACGCTGGTCACGATGCCGGTGCTGGCATCGGCGAAGGCGCGGGTGGGGGAGCGGCTCGGGTCCTCGGCGACCAAGAGTGAGGGACGGCAAAACTTGCTCTGCGCCTATCTCTCCGCGGGGTTACTCGTCGGCCTGAGCGCCAATGCACTGCTCAGCTGGTGGTGGGCTGACCCGGCGACCGCACTGCTGATCGCAGGCGTCGCCGTGCACGAGGGCCGCGAGGCCTGGCGCGGCGAGGCTTGCGAAGCCTGCTGACATTCGCCCCGATGAAGGCGGCCCTGTCTCATTCTGTTGCCGCCCGATCCGCTGTCAGGACGGTAGTGTCGCGCCGCATTGTCTGACGCCGTCCGGCATCCGATCTTCGCCCGCCTCTATGCCCGCATCAGCGAGAGTGGCGAAAAGCGCGGGGGTGCAGAACACCGCGCCCGCCTACTCGCGGGCATTGCCGGCAGGGTGATTGAAGTGGGAGCCGGCAACGGGAAGAACTTTCGCCACTATCCGGAAACGGTTACCGAGGTTGTTGCCGTTGAGCCTGAGCCGACTTTGAGGAAGCTTGGTGAGGCAGAGTCGGAAACCGCGGCGGCCCCTATCCATGTTGTTGACGGGCTCGCCGAAGATCTGCCCGCAGAAGACGAATCCTTCGACGTTGGAGTTGTCTCGCTGGTCCTCTGTTCGGTTCGCGACCAGGATCGTGCTCTGGGGGAGCTTCGCCGCGTGATTCGACCCGGTGGCGAGCTTCGGTTCTATGAGCACGTCGTCTCCAAGAACCGCATCGAAGCACGAATTCAGCGGGCACTCGACGGGACCTTCTACCCGTACGTCAGCGGCAATGACCATCTGAGTCGCGATACCGGGGCGGCCATCGAACGCAATGGCTTTGCAATCCAATCCAGCGACCGATTCCGGTTCAGCCCTGCGGTCTGGCTTCCGCCCGACGAGCACATCCTCGGGATCGCACGGCGACCGTAGGCAGATGGAACCGCCCAGGCTTTTACTCGTACCGGAGTTCACCGAGCTCGAGTGGGCGGCGATCAGGCCCCGGCTCGAAGAATGGGCGGAGGTCGCCTCGTATGACCCGCCGGGCGTCGGCGATGAACCCCGGGCCGAAGAGCTCGACCGAGAGGTGATCGTCAGACGAGGGTTG
Source organism: Actinobacteria bacterium UBA5176 (assembly GCA_002413305.1). Taxonomy (GTDB): domain Bacteria; phylum Actinomycetota; class UBA4738; order UBA4738; family UBA4738; genus UBA4738. The sequence continues at coordinate 2,583 of DHWS01000037.1, read as the reverse complement.
CAGGAGCTCGACCGGCTGGGATGGGAGGACTGCTTCGTTGCCACTGACAGCTGGGGAATTCCGAGCGCCGTGCGGCTCGCGCTTGCGAGGCCGGATGCGACGCTCGGATTGGTATTGGGGCACGCCAAGCTCTCGCATCGCAGGGAGGGGGACCGCCCGCCGATCAACGGGGCAGTCTTCGAGGCGATGACGGAATTGATCCGCACAGACCACGAAGCGTTCATCCGCCATGGGATCGCCCAGGCGACGGGGGGCTCGGTCAGTGAGGAATTGGCCGATCGAATGATCGAGCGTTTCCCGCATGACCTGCTGCTCGCGGGCTGGGAGGCGATCACGCGCGAGGACGAGGAATTCGCCGGTCTGCTCGCGCAGCTCGACTGCCCGCTTCTTTTCGCCAAGCACGTCGGCTGCCTAGGCAGCACAGAGGAAGGGTTCAACGACGCGGCGGCGGCTTTCCCGGAAGCTAAGACGGTCGCGGTCGAAGACGCACCTCTCAGCAGCGAGAAGTTCGCCGATGCAATTCGAGAATTCTGCGAAGGCGCCGTTCGCGCTAACGCGTAAGAGCGGTAGCGCGAACCTCGGAAGAGCGCGCGGGGGAATGCCGGTATTCCGGATCCGGCAACCCAGCCCCAGCGACCTCTATTTGCATGGAGGAGCAGCGTGACGTGCCGCAAAGCGGCCGAGCTAGTGGGGTCTCCGCAAGAGCTTGTGATGTTTGGCAATGAGTAACAGTGAGCGCCAAAGGCCGAGCTGCCGGACGATCTCGATCGTGTCGCTCGCTGCCCAGTCCTCGACGATCCTGCCGTCTTGGAAGCGGCTGATCACGATCCCGCGGAGCGTCACGGGCCGCCCCCGATGAGTGCCATACAGGGTCCAGCGCGAGGCAACGCGATCCCCTTCGCTCACCTGCTCGTCAACAACGAAGCGAAGGTCAGGGAAGAGTTCGAGATAGAGGGCCACCGAGCGCTGCGCCCCCTCGTGTCCCCGGTACTCGAGGGCGTTTACGTGATCGACGAAATCCGGATGGTAGACATCCGGGATTCCACCCAGGTCTTTGCCGGAACAGACCTCCTCCAGCGCCCGGCGGGCCGTTTCGGTCTGATCGGACTGGGTTGCGGTCTCGCTGGACATTTCTGGCTCCTTCTGGCTTGTGTTCGAATAAGACGAGCGCGACCGGCCGCTTGGGAACGCCGGTGATCGTCCAGCGCCCCGCCCAGCGGTGCCGTCAGTTCTCCTGCTGACGCCTCTGGACATAGATGAACAACGCTGCCCAAATGATGTCCGTGGCGATCCACGAGAACACGATGCGTTTGGAGAGCAGATCCATTCGAAAGATCTCAGCAGATGCTCAGTAACTGAACACGGTTGCGCCGTCCCCGATCCACTCCCAGAGAGGAGTGGCGCCCGCGAGCTTGGCGTTGGCAACTAGTGCGCTCTCATCGAGCGCCCGGGCCGTAAAACAAATTGGGCACACATAGAGCTCGCCACCCCCGTCGGCGAACTGCTCGAAGAGGCCGGAGACCGGAGGGGCGCCAGCGGATTCGATCGCGCCCGCGTAACCGGGCAGGCCAATCCGAACAGCCTCCTTGGTTAGGAACATGACGGTGGCCTTGCCCTGGTCAACTGCCGCTGTCCCAACGAGAAAGGCGACCGTGACCCGGTCGGCGTCCTCATGTCCGGTGGCGAGGTTGATTACGACCTTGGATTTGTCTTCGCTTGCCATTGGTTAGTCCTTTCTGGCCACGAGCGACACGCTCTTCACGCCGTACTTCGCGCTGGCGTCCCGGGCGCGGTCGGTGATGAACTCGTAGGGGTTTTCACGGATCGTCTCGATCACTAGGCCTGCGCCCTCGATCGCCTCACGGTAGGCGTCCTGCTGGGCGGCGCCGCCGATGCAGGACGCCCAGAGGTCGGCGTCGCAGACGATGCTCTCCTTCATCTGCTGCTCGCTGACGATGTCAGCGATCGCCAGTCGGCCGCCCGGCCTCAGAACCCGGGCCGCCTCGGCGAAGACCTCCTCCTTGTCCGGGGCCAGGTTGATCACCCCGTTAGAGACCACGCAGTCGCAGCTGGCGTCCGGGACCGGCAGCTTTTCGATCCGCCCCTCGCGGAGCTCGACCTGTGGGAAACCGGTCTCCTGCGCGATTCGCCGAGCCTTCTTGAGCTGCTCGATCGTAAAGTCGATTCCGACCACGCTTCCCGACGACCCAACCCGGAGAGCGGCGAAGAAGACATCCATGCCCGACCCGCTGCCGAGGTCGACGACGCTCTCGCCCTCACTGAGCTCGGCAAGGTCAAAGAAGTAGCCGACCCCGGCGAACGACTCGATCGCGCCCTCGGGGATGCGGTCGAGAACGTCGGCAGGATAGCCGAGGCGAGCCGCGAGCGGACGGCCCATCTCGAAGTGGTACTTGCCGTCTGGCTCCTCGGCCACATGCCGGTACATGTCCTTGACCTTCGCCTCTAACTCCTGGGTGTCCACGGAAGCTTCCATCTCTCCTCCTCGGTCGCTGCTTAGCTCGGCTGCGTCGTTGGCGCGTCGGCCCCGTTTCGGCGCCACCAGATTCCGAGCAGCGTCGAGGG
>DHWS01000101.1:2149-5654 GCA_002413305.1 Actinobacteria bacterium UBA5176 | reverse complement strand
GGCTCGCCGGGCCGGCCGAGCGGGATCATCGAGAGCATCGCGCTGCGCATGTCCTCGGGGACCGCGCGCGTCATCTCGGTATCGATGAAGCCCGGCCGGATGCAGTTCACGGTCGTCTTCGAGCGCGCGAACTCGCGGGCCGCCGTCTTGACCATGGCGACGATGCCGGCCTTGGCCGCGCTGTAGTTGAGCTGGCCGGGATTGCCCGTGGCCGCCGCCACGGAGGAGATGCAGACGACGCGGCCGTTGCCATGCTCGCGGAGATAGGGCGCCGACGCGCGCAGGCAGCCGAAGGTGCCGGTCAGGTGCACCCCGATCACCTGGTCCCACTGCTCGTCCGTCATCTTGTGAAGGAACGCGTCCCGGGTGATCCCGGCGTTGGTCACCATGGTGTCGAGGCCGCCCAGGTCCTGGGCGGCCAGCTTCACCGACTCGTTCACCTGGTCCCGGTCGGAGACATCGCAGGCGTACCCGAGCACCCGGTTGCCGGTCCGGCCGGCGATCTCCCTGGCGGTGGCCTCCGCCGCCCTCGCCTCCAGGTCGAAGATCGCGACGGCCAGCCCCTCCGAGGATAGGCGCTCCGCGATGGCCGCCCCGATACCGCGCGCGCCGCCGGTCACGATCGCGCGGGAGACCGAGAACGTCATGGTCATACCGTCACCCCCTGTTCAACTCCGGGCCCGGTGCCGCCACGGCGCCGGCTCACCTCCCCGCGCACGAACTCCACGATCTCGCCGAGATGGCTGCCGGTCGCGAAGACCGTGTAGCCGGCCGCTTCCAGCGCCGGCCGGTCGGCCTGCGGGATGGTGCCTCCGACCAGGAGCAGGATGTCGCCCGCCCCCAGCTCCTTCAGCCTGGCGGCGAGCCGGCTGCAGTAGTCCATGTGGGCGCCCGAGAGCACGGAGAGCCCGACCGCCTCGGCATCCTCCTGGATCGCCACCGCCACGATCGCGTCGACCGTCTGGTGGCGGCCGGTGTAGATGACCTCCATGCCGGCGTCCTTGAGCGCCTTGGCGACCACCTTGGCGCCGCGGTCGTGGCCGTCAAGGCCCGGCTTGCCGATGACGATCCGGATGGGAAGCGCGGTCTGGGTCACCATCGCGTCACCAGGCCCAGCCGGATGTCCTCCTCGATCGCCTTGGGGTCGCGCTCGGCGGGGTTCCCATAGCCGCCGGCGCCGGCCAGCTGGAAGGACACCACGTCGCCGAATTCGAGGTCCACCGAGGCCTTGCCGCCGATCTCGTAGGCGCCAGGCGAATCCGGGTTGACCACCGTCCGCCCGAGCTGACCGGGCTCCCCGCCCAGCACGCCGAAGGGGCGGAAGCGATGGCGCTCGGAGAGGTTGGTGAACTTGATCGACTCGCCCAGGATCCGCACGTCCCGGCGCACGCCGAGGCCACCCCGGAACCTGCCCCTGCCGCCCGAGTCGGGGATGAGCTCGAACCGCTCCACGATCACAGGCGTCGTCGACTCCACCGCCTCCACGGGGATGTTGGCCGCGTTGTAGGGCGAGGACATCGCCTCGCAGCCGTCCTTGGCCGCCCGGGCTCCGATCCCGCCGTGGATCAGCTCGTAGCCCACGAAGCGACGCCGGCGGACCGGATCGTAGGCCCCGAACGTGGCGTTGCAGAAATGCGAGTTGGCCGCTGTCACCGACTCGGGGAGTGCGGCTGCCAGGGCGCCCAGCACCACCTCGAAGACGCGCGAGCAGATCGCGGCCCGGGGCCCGCCACCGGCCGGCCGCCGCGGGTTCAGGAAGCAGCCCTCGGGGGCCTCGACCTGGAAGGGCCGCAGGGCCCCGGCGTTCATCGGCTCGTGCGGGGTGGTCAGGCACTTGAGCGCGGCGTAGACGTAGCTCCGCGTGTAGTTGAAGTAGCTGTTGAGGCCCGACTCGGTCTGGTCGTCGGTGCCGTCGAAGTCCACCAAAAGCTGGTCGCCGGCCACCGTCACCTTGACCGCGATCTTGAGCGGCGGCGTACCTGGGCCGTAATCGTCCATGAAGTCGCTGAAGCGGTACTCGCCGTCCTTCATCTCGCTGATGCGGGCGCGGACGCGGGCCTCCGTCTCGTCGAGCATCGTCTCGATACAGGCGTCCACGGTCTCCCGGCCGAAGCGCGCGTAGAGCTCCGACATCCGCTGCTCGCCGACCAACAGGGAGGCGCGCTGAGAGCGCATGTCGCCCAGCACGTTGCGGGGCACGCGCGAGTTGGCGCCGATGATCGCCAGCGCGGCCTCGTTCTCGCGCCCCTCCTCGACGATCTTCAAAGGCGGGATGCGCAGGCCCTCCTGGTGGTAGTCGAAGATGCCCTCGACGGCCTGGCTGCCCGGCCGGGAGCCGCCCACGTCTGTGTGGTGGACGAGGTTCACGCCGAAGCCGATCAGCTCCCCCTCCCAGAAGGCGGGCATGGTCATCAGGAAGTCCGGGAAATGGCCGGAGCCGAGCTGCGGGTCGTTGAGCAGGAGCACATCCCCCGGCTTCAGGGTCTCGACGGGGAAGGCCTCCTGGAAGTTGCGGATCGCGAAGTTCATGGCCCCCATGTGGCCGGGGCTGTAAGGGCCCTGGGCGCTCATCCGGCCCTGCGCGTCGAACACCGCCACGGAGAAGTCCTGGCCTTCCCGGGCCTGGATCGAGTAGGCGGTGCGCTGGACCGTGCTGCCGATCTCGACACAGATCGACTGCAGGGCCCCCCAGACCACGCCCAGGGTGATGGGGTCGGGACGGCCGTTCATGAGGCGAGCAGGCTCCCGTAGTCGTCGACGACCGCCTTCAGCCCGGGCGGGAGGACGGTGGTCGATTCCTTCTCCTCCACGATGACCGGGCCCTCGAGGGCCTGGCCAGGGGACAGCTCGTCGCGCGCGTGCACCTGCACCTCCAGGTAGCCGCTGCACTCGGGGAAGTAGGCGCTCCGGGCCCGCGCCGTCGCCTGGGCTCGAGCGGCGAAGCGAGGCAGCTCGACCGGCGTCCGCTCGCCGATCGCCGTCAGCCGCCAGGTGGTGGCCTCGACCATCTCGTTCGGGCTGGCCTGCCCGTAGCGCCGGGTGTAGAGCTCCTCGAACGCCCGGCGGGCCTCCTCGAACGGCACCGTGAGCTCATAGCCCTGGCCGACGTAGCGGAGGTCCACCTCCCGGACGAAGGCCGCCGGCGGCGTGCGCAGGAGGACCGTGGCCTCCCGCTGCATGTCGGCGTAGATGGCCTCGGCCTGGTCCGCGTCCACGTCGTCGAGCCGGACCAGGTGCGTGCGCGAGAGGTCGACCTTGACGTCCGCCGAGAGCAGGCCGATGGCGGAGGCGACGCCCGCCGCGGCAGGCAGGATCAGGACCTGGACGCCCAGCGCCTGGACCAGGCGGCCGGCGTGCACGGGGCCTGAGCCTCCGGTCGCCACGAACGCCAGCCGGCGGGGGTCGTATCCGCGCTCGATGGAGACCACCCGGGTGGCCAGCTCCATGTTCAGGTTCACCAGGGCGTGGATGCCCCAGGCCGCCTCCTCGACCGACATGCCGAGCG
>DHWS01000101.1:0-1927 GCA_002413305.1 Actinobacteria bacterium UBA5176 | reverse complement strand
ACCAGGTTGGCGTCGGTGACGGTCGGCTCGGCGCCGCCCTGCCCGTAGCAGACGGGGCCGGGCTGGGAGCCCGCGCTGTCGGGCCCGACCTGGATGGTGCCAAGGGCGGGGCGGGCGATGGAGCCGCCGCCCGCGCCGATCTCCACGAGGTCCAGCGAGCGCACGTTCATCGGGATGCCGCTGCCGGCGGCCAGCCGCACGCGGTGCAGCTCGAACGTGTCCACCGTCTGCGGCTTGCCCCCTGCGATCAGCGAGAGCTTGGCTGTGGTGCCTCCCATGTCGAAGGCGATCAGGTCGGGGTGGCCGGTCAGCTCGCCGTAGCGGGCGGCGATCAGGGCGCCCGCGGCCGGGCCCGACTCGATCATGCGGACCGGGAACTGGGCCATCGTCTCCGCCGTGGCGGCGCCGCCGCCCGACTGCATGATGAAGAGCCGGCCTCCGTAGCCCCGGCCGCGCAGCTCGGCGCCCATCCTGCCCAGGTACTCGCGCACGGCCTGCACGAGGTAGGCGTTGACGACGGTCGTGCTCGTCCGCTCGTACTCGCGGAACTGGGGCGAGACCTCGCAGGAGAGAGAGAGCTCGATCTCGGGCGCCGCCTCCCGGACCAGCCTGGCGAAGAGCCGCTCGTGCTCCGGGTTGACGTAGCTGTGCAGGAAGCAGATCGCCAGCGACCGCACGCCGCGCTCGCGCATGCCGGCGATGGCCGCCGCCGCCTGAGTCTCGTCCAGCGGCCGGTGGATGGCGCCGTCCGCCAGGACCCGCTCGTCCACCTCCCACACCCATGTGCGGTCGATGAGAGCCGCGGGCTTCTCGATCTGCAGGTCGTAGAGCTGGTAGCGCTTCTGGCGGCCGATCCCGAGCACGTCCCGGAAGCCGCGGGTGGTCGCCAGCCCGACACCGGTCGCCTTCCGCTCGATCACCACGTTGGAGCCCAGCGTGGTGCCGTGCACCGCGCGCGCCAGGTCGTTCCAGGACGCGCCCGATTCCCGCATCATGGCGTCCAGGCCGGCCAGGCAGGCGTCGCTGGGATCGGGGTAGGTGGTCAGCCGCTTGGCGGTGTGCAGCCGGCCTGCGTCATCCTGCAGCACGAAGTCAGTGAAGGTGCCTCCCACGTCGAACGCGACCTGCGTCATTTCAGCAGTTCGGCGTTGTGCTGTCCGAGCGCCGGCGCGGGTGTGAAGGTATCCGCCGAGCCCGTCTTGACCGGGTTGCCCACCAGGCTGCGCTCGCCGTCGCTGACCACCATCGCCCGGTGCAGCACCTGGGGGTCGCTGAGGACGCGGTCGACAGTGTTCACAGGTCCCGCCGGCACGTTCACCTTCCACAGTTCGGATACCCACTCGTCGGTGGTGCGGATCGCCATCAGCGCCTGGATCAGCGGCACCAGCTCCTCGCGCGCCGCCACCCGCTCGGCGTTGGTGGGATAGCGCTCGATCAGCTCGGGCAGGCCCAGCACCTGGCAGAACGGAGCCCAGAAGTTCTCGCCGAAGACGGCCACCACGACGTGGCCGTCGGCGGTCCGGAAGGACTGGTAAGGCACCGCGCTCTGGTGCGAGCTGCCGATCGGTTGGGGCACCCGGCCGTCGGTCAGGAAGTACTGGGCGACGTAGGTCAGAAGGGAGACCTGCACGTCGAGGAGGGCGAGGTCCACGTGCTCGCCCTGGCCCGTCCGCTGCCGCTTGAGCAAAGCGGCGCACACTGCCAGGGCGGCGAAGACGCCCCCGGCCAGGTCGCCGATCGGGATACCGGCCCGGACCGGGTCGCCGCCCGGCTGGCCGGTGATCGACATGCCGCCGCCCATCGCCTGCAGGATCAGGTCGAAGGCGGGGACGTCGCGGTAGGGGCCGGTGGCCCCAAAGGCGGTCATGGAGCAGGTCACGATGTCCGGCTTGACCTCCGCCAGCTGGGCGTGGGTGATGCCGAGGCG
>DHWS01000103.1:3179-3703 GCA_002413305.1 Actinobacteria bacterium UBA5176 | reverse complement strand
GAGATCGGCAAGGTCCCGCTGCTGACCGCCGCCCAGGAGGTCGACCTGGCCATGCGGATCGAGGGTGGGGAGTTCGCCACCGAGCTGCTGATCACGCTCGACGGCGCGGCGTCGAAGGTCGACCAGAAGCAGTTCCGCCGGGTGGTCGACTCGGTGGTCAGGATCCGCGAACACCAGCTCGATCCCGAGAAGCGCCTGAAGCACGAGGGCATCGGGCGAGAGAAGATGGCCCGCGCCTACCGCCCCAAGACCCGCCTGGAGACCACCGAGTTCTGCCGGCGAGTCGAACGGGACGGGCAGCTCGCCAAGAAGAAGCTGATCGAGGCGAACCTCCGACTGGTGGTCTCGATCGCCAAGCGCTATGTGGGCCGGGGGATGCTGTTTCTGGACCTGATCCAGGAGGGGAACCTCGGCCTGATCCGGGCCGTGGAGAAGTTCGACTACTCGAAGGGCTACAAGTTCTCGACTTACGCCACGTGGTGGATCCGCCAGGCCATCACCCGGGCCATCGCCGACCAGGCCCG
>DHWS01000103.1:0-2988 GCA_002413305.1 Actinobacteria bacterium UBA5176 | reverse complement strand
ACCATCCGCATCCCCGTGCACATGGTCGAGACCATCAACAAGCTGGTCCGCGTGCAGCGCCAGCTGCTGCAGGACCTCGGCAGGGAGCCGCTCCCCGAGGAGATCGGCCAGCAGATGGGCGTGCCGGCCGACAAGGTCCGGGAGATCCTCAAGGTCTCCCAGGAGCCGGTCTCGCTGGAGACGCCGATCGGCGAGGAGGAGGACTCCCATCTCGGCGACTTCATCGAGGACTCCGAAGCGGTGGTGCCCATCGACGCCGCCAGCTTCATCTTGCTCCAAGAGCAGCTCGAATCGGTCCTGCACACGCTGTCGGAACGCGAGAAGAAGGTCATCCAGCTCCGGTTCGGCCTGATGGACGGGCACCCCCGGACGCTGGAGGAGGTGGGCCGGGAGTTCGGCGTGACCCGAGAGCGGATCCGGCAGATCGAATCGAAGACGCTGTCGAAGCTCCGCCACCCCTCGCGATCCCAGAAGCTCCGCGACTACTTGGAGTAGGCGGCTACAGCCCCGACTGCTGGCCGTCGGGTAGCGGCTCGTCCTTGCCGAGCCGGTCCTTCACGGCCGCGCCTGCCTTCTCGACGCCCTGCTGGACCACCTGGAGCGCGCGCTTGCCCTGTTCGCCCGCCATGTCCTTCGTCCGGCCGGCGGCCCGGCGAACCGTGGGTGAACCGGAGAACCGGCTCCACCCCTCGCGGATCTGCTCGTACCGCTCCCGGCCGGCCCTCGTGCCGAGGACGTACCCGATCCCGATGCCCAGGATCAATCCGAGTCTGAACCTCATCGCTCGCCTCCTTCGCCCGGCCCCAATGGTTCCTTGCCTCGGTAGGTTCGTTGCCCTGCCGCATGCAGCGTAAACCGTCGGCTCCTTCGGCAGAGCGGCGGATGTCCGCTGCTAGACTGGCCGAACGGCTCGTCCGGGCCCGCGATCCGGGGTAGCTCAATCGGCAGAGCGGCGGCCTGTTAAGCCGAAGGTTGCGGGTTCGAGTCCCGCCCCCGGAGCCACCGGCGGTGCTGTCGTTCAACCTTGACCCACGCCCCGACGTGCCCAGGATGTACGAGACAGATGCCCCCAGCTGCTTGCAGCTCCCAGCCCCTGCAGCGGGGATGGTGCATGTGGTATGCACGTCGCTTGACTCCATCCGGCCGGAGTCTCGAGGAAGGGGAACTGATGGCTCTGCACGGATTGGACAGGGCGGGAGCGCCCGAAGCCGACAAAGCCAAGGCGATGCTGAACCAGATCGGTGGGTCGTGGTGGAACGTCTATGTGGGCGGTCCCCGATCCGGCGGCTCTGGGTGGACTCCCGACCAGCTCCGGCGATACGTGGCTCACGGGATCACCCGGTTCCTTCTCACCTACGTCGGTCGCCAACAGGGGGACGTCCATCTCCTCACCAGGGGTCAGGGTGAAGAGGATGGCAACGAGGCACGTCAGATCGCCGCGCGGTTCGGCCATTCGGCCACCGGTACGCCGATCTGCCTGGATCTCGAGGGCCGGACGTATGACGCCTCACCGCAAGGGTCCCTGGACTACATGTGCGGCTGGTCTCATGCCGTCCGCGCCCATGGGCTTCGGCCGGGGGTCTATTCCAACCCCAGGGCGCTGATACCTCTCGAGACGCGGAGTGACCGGCCCGACTGGGTCTGGGCCGCTTCATGGATCACGCACAAGGTCGATCCCCAAGCAGACCCACACCGCATCCCGGGACTGTCCAACAATCTGTGGTCGAAGCCGGGGCAGCGGGCATGGCAGTACGCGGGTGCATTCGGGAAGCAGGCCTGCCAGGTCGGTGGGCTGGACGTGGACATCAGCGTCGCGGACGAGGGCTGCCTTGCGGGGGGGGAGCACCTTACTGTGGCGACCGAGCACCTGCCTGCTGAGACTGACCACACGCAAGCGGGCACGTACACCGTCCGCGCGGGCGACACGCTTTCCGGGATCGCCGTGCAGCTTCAGATCGCCGGCGGCTGGCCGGCGCTGTACGAGCTCAATCGATCCGTCATCGGTCCCGACCCGAACCTCATCCTGCCGGGCCAGGTGCTGCAACTTCTGTGAGCCGGCGACGCTGCAGCGTTCACTCAGGCTGACCTGTCATCCCCAAGGTCGGGTTCGAGTCCTCCCCACCGCCGAAGCTCTCGTTCGCGCATCCTCCCGGTGGTCTCCGGCGCGAGGCTATAGTCGCTCCGAAACCCGGGGCGGTAGCTCAGTTGGTCAGAGCAGCGGACTCATAATCCGCCGGTCGCTGGTTCGAGTCCAGCCCGCCCCACTCAGCCCCATCTGGAACTGATAGAGATGGTGTACACATCGGGTCCTCATGCGGAGGCCGATGGCAACCTTCGCGGCTTGGGTCACGGGCCTTCTCGCGCTGATGACCGGACTGTCGCTTCCCGTTGGCTGGCCGGGGCGGTTGGTCTCGGGGGGCCGGATCGCCGCGCCGCCTCCGCGGCCGAGCGGGCCCGGGTGAACGTGACCCGGGCGGTGAAGACGGCCCGTAGTTGGGTGAGAGGCGGGAAGTGCCCGCCCATCACGAGGAGGGCCACCATGACCAAGTACCTGTTGTCGGTCCACAGCGTCGAGGGCGAGGTCGGCGCCGCTGGCCCGCAGTGTTGGACCCGGCGTCAGTCTCCGGCCATGGAGTTGCTCCCCAAGAACTCGGCCATCCCTCGTGCGACGGGCTCGGGACGCTGGATGTGCAGGAGATGGCCGACGCCATCGATCGTGCAGTCCTCGACGTGCGGGAGGGAAGAGCGCAGGAAGTCGGCGACCTCCACCCACAGGGGCTGGGTCTGGGTGCCGAGCACGGACAGGACGGGCTGGTGGATAGCGGCTGCCTGCTCGGGACCGAACGCCCACTCGGTGAGGGCGGGGAGCTCGATGCCGAAGAACGTGTCGGCGTCCTTTATGGCCTGCGCCACCGCGCCCGGAAGACGCTCTTCGAGCACGACTCGGCACGTTGCCCAGTCGAGCCCGGTCACGGCGCTCATGAAGAT
>DHWS01000146.1:914-3188 GCA_002413305.1 Actinobacteria bacterium UBA5176 | reverse complement strand
GTCACCGACGTACGGATCGGTGCCGCCGTGAGGAGCCGATCGGGCCGGCATGGATCCCCGGACCTCCCGGCGGAGACGACGGAGCTCCTCGCGCTCGCCGCCCGTCTTGCCGGTTTCTTCGCTCCCGGTCAAAGGGGTCGGGCCCTGCTCTCAGCGTGTCGCCCGCGCCGTCACCACAGGGATGAGGTACAGGGCGTACGCTTCTATTCGGGGCCGGCACTACCGCTCGGCCCACGACCAAAGGAGGCACCGTGCCCACCGTGATTGCCCACCATGACGTTAAAGACAAGGACCATTGGCTTGCCTCGCCGAAGCGCGCCGAGGTCTTCGGCCCCCTCGGCATCACCAACGCCCGGACGTTCGTAGACCCACAGAACCCGACCCAAGTGGGGCTGCTGATGGACGTTCCCGACATGGATGCCGTCATGGCCGCGATGCAGACCCCGGAGTTCGCGCAGGCGATGGAGTACGACGGCGTGCTGCCCGAGACTGTGGTGTTCCTCGTCGAGGCGTAGTCCCCTCCCGCAGGGCCGAAGGGAGCTGCCTCGGCCTCGATCGAGCGCCGTGGGCTAAAGTCCACGCGCCCCGGCGCGCGCAGTTACACACGGGGCGCGACGGGATGGCAACCAGGGCATCGCGTAGGATAGGGTCCGGCTGCGAGCGGAGATGCTGTTCCGAGCGAGGGAGGTCTTATGGGAGCGATAGCGGTTCCGATCGTGCCTGGCAAGAAGGAGAGCTGGGAGGCCTGGATCGCGGAGCTGAATGGGCCGCGCAAGGCCGAGTTCAAGGAGATGAACCAGCGGTATGGCCTCACGGGCCACCGGGCGTGGCTGCAGCAGACGCCCGACGGCCAACACACGGTGATCGCCGTTCACGACGGCCCCGGGGGCGATGAGTTCTTGGGGAAGCTGGCGACGTCGGAGCACGAGTTCGACGCGTGGTTCCGCGGGAAGATCGAAGAGGCGCACGGCATGGACTTCTCCGCGCCGCCGCCCCCGCCCGCGGAGCAGCGACTTTAGAGGAGCCGAAAGCACCGAGACGCCATCCGCGCCGAAGGGGAGCTGCCCGTCGTTGGGTCATTAACGTCCACGCGCCCCGGCGCAGGCAGCCCGCGCGATGCGACCCGGCTGGAACATCAAGGCCCAAGCGGGCGACCGCGGCCAGGTTCCCTTTGGCTCGCAGCTTCATAATGGCTTCGCTTCGCGCCGCCGCGGCGTGTCGATGAGCGAGCGCTCATTCCTGTGTGTCTGATAGGTCCGTGAGCTCCCGAAGGTCCGCTTCGCTCAGTTCGATGTCACCTGCCAAGGCGTTCTGCGCCGTGTTCTCTCGGGAGCTCGAGCCCGCGATCGCCACGGCGAACTCGTCCCGACAAACCACCCAGGCCAGGGCGAGCTGTGCCATTGGAACACCGATCCGGTCGGCGACCCTGCGTACGCGCTCGACGTAGCGCAGGTGCCCGGGCAGCACATCAGGGCCGAACAGAGAGCGCTGATAGCTCGACAGCTCATCGACGGTCTTGCCACGGCCCCAGCTCGCGGCGGTGAAGGATGTGCGTGAGTCGATTTTTCCAGTCAGCAGTCCGAGGGCAAGCGGGCCATACGCGATGAACGCCGTCCCCTGTTGCTCGCAGTTGGCGCGCAGCGCCTCGTACTCGTTCCGGTGCAGCAGTGAGCACTAGTTCTCCACGGCATCGACGTGCTGGACGTCCTCGCAGCGCTTGAGAAGGTCGGCGCTGAGGTTCGACACTCCGATGAACCGGACAAGACCGTGAAGGGTTCAAAATCCCCGATCCGCTGAATGATGGGCACCGGTAGCATGCGCTCTCCTCTATTCCAGAAGGAGACCCATGCTGTTCTCCCTGCTCTATCTGATCCTCCGCCGCGTGCTCGGAACGGGACGCCGCCCACAGGACGAGCGCGACATCGAGCTGCTCGTGCTCCGGCACCAGGTGAAGGTGCTTCAGCGGCAGGTCAAGCGCCCTCGGCTCCACCGGCTCGACCGGGTCGTGCTGGCGGCAGCGAGCCGGGCCCTGCCGAGGAGCACCTGGTCCTCGTTCCTGGTGAGGCCGGAGACCTTGCTCCGCTGGAACCGTGAGCTCGTCGCCAAGAAGTGGACGTACAAGAGGAGCGGTCGCCCCGGCCGGCCACCGGTCGATCCGGAGATCCGGGATCTCATCGTCCGCCTCGGCAGGGAGAATCCCCGGTGGGGATACCAGCGGATCCGCGGCGAGCTGCTGAAGCTGGGCCTTCCCGTCTCGGCGACGACCGTCCGGAC
>DHWS01000146.1:0-717 GCA_002413305.1 Actinobacteria bacterium UBA5176 | reverse complement strand
CGACGACCGTCCGGACCATCCTGCTCCGCCACGGCCTTGATCCCGCTCCCCGCCGGGCAGGCCCCACATGGTCCGAGTTCCTCCGGTCCCAGGCGGCGGGGATCCTGGCTTGTGACTTCTTCACGGTGGAGACGATCAGGTTGAAGACCATCTTCGTCCTGTTCTTCATCGAGCTTCAGACCCGGCGAGTAAACAACGTTGGTAGGGGTCACCGCGCACCCCGACTCGGCCTGGGTCACCCAGCAAGCCCGCAACCTCGCCATCGATGATCGTCTGGGGGGCGTCCGGTTCCTGATCCGGGACCGGGACGCCAAGTACTCGGGGCCGTTCGACGAGGTGTTCCGAGCTGAGGGCGTCCGGATCGTGCGCACACCGATCCGGGCACCTCGGGCGAACGCCTTCGCCGAGCGGTTCGTGAGGACCGTGCGCTCAGAGTGCCTGGACCACGTCCTGATCTACGGTCGTCGGCACCTCGAGCGGGTGCTCCGGGCTTACGTCGGTCACTACATGGAGGAGAGGCCGCACAGGGGCCTTCATCTCATGGCGCCATCGGGCCGACGGAGCATCGTCCACACGGGTCCAACCGGGCACGTTCGACGGCGAGACGTCCTGGGCGGGCTGATCCATGAGTACCGCTGCGCGGCGTGAACGCGATCCGGGTAATTGAACCCTTCAGGGTCGGGTCATCCCCGAACCTGCTGTCTCTTATACACATCT
>DHWS01000072.1 GCA_002413305.1 Actinobacteria bacterium UBA5176 | reverse complement strand
CCTCCATGAATCGCCGACTCATGGTTGCCGCCAATCCGACGCTAGAGAGCTTGCAGGCGAGGGCGGGATTCGAGCTCCGCTGAGTTGACTTAGGCGGCGTGTTACATGCAATATGTCGCATCGGGCTTGAGAGGAGCCTCCTTGGACGGAGCGGTGCTCGACAGCGTGGAGCCGGTGGAGCTTCTGGCGACTCGGGCCTACGAGAAGCTCCGCGACGCAATCCTTGCATACCGCTTGCTCCCCGGGGATCGGCTCAGCGTTCCGGATCTGGCCAGACAGATGCGGATTAGTCGCAGCCCCGTCCGTGAAGCAGTTCAGCGGTTGATCCATGAGGGGCTGGCCGAGCACGTCACTCACAGGGGGGCTGAGGTAGCCAGAGTCGAACCCATCGATCTCCTCCAGTTGTATGTGGTCCGGGAGGTCCTGGAAGGCCTGGCTGCCCGACTGGCCGCCCAGCACGTGGATCCCGAGACCTCGGCTGCCCTCCAGCTGATCCTTGAGCGGCATGAGCAGGCGGTGCTGCGGGACGACGATGACAAGACGCATACCGAGCTCGATATCGAATTCCACCGACGGATCCGAGAGCTCGGGGGCAACCCACACCTCAGCGAGATGCTCGGGCGGGTGCAGGGTAGGGCCCACCTGGCCTTGCATTCGCTCTGGCGGGGTAAGGAGGCATCTCGCCTGGCCGTGAGGGAGCATCGGCGAATCCTTGCGGCCATCGTGGCGGCGGACCCCGATGCTGCTGAGCAGGCCGCGCGGGCACACGTCGTGGCGCTCCGTACGCGACTGTCGCAAACAGTCAAGGGTTCGGATTCTTCTCGACGGGACGGCGGCGGGCCAACCGTGGGGAGTCCCCGGTGGATCCTCGGGGAAACGGTTGGCGACGATTCCTCCCTCTCCGACGGTACTCCCCTGCCAGCTCGACGTCGGCAAGGGAACCGCTCGCCGACATCGAGCCCGGGCGTGATGGCCACCACTGATCACACGATCGTGGTCAATGAGCTCCAAGGAGGACCCCAATGATCATCGACACCCACCTCCATCCCACCAACGTCGTCGACCAGGCTTGGCGCCACAACGGGGAGCCGTTCACCGGCGAGCGGATGCTCAAGATGATGGACGGCCCGTACTGGGTGAACGGCAAGCCGCGGCGGATCGATTACGGCTGCATCCAACCTCCGCCCGGCAACACGGTATGGCAGGACGGCATGCGGGGAGGCCGGGAGGGCGTCCGCGACTACATGGCCTACATCGTGGAGCTGGTGCAGCGCTACCCCGACCGGTTCATCGGAGACTTCACCTACAACCCCCGGTTCGGCCCGGAGAACGGGGCCAAGGAGCTCGAGTTCCACGTCAGGGAGTACGGCTTCAAGATGATGAAGCTGCACGCCAACATGCACGCCTACCGGCCTGACCGGGCCCTGGACTGGCTGCGGCCGGCCCTTCGGGTCTGCGCCGAGCTGGGGGTGGTGGTCCTGCTGCACACCGGCGACGGCCCGTACAGCATCCCCACCCAGTACTACAAGATCATCCGGGAGTTCCCGAGCGTGAACTTCATCATCGGGCACTTCGGGATCCAGACCGGCGGGGTGTACTGCTTCGAGGCCTTTTACATGATCCTGGACTCCCCCAACGTCTACGGCGAGTCGGGCTGGTTGCTGCAGTCGCGGATCGTCGAGTTCGCTCAGGAGATGCCGAAGGACAAGCTCGTCTTCGGCACCGACTCCCCTCCCAACGAGCCCGGGATGTGGATGCGAGAGCTGGAGGTCCTGTGCATGGACCCCCCTCAGGGCTTCAACCTGAACGAGGAGGACCTGGAGGGCTACCTTGGCAACAACACCGCGAGGCTGCTCGGGCTGGAACCGACACCTCCGCCGAGGACTCTCGAAGAGGCAAACGCGCGATTGACGAGCGCTGGCGCTCCCAATGCCGCAGTCGACGCGCTCGGCGACGTCGCCACCCTCGGGCGTCCATGACGATCATGGACCAACCCCGTGAGCACCTCGCGAGTGCCCCCGCCAGGGCTGGCTCCCCGGCCGAGTCCTCGGTCCTGCGATCGGTCGGTGGGCTGGCCGTTCAGGAGGACGCCGGGCCAGTCCTCGACGCTCGTCACCTGAAGAAGCGGTTCGTGCGCGACGGGAACTCTCTCGAGGTGCTTGCCGACATCACGATGACGCTATCGCCCGGGGAGTTTGCGGCGATCATCGGCCCGAGCGGCTGTGGCAAGAGCACTTTTCTCAGGGTCCTCGCCGGCCTGCTGCCCTACGACTCGGGCGACGTTCGAGTGATGGGCGCACCGGTGAAATCACCCAGACCGGAAGTCGGGTTCATGTTCCAGGGCCTTGCTCTGCTGCCGTGGCGAAACGTGCTGCAGAACATCCTGTTGCCGGCGGAACTGGTTGGGATGGACAAGGAACTTGCCTCCGATCGAGCTCGCGTGTGCATCGACATGGTCGGACTCACCGGATTCGAGAAATACCATCTGAGAGAGATCTCCGGGGGCATGCGCCAACGAGTTGCCCTGGCCAGGATGCTGATGACCGAGGCCCGCCTGCTGTTGCTCGATGAGCCGTTCAGCAGCCTTGATGAGCTGACCCGCGAAGTGATCGACATCGTCTTCATGGACGTCTGTCTCAAGGCGGGGAGCTCGTATCTGATGGTGACGCACAGCATCTACGAGGCCGTCCTCATGTCCGACAAGGTGTTCGTGATGTCGCGAGCGCCGGCCCAGGTCATCGGCGCGGTGGACGTGGCCCTGCCGAAGCCCAGGACCAGGGAGACCGTCAGCGATCCGGAGTTCGTGAACGCCGCGAACGAGGTAAGGAAGATCTTGGAGACGTCGTCATGAGTGCCGTTCCCCTATTGAGCGAGCGTGCGCTCGGGAGCGGTGCCCGGATCCTGCACGTCGGATGGTCGACCACGAGGAAGTTGTTCTTCCCGGTGCTCGGCTTTGTGGCCATCGTGGGGATCTGGCAACTCAGCATCGGGCTGACGCACATCCCTTCCTATATCGTTCCAAGGCCGACAGACGTGGCTCGCGCCACCCTCAACGCACCTGGCTTGCTGTGGAGTGGGGTGTTGACGACTGCCGCGGCTGCCGCCGCCGGGCTGCTCCTGGCAGTGGTGATCGGAGTGGCCGGCGCGACCTGCCTGGCGTTCTCGGCCGTGGTGGAGAGGAGCTTGTTCCCGTACGCAATCGTGCTGCAGACCACCCCGGTGATCGCGATCGCTCCCCTCGTGGTCATCTGGTTCGGGGCGAACATCCGCTCGATCATCGTGATCGTGTTCCTGATCAGCTTCTTCCCCATGCTGTCCAACACCTTGGTCGGACTCCATTCCCCGGATCCGGACATGCGGGGGCTATTCCGCCTGTACAAGGCGTCTCCCATGAAGACGATGCTGAAGCTTCGAGTGCCTGGCTCGGTGCCCTACATCATGGCTGGGCTCAAGATTGCCGGCGGGCTCTCGGTCATCGGCGCCATTGTTGCGGAGTACGTCGCCGGGGTGGGAGGGGGTCAGGGAGGCCTCGGATATCTGATCGCGGTTTCCGCGCAGCAATTGAACACCCCCTACCTGGTCGCGGCCGCCCTGTGCGGTTCGCTCCTTGGACTGATCTTCTTCGGGGCGGTCGCCATCGCCTCCAAGGCGCTCGCCACGCGGCACGATCCGGGTGCCGAGGCGGAAGTGAGAGGAGGGATCACGGGTCGCGTAGGAGGATAGTCGGCGGGCAGTTCACGGCGCTCGCGGCGAACATCGGAACGCGTTCGAGCCGCGAGGCGAGAGGAGGAAGGGACCAATGGTTGGCTTGATGGGCTCACGGTTCGGAGGGCGGTCGATACTTGTCCTCGCAGTGTTCGCCCTTGCCCTTTCGGCGTGCTCTTCCAGTGGGTCCCCCAGCGGAGGCGCCCCGAGCGGCAGCGCTACGCCCACGCCCACGACCCTGACCAAGGTCACGGCCATTTTGGGTTGGTACGCGGAGCCCGCGCGGGCGGGCTTCTACGCCGCCCAAGACCAGGGCTATTACCGGAACGTGGGGATCGACGCGAACCTGGAGGCGGGCGCTGACGTCTCACCCGAGCAGGTCGTGGGATCCGGCCGGGCGGCCTTCGGCCTGGATGACGCCGATGCTATCCTCCAAGCGATTGCGCAAGGCGTCCCCATCGTCGCCCTCATGGCCGCCTATCAGCACACGGGCTTCATCATCATGTATCACCAGGGGCAGGGGATTCAAGGGTTCCAGAATCTCGGGAATCGGACCGCCTACATCTTCCCCGGATCCCTCTGGTGGGACTACATCGTCAAGAAGTACGGGCTGAAGGGAGTGCACCAGGTCGCCTACTCCGGTGCCCTACAGCCGTTCATCCAGGATCCGACGGCGATCAATCAGGAGTACATCGGGGTCGGGAACGTGACCCTCGCCAGTAAGGGGATCAAGTTCGGGTACTTCCACGTCTCGGACTCCGGCTACGACCCGTACTCCAATGTCCTGTTCACGACCAAGTCCTACCTGGCAGCCCATCCAGACGTTGTGAAGAACTTCGTCCAGGCCACGGTCAAGGGGTGGAATTCGTACCGAACGACCTATGCAACCCTGGACCGCTACATGCAGCAGTTCAACAAGGGTTTCCCAGCCTCTGCCATGGATCAGAACGCGGTGCAACAGGAGAGCCTGGTCTACGGCGGAGACGCCGCAACGTACGGCATGGGATACATGTCGGCCCAGAGGTGGTCGCAAGTCGAGGATGCTCTGCTGTCTCTGGGCGCTATCAAGAAGAGGATCGATATTTCCACCGTGTTCACCAACCAGTATCTGCCCGGTCCTTAGCTGGGCTCGGACCGAGGATATGACGCGGGGGGACATGCGGTTGCCTGCCTGGGTGCCGGCGCCCGTTCGCCGGCGCCGGGCAAGGATCTCCCGGACTTCGCACACGCCGAAGGGAAGAGAATGGTGAGCATAGAAACTGGGCAGACGGTCGCGGTTTCCGACCTGCGATCGATGGTCGCGGCTCTGCGGGCCCAGGACTGCCTTGTGGAGATCACCAGCGAGGTCGATCCGGTCCATGAGCTTGGCGCGGTGCTCCACGCTTGTGAAAGGGCCGGCAAGGCGGCCATGTTCCACAAGGTGAAGGGGCACCAGATCCCAGTGGTGGGGAGCGTCCTCGGATCGTACGAACGGATCGCGATCGCCCTCGGCTGCGAGCCGCAACAGATTCACCAGCGGATGGTGGCGGGAAGGGCGGCTCCTACCCCGCCTGAGGTGGTCGATTCGGGTCAGGTGCAGGAGGTCGTGGCGGACGGAGACATCGACCTGGCGACCATTCCGATCCCAACGCATGCCCCGCTCGACGGCGGCCCCTTTATCAATGCTGGGATCGTCATCGCCCGTGATCCGGAGTCGGGCAGACACAACCTCTCCTTCAACCGGATGCAGATTTTCGACCGCGACCTGGCCGGGGTCAATATGAACGTCTGGCGGGATGTTCGGGAGTTCTTCCTGAAGGCCGAGGCGGCCGGCGAGAATCTTCCGTTCTGCGTTGCGATCGGGGTCGATCCGGTTCTCCTGATTGCCGGGGCGTCCAAGTACGAGGGCGATGAGTACGAGATCGCTGGGGGTCTTCGAGGGGCGCCCGTCCCGGTTGTTCGCGCGCTCAGCTGTGATGTGCTCGTTCCGGCGCTCGCCGAGATCGTCCTGGAGGGCGAGGTGCTCGCCGGGGAGCGGCGCGAGGAGGGGCCGATGGCCGAGTTCACCGGCCATTACTCGGGGACCGGGCCGCAAACGGTCGCCCGGATCAAGGTCATCACCACCCGACGGGACCCCATCTTCGAGACCATCGCCGGGGCGTCCTTCGAGCATCTGATTCTCGGCAACGCCGTGACCAGGGAGCCGCTCCTGGATGCAGCCGTTCGTAAGCTCAGCCCGCGCATCGGGCAGGTCTATCTGCCCCCGTACGCGTGTGGGTTCACAGCGATCATCAGCATGCGCGGGCCGGAGCCCGGAGAGCCCCAGACGGTCGGATTCGCCGCATTGGCCTCGCATGTCAACGTGAAGACGGTGATCATCGTCGATGACGACGTCGATATCTTCGACCCCGCTGACGTGATGTGGGCGTTGTCGACCCGGGTCCGCTGGGACCAGGGTTCCTTGGTCGCGCCTCACGCACGCGGGAACGACCTGGATCCATCTTCGGACGAGAACGCCGTTCAATCCAAACTGATCGTGAACGCGACGCTCGGGCGCGGCAGGTCGGAGCGATACACGAAGGTCCGGTACCCGACCGTGGACCTTCGGGAGTACGACGTGACCTGAGCGAGGGACAAGGTGGCAAAGGTCGATGGTGGCAGCCGTGGAGGAAGGCGGGATCGGTGTCGACGCTGGTAGGGCGTGAGCTGCCGCAGCAGATGCAGACCGAGCTCGACGGTCGGAACCTCGAGACCAAGAGCAATCTTGGGTACCTGATTGTCACGGTTGACGAGGACGGCGCTCCCAGACCCTGCATGCTCAGCGTCGGGGAAATCCTCGTCATGGACGAGCACACCATCCGCCTGGCGGTATGGCCGAACAGCACGACGGCCGCGAACCTTCGGCGGGGAAGCGGGGTGCTGCTCTCCTATGTAGCCCCCAACACGGTCCTGTACGTGAGAGGCCACACGCTTCGGACCTGGCAGGCAAGGGTACTGGCGGCAGAGATCGGCGTGGACCAGGTCACGACGGACGAGCATCCGGGATTCACCGTGACCGATGGGATCCGGTTCGAGTACGAAGGACGGAGTGAATCACTCGCCACTACATGGGGGAGACAACTGGCCCTGCTCCGAGAGGTTTCCTAATGGTCCCAGCTGGCGCCGCTGTCCTCCGCCCCTCGGGCGCATGGAAGCCAAGTGGCGTGGGGTGAGTCCTTGAGGGTTCGCGTGCGCGCCCGGACCATCACCTCGCCGAGGCGGGTGGTCGTTCGCGAGGGCGTCGGCACCAACGCGCGGCACCCGGACGCAACCGTCAAGGTGAAGGGCGAGTTTGTCTACTCCTCCGACCTGCATCGGGACGGCATGTTGTGGGGGCTGACCCTTCGGAGCCCGCATCCGTACGCCCGGATTCGGGAGATCGACGTGACCGGCGCGCGAGGGATGCCGGGAGTCCGAGCCATCCTGACCCACCGGGACGTGCCGGGGCGGAAGACCTACGGCATGAAGGTGGCCGACCAGCCGGTCTTGGCCTCCGATGTCGTCCGGTACCAGGGGGAGCCGGTGGCGGTCGTGGCCGCCGATCACCCCGAGGCTGCTCGGAGGGCGCTGGCGCGGATATCGGTGGATTACCAGGTCCTCGAGCCGCTCGTCGATCCCCGGGCCGCGCTCGAGCGAGACGCCCCGCTGCTCCACCCTGGGGGCAACCTCGTTCGCCACGTCAAGATCCGACACGGGGACGTGGAGCTGGCCCGGGCCGCCGCGGAGGTGGTCGTCACCGGCGAGTACGAGATCGGCATGCAGGACCAGGCGTTCCTCGGGCCCGAGTCCGGCCTCGCGGTTCCGACGGAGGATGGCGGGGTCGACCTCTACGTTTCCTCCCAGTGGCTCCATGAGGACCTGGAACAGGTGGTCGCGAGCCTCGCGTTACCGCCGGAGAAGGTGCGCATCGTGCTCGCCGGGGTGGGTGGCGCGTTCGGGGGTCGGGAGGACCTCTCCATCCACATCCACGCCTCCATGCTCGCCCTTCGAACCGGTCGGCCGGTGAAGATGGTCTACGGACGCGAGGAGTCGTTCTTTGGCCACGTGCACCGCCACCCGGCTCTGATGCGGTTCGAGCACGGAGCGACCCGAGACGGCAAGCTCGTCTTTGTCGCCGCCCGGCTGCTGCTTGACGGCGGAGCGTACACCTCCACGTCGCAGGTGGTGATCGCCAACGCCTCGTACTTCGCCGCGGGCGCCTATGAAGTGCCCAACGCTCGGATCGATGGCTTCGCCGTCTACACGAACAACCCGCCAGCCGGCGCCATGCGCGGGTTCGGGGCGGTGCAATCCTGTTACGGCGTCGAGTCGAACATGGACAAGCTCGCCGGGGCCCTTGGGATCGATCCCCTTGAGCTTCGCCTGCGAAACGCTATGGGCACTGGAACGGTCCTCCCCACGGGCCAGCCCATCGATGGCCCCGCACGAGTCGAGGATCTCCTGTCCCGTCTTCGGGCCATGCCCTTGCCTGACGTGCCCCCCGGGGCCGAAGCGTGGATGTTGCCCGGGGGCCACGGCAACGTGACGCACGGGGAGGGCGTCCGACGGGGCGTGGGCTACGCGCTGGGGATGAAGGCGATCGGGTACTCCGGGGGCGCCGACGACTACTCCACGGCGCGGGTCCGTCTCTCGGTTGTCGATGGCGAGCCGACCGCCGAAGTTTGGAGCGCGGCCGTCGAGTGCGGCCAGGGGATCCTGACCGTCCAGGCCCAGATCGCCCGCACGGAGCTTGGCTTGGAGACCGTGATCGTGCACGAGGCGGACACCTCGATCCCCAACGCCGGTTCCTCCTCGGCATCGCGCCAGACCTGGATGACGGGGGGAGCGGTAAAGGGGGCATGTGAGGCCATCCGACGCCGCGTCCTCCAGGGGGCCTCGGGCGCGCTCAGCCGCTCCCTGGACGAACTCATGTTCGAGGGTGGAGCGGTGGTGGAGATCCGAACCCGCAAGGTCGTGATGCCTCTCGCCGAGGTGCTGGATGATGAGGCGGTCGAGGAGTCCTTCGAATACCACCACCGGCCGACGACGTCCATCGATACGGAGACCGGTCAGGGAAACGCCCACGTCGCCTTCGCCTTCGCCGCCCAGCGGGCCGTCGTCGACGTGGATCTCGATCTGGGACTCGTTCGGGTGGTCGAGATGGCCATCGCCGAAGACGTCGGCAGGGCCATCAACCCGCTCGCCGTCGAGGGACAGATCGAGGGCGGGATCGCCCAGGGCCTGGGACTGGCGCTCCTGGAGGAACTGCAGGTCGTCCATGGGAAGCTGCGCAACCCCTCGTTCACCGACTACCTGATCCCGACGGTGGCCGATATGCCGCCGGTGCGCATCGAGTTGCTCCAAACGCCCCACCCGGACTCGCCGTACGGCGTCAACGGGGTGGGCGAGCTCTCCGCGCTCTCCTCGACGCCGGCCATCGTGAACGCGCTGCGCAATGCGACCGGTCTGTCCTTGCTGCGCATCCCGGTCCGTCCGGAGGACATCGCGCTCGCGGCTCGGGGAACCGCAGCTGCTGCCGGTCCATGACTCGGGACGGGGACCTGCTCGTGCGCAACGCAACCGTCTGGAGCGGTGGGAGCTGGGCCGGGCCGCGAGACATCTCGGTCCGGGACGGGCGGATCTCCTCAATCGCTCCACCGGGCGAGACCGTGGCCGCGCCGGGCATTCGCACGCTGAACGCCACCGGGTGTCACGCGCTTCCGGGATTCATCAACACCCACACCCACCTCTTTCAGGCGCTGCTACGAGGCGTCGCGGACGGCAAGGGGCTGGGCGACTGGCTGCTTGCAGTGACCGGGGCCTACATCGCTGCCGACCCCGAACAGGCCTACGTGGCTGCGGCCTGTGCTGCGGCCGAGGCCTTGCGTTCGGGTGCCACCACGATCGTCGAACACGGCCATCCTCATCCGAACCGGGAGTTCCACGAGGCGATCATCACTGCCGTCGACGACGTCGGTGTCCGAGCCGTTTACTGCCGCGGCGTGGCAGACAGGGCCGACCCGGCACGGGAGTGGGGGTTCGAGCCCCGGCTCCTCGAGCCGTACGAGGACCAGCTGGCGCATGTGGAGGAACTTGCAGTGCGGTTCTCGGTTCCTGGGTCCAGGCTCACGGCTGGGTTGGCGGCCCCCAACCCGCGGTCTCTCAGCCCCGACGGTATGCGTGGCGCGCGAGAGCTGTCCGACCGATACGGCCTGTGTGTCAGCGTGCATGTATGTGAGACGGGCCTCGATGACCGCGCGTGCCTGGCTCATACTGGGAAACGGGCGCTGCCCTACCTCGACGAGCACGATTTCTTGTGGGATCGGTTCCTGGGCGTTCATTGCGTCCAAGTTCTGCCCGAGCACAGGGCGCTCATGGCGGCCCGCCGGTGCGGTGTCTCCTACAACCCCATCAGCAACCTACGCCTGGGAAGCGGGTTCGCGCCGATCCCGGAGTTCCTCAATCTGGATGTGCAGGTGGGCCTCGGCGTTGACGGGGCCGCGAGCAACGACACGCAGGACATGTTCGAAGCGATCCGCTACGGTGCGTACGTGCAGCGGGGTCGACTGGCCGATGCAGACGCGTTGAGCGCGCAGGCGATGCTTCGCATGGCGACGACTGGATGCAACAGCGTCATCGGGGTTGAACCTCGGCCGAAGGGACTCCAGCCGGGACTGCAGGCCGACATGCTGCTCATACGTTTCGACCGCGATCTCTCATCGGTTCCGTTCGTGGACCCTACCGTCACGCTGCTGACCCAGGCGACCAGCCGGACCGTGGAGGCAGTCGTCGTGGGGGGAGAGGTGGTAGTGGAGAATGGTCGCTGCACCCGCGTGGATGAGGAGGATCTGATCCGCCGCATGGTGCACCTGGGCGCGTCCTCGCCGTTCCGGGGAATCGAGGGAGATGCGGTGCGGCCGTGAGGGCCAATGAGCTGCTGTCCAGACGCAACCGGAGGCATAGAGCGGGGCGAGTCTGGCCGGTGCTCGGGTTCCGGCCACGAGAACACGCCACCCCCGCGCGTGCGCGCGCGCGGCATCTCGGCCCGGAGTGGATGGCTGCATGAACCAGCGCGAGCGCCTCGTCGTCGGAATCTCGGGGTCCAGCGCACCTCATTACGGCGTCATGTTGCTCCGCGTCCTGCGGGACCTCGGCACCATCGAGACCCATCTGATCCTGTCGGAAGGAGCGCGCCAAACGGTCAGAGTGGAGATGGACATGGATCCCGCCCAGGTGGAATCGCTCGCGGATGTGACCTATGACCCCAGGGACCTCGGCGCCGCGGTGTCCTCGGGGTCGTTCCTGACGGTGGGGATGGCGGTGGTGCCCTGTTCCATGAAGACGCTTGCGGCCATATCCTCCGGTCACGCAGCAGATCTGCTATCCCGGGCGGCCGACGTGACCCTCAAGGAACGGCGGCGCTTGGTCCTCGTCACTCGCGAGACGCCGCTCAGCCTCATCCACCTTCGCAACATGGTCGCAGCGACGGAGGCGGGAGCCGTCATCCTTCCTCCGATGCCAGGCTTCTACCACCACCCGAGGTCGATCGAGGATCTGCTGATGCACACGGTCGGCAAGGTCCTTGACCAGTTCAGAGTGCAACACGACCTGTTCCGCCGGTGGGCCGGTATCGAATCGGAGGACGGGTGAGTCCGGTTCACGGTTCCGACTTGTCAAAGAAGCAGGACGCACGTCGTTTCTTGGACGACTACCGCGCCGACTATCCGGAGGACGTGCTCGTCATCGAGGAGACTGTCAGCGCAGATCAGGGCGTGACCGCTCTGGTGAGCGAGCTGTCGGACCAGGGCCGGGCACCGATCATTATGTGTACCCACGTCGATGGAATCTCGGTCCCGGTCGTCACGAACCTGTTCGCAGCCCGGGAGCGGATCGCCCGTTTCCTCGGGTCGAGCCTCGAGGGCCTCCACGACGCTTTCGTTGCCGCCAGCTCCCGAGCCATGCCTCCTCGGATCGTGCCCGACGGCCCGGTGCTTGAGGTGGTGCAGAAGGACGAGGAGGTTGATCTGAGCCGACTGCCCATGCTGACGCACTTCGCGCAGGACCGGGGTCCGTACCTGACCAGCGCGATCATCGTGGCCGAGGATCCTCGCAGCGGGATCGGGAACGCCAGTTACCACCGGTCGATGATCGTTTCGAGAACCTCTCTCGCCACGAGCCTGCACTCTCGGGGCCACCTATGGCGATACCTGCTAGCTGCATCCGAGGCCAAGGTGCCCTTGCCGGTGGCGGTGGTCATCGGCGGGCACCCCCTGTTCATGCTCGCCAGCGCCGCCCGGGTCGGCATCGACCGGGATGAGCGAGATATCGCGGGTGGCCTGTTCGCCGAGCCGCTCGAGCTCGTGACCACGCCACAGTACGGCATCGGTGTCCCGGCGAGTGCTGAGATCGTACTCGAGGGTGTGATCGACGCGACGAAACACGCCGACGAAGGGCCGTTCGGGGAGTTCTCCGGATACGCCACATCTCGGTCGACGAATAACCTCATCGAGGTCTCTGCGATGCTCAGCCGCCGCGACCCGATCCTCATCGATGTGGTCTCCGGCAACGCGGCGGACCATCTGAATCTCGGCCGGGTTCCTCGGGAGTCGGAGATGTCGGCCAGGCTGAGCGAGCGGTTCCCCGATGTGCAGGCGCTTGAGTACCCCGCCTCCGGCACGCACTTCCATTGTTACGTATCGGTGCGTCAGAGCACGCCGGGAATGGCCCGGCAGGTGGCGCTCGGGCTCCTGGGGTGGGATCCCTACCTGAAGCTGGTCGTCGTCGTGGATGACGACATCGACATCAGGAGAGAGGATCAGGTGCTGTGGGCCGTCGCGACGCGCTTCCAGGCTGACCGCGACATGCTCATGATCGGCGGCCTTCCGGGCAGCATGCTCGATCCGTCTTCAAACGGAGGCGCGACGGCCCGACTTGGGCTGGACGCCACTCGACCCCCTGGGTTTGCCGCGGAGCGGGTGACCGTCGCCGAAGAAGCGTTACTGCGCGCTCGAGAGATCCTGGGGGGGCACTGAACCGTGAACGGCACTTCCCTCTTCTCGGTGGGGAGGAGCTGAATCCCTCCTGCCTGTCTGGGAGCCTCGGGGCCTCAGACGGGCGATCGAAGGGAGCGGCGATGATTCTGCGAGCAAGAGTGAACGGCGAGTGGCGGGAAGCCGACTCATGGCTGGGGTCGAGCCTCTTGTCGGTGCTGCGAGAGGATCTCGGGCTCGCTGGATCCAAGAACGCGTGCGAGCAGGGCGAGTGCGGGTCGTGCTCCGTGTGGATGGACGACGAGCTTGTGTGTGCCTGCCTGGTACTCGCGATTCAGGCGAACGGACGTGAGATTCGTACGGTCGAATCCTTGGCGAAGGACGGGAACCTCCACCCGGTCCAGGAGGCGTTCGTGAAGGCTGGCGCGGTGCAATGCGGGTTCTGCACGCCGGGACTGATCGTCGCGGTCGCCGACCTCCTCCGGCTCAATCCACACCCGGGCGAGCCCACGGTAAGGGAGGCGCTTTCAGGGAATCTCTGCCGATGCACCGGATATGCAAAGATTTTGGATGCCGTTCGCCTGGCCGAACGAGCGTTGGGCTCGTAGGGGTGTAAAGGCCGGTCGAAACCTGTAGCGGTGGATCAGGCCATCGTCGGCCGACCCGGCAGCCTCACGAGCTCAGCGAACGTGTGACCGAGTGCACAGAAGGGGTGTGAACATGTTCATACCCGTTGCCAGCCAATTGTCGTACAGTCATTCCACTTGACTGGCTCGTACAGGCAGTGACCCATACCCGAAAGGAGCGTCTCTCATGCCGGACCAGGAGCCCCAACCGAGCACGGATCAGCTGGACGCAGACGTCATCATCATCGGTGGAGGCCCGGGCGGCGCGACCGTCGGCGCCTACCTCGCACGGGCCGGATACCGAGCCTTGATCCTCGAGCGGGACATCCACCCCCGCGAGCACGTCGGTGAGTCTTTCGTGCCCGCCACCAACATCGTGACCGGGGACCTCGGCTTCTGGGAGAAGATGGAGAGCTTCCAGTGGATCAAGAAGCCCGGGGCCACCTGGACCGGGACCAAGGGCAAGGTCGGCTCCGAGTTCGTGGTCACCTTCGCCGACTACCCGCAGAAGATCTTCAACCCCGATTACACCTACCA
Source organism: Actinobacteria bacterium UBA5176 (assembly GCA_002413305.1). GTDB lineage: Bacteria > Actinomycetota > UBA4738 > UBA4738 > UBA4738 > UBA4738. Next base: position 2,620 of record DHWS01000072.1, on the reverse strand, counting down.
CGTCGACCGAGCCATCTTCGACGCCATGTACCTACGCCACGCCAACGAGCTGGGCGCCGAGGTCGTGGAGGGCGCGACCGTCCTCAAGGTCAACTTCGAGGGCGACCGAGCGGTCGGCGTCCGGGTTCGCATCCTGAACCGCGAGTTCGACCTCCGCTCTCGTTTCGTGGTCGACGCGAGCGGCCGCCGGACGCTGCTGGGCAAGCAGCTCGGCCTGTGGGAGAAGGACAAGCAGTTCAACCAGTTCGCCGTCTACTCGTGGTTCCGCGACGTGCAGCCGCCCACCCCGGAGACGGCCGAGTACATCCACGTGCACTTCCTCCCAGTGGAGCGGGGCTGGGTGTGGCACATCCCGATTTACGAGGGCATCACCAGCGTGGGCGTCGTCGTGGAGAAGTCCCACTTCCTGAAGTCCGGGAAGACACATGAGGAATTCTTCAATGAGCTCACCGCGATGACGCCGAACATCCGTCACGCCCTGGAGGGCGCGACCCGGATGCGCCCCTTCGCCATCGAGGCCGACTACTCCTACAAGATGAAGGAGGTCAGGGGTCCGGGCTGGATGCTGATCGGCGACGCGGCCCGGTTCGTGGACCCGATCTTCTCCTCCGGGGTCTCGGTGGCCATGCGGTCGGGCCAGTTCGCCTGGAACGCCCTGGAGATGTCCCTGAAGGACCCCTCCCAGGAGAAGGCGGCGTTCGACGAGTACGGCAAGATCATCGAGCGGGGCGTCTCGATCTGGTACGAGTGGATCACGCTCTACTACCGGCTGCAGGCGCTGTTCACCCGGTTCTCCAGCAAGCCGGAGTACAAGGCGGACATCCAGCAGCTCCTGCAGGGCGAGGTGTTCGACAAGGACGCCGTCCAGGTCCTCGACCGGATGAAGAAGGCGCTCAAGGTCATCGAGGCCGACGAGGCGAACGTCATGCACCAGTTCCTGAACGAGAACGTCGAGGTCGTGGAGGCATCGCTCTGAAAACCGACTTCCGGGCCGAGATGACGCCAGTCCTCGACCAGATCGACCCCGAGAAGCGCCTCGCACTGGCCCAGGCGATCCACGCCAACCTGTGGGAGCTGCCGGCGTTCCGCGACGCTCAAGGGTTGGCGGCGTACTACGCACTGGGGACCCAGGTCGCGACCGGGCCGCTGCTGGTCCGTCTGGTGGAGGGAGAGGGGCGGCGGGCCTACTTGCCGTTCCTGCTCTCGGGTGAGATGCAGCTGGCCGAATGGATGCCTTCCCAGCCCATCATCCAGGGTGAGTACGTGGGGATGCAGCCCCGTTTCGCCCGTCGAGCGCCCTTGCAGGACGTCGACGCCATCCTGGTCCCGGGGGTGGCCTTCGATCGGGCGGGCCGCCGTCTGGGCGAGGGACGGGGATTGTGGGACGGGCTCCTGGCCCGGTTGCCCGAGGGGGTGGCCCGGATTGGCCTGGCCTTCGGGGGTCCAGGTCGTGGACGAGGTTCCGCAGGAAGGCTCCGACCAGCGGTTGAACTTCGTGGTCACCGAAGACGGAGTCATCGAAACAAACGGCTGATCGGCCCTCCCCGCTCAGGTCCGGTCGCTGCAAAGCTGGGCTGGCTCTGCACCACGCTCACCCCGGAAGCGACCTCGTGGGGTCCAGAAACCCGATCGCGGCCTGAGATCGCTTCAGCGGTCCGATCTGCGACAATGCCGCGCCGTGTTCCCCTCCCTCCTCTCCCTTCTCCTGCGCCGCATTCTTGGCGTGTTCCGGTCCCACGAGCGCGCTGCGGCTGAGGGCGGAACTCGAGAACGCGATCCTGCGTCATCAGGTGGCGATCCTCCGCCGGCAGGTGAAGCGGCCGGTCTACCGTGCGTCCGACAGGGCGTTCCTCGCGGCGGCCAGCAGGCTGCTCCGCCGAGATGCGTGGGATGCGTTCCTGGTCCGCGCAGAGACGCTCCTGCGGTGGCACCGCCAGCTCGTCACCAGGGAAGTGGACCAAGCGGCACCGCCCTCCCCGGAAGGCCCGCTCTCGACCCCGAGGTCCGAGAGCTGATCCTCCGCCTGGGCAGAGAGAACCCCAGGTGGGGCTACATGCGGATCCGGGGCGAGCTCGTGAAGCTGGGGGTCAGGGTCTCGGCCACCACCATCGCAACAGTGCTCCGACGTGCCGGGATCGGTCCGGCCCCGAGGCGCGGCCCCACGTGGAGGGAGTTCTTGCACCAGCAGGCGGCCGGGATCTTCGCCTGCGACTGAAGCACACTGGTGGGCCTTTTTCGACCACATTTTCGACCCATCCCACGCGCGGACTCAGCCTCGAACCGGAGCCGAGGTTCCCTTGGCCGGATAGGGAGCGAACAGCCCACCCATCCACGAGACGATGGTGTCGATAAGCTCCTGCTGGATCTCCCGGGACTGCAGTCCTTGCATCCCCCGCCCCGGCAGGACCGCCAGCTCGTAGCTCGACCGCTGCGCCTGCGAAAGCGCGCCGATCATCCGCTCAAGCTTGAAGGGTTCAAAATCCCCGATCCGCTGACAGACGGTCACCGATAGCATGCGCTCTCCTCTCTGCGGGAAGGAGACCCATGCTGTTCTCCCTGCTCTATCTGATCCTGCGCCGCGTGCTCGGAACGGGACGCGCCCGCAGGGCGCTCCCGCTGG
>DHWS01000009.1 GCA_002413305.1 Actinobacteria bacterium UBA5176 | reverse complement strand
GATCGGTGATGCTCTTTACGATCTCGCCGGCGCGGGCGAAGCTTGCGGCCGGGGCGCGTGTGGGCGGCTGGCGCGAAGGAACCCCAGGAACATCACCAGGATGCCGGCGGCCAAAGCGACCGAGAACAGCGGGACGATGTGGAAAGCGGCGCCGATCCCCGAGCCGATCGCCACGATCGTCGCCCCGATGGCGATGCCGAAGGTCCCCAACGTCCGATCCTTGAGCTGGGGCTTCCCCTTCATCCCCCAGGCCGACCACACCAAGCCGAACAGCAGCAGGAAGTACGCGGGGATCGAGTAGAGCTGAGCCAGGAGGTTCGGCAGGCCGTCCTTGCCGAACACCTTGCGGCCCAGCGGGAGCGACTGCCGGAGCTCCGCCGGATGGATCGGCGCCCGGAAGACCTCGACGCCGGCGTACACCGCCAGCCCGACCAAGGCCAGGACGAACACGCCCGGCCAGAGGCGGTTGTTCCGGGCCAGCAGGTAGACCTCGCCGGCGAACAGGAAGGGGACGTTCAGCACGGCGCCGAACAGCCAGTACGCGCGGAAGTCGCCGGCGGTCCAGCCGTGGACGACGCCGAGGAACATGGCGAACGCGGCCACCGCGTACATCCAGAGCGCGATCGCCCACACTCCCTCGTGGGGGTGACGGCGGGCGGCGAACCGCTGCGTGAGCATCGCGGCGAACACGCCGGCGACCAGCGCGGCACCGAGCGGGAACAGCGCGAGGCCGAACCCGTGCCCCGCGGCGAGCACGTCAACTGACCTCGGGCGGGGGTTCCACGCCGTCCGGCGGCTCTTCTCGATCCTCCGGCTCAGATGATGGCTCATCGTGAGCAGTACTGTCGGGCGAAGGCTCCACCGCACCGCCGGCCGGCGACTCCGGCTCCTCACCACGGAGCATCCGGCGAAGCACCTTTCCGGTCACGTGGTGCGGGAGCTCCTCGACGATATGGACGTCTCGGGGCCACTTGAACCGGGCCAGGTACGGCCGGAGGTGCTCGAGCACGTCGTCCTGGGTCAGCGAGGCGCCCTCCACCGGCACCACCCAGGCCTGCACGGCCTCCCCCGTCCGCTCGTCGGGCACGCCGACGACCGCGGCCTCCGCTACGCGGGGGTGCCGCTCGATGGCGTCCTCGACCTCTTTCGGGAACACGTTGAAGCCCGACACGATGATCAGGTCCTTCTTGCGGTCGACGATGAACAGGTAACCGTCCTCGTCGCGATAGGCGATGTCGCCGGTCTTCAGCCAGCCCCCCTCCAGGACCCGCGAGGTCTCCTCCGGCCGGTTCCAGTAGCCGGAGAAGACGTTGTCGCCGCGCACCCACACCTCGCCGGGATCGTCCTCTTCGACGTCCTCGCCGGTCTCATCGACCAGGCGGACCTCCACGCCCGGGATCGGCAGGCCGATCGAGCCGGGCTTGGCCACCGGGCCGATCGCGTTGGTGGTCACGGCGGGCGCGGCCTCCGTCAGCCCGTACCCCTCCCAGATCGTGATGCCGAACCGATCCCGGAACGCCTCCAGGACGTGCCCGTCCAGCGCAGAGGCGCCCGACACGGCCAGGCGCACGGTCGACAGGTCGGGCATCTCCGAGCCGCTTTCGGCCAGCGACAGCCATCCGGAGAACATCGGCGGCGCGCCGAACAACACGCTCACGCCCTGGCGCTCCACCAGCCGGAGCGACTCCAACGGGTCGAACCGTTCGAGCAGGACGGCGGTGGCCGCGTTCTTCACCGTCAGGCCGAGGAGCACGTTCAGCGCGTAGATATGGAACATCGGCAGGACCAGCAAGATCACGTCGTCGGGCACCATGGCCAGGTCCGGGACCGAGTCCATCTGGTCCAGGTTCGCCAGGAGGTTCCGGTGGCTGAGGACGGCGCCCTTCGGCTCCGCGGTGGTCCCCGCCGTGTAGGCGATCACCGCGACGTCCTCCGGGCCGGTGGAGACCTGCGGAGGTTCGGCCTCCGACTGGACGGCCTCCTCCAGCGAGACGGTTCCGGGCGGCGCGGGTGGCCCCCCGATCACCACGATCGTCTCGAGGTCGGGGAGGCGGCCCCGGGCGTCCAGGAGGGACTGCAGCGAACCGAGCTCCGTGATGGCCACCTTCGCCCCCGCGTCGGCCAGGATGTAGCCGAGCTCTTCGCCGGTGAGCAGGATGTTCAGCGGGCAGACCACGGCTCCGGCCCGGAGCCCTCCGTACAGGCCGGTGACGAACTCCGGCACGTTGCCGATCAGGAGCGCCACGCGGTCGCCCTTGCGGACCCCGAGGCCGGCCAGGGCAGCGGCGGTGAGGTCGACCCGGTCGTCCAGTTCGGCGTACGTCGTGGCCTTGCCCTGGAAGACCAGGGCGGTCTTGGCGGGGTGGTCCGTGGCGGCGTCGCGGACCAGGTCGGCGACGTTCGACGGGCCGCGGAACTCCAGGGCGGTCATGCGGGTGCCTTCACGCGCCGACCTCCGCGAACTCGTGCTCGACCGCTGTGGCGGGCGTCCGGCCGGCCCATTCGGCGTGCGTGGTCCCGCGCGACTCCAGCAGGGCGATCTCCTCGAACCCGCCGGCCTTCCGCTCGAACAGCGCCAGGCGGGCCGAAGCGATCTCGCTGTTGTGGCAGAACCGGGGCACACCGTCGGGGTCCTGATAGCGGGCCCGGATCATGGCCGCCACGGGAGCTTCGATCCGACCGGTCAACCGGTGACGCCGGTTCGCCAGGTCGATCCGCCAGGTGCCCAGGCCGAAGTCGCGCTTCCCGCTCACCTTCGACAGCCGGACCCACCGCCCCTGCCACAGCACGCTCACGAACGTGGTGTACGGCGTGGTGAGCGGCCCGCGCCGGCCCTGGGCGGTCAGGGCCTGGACGACGGCCTCCTCCCCCTCGAAGTCCGAGCAGTTCGCCCACGCCCATCGTTCGGCATGCCGGCCACCGGCCAAGTGGCCCTGCTGGGCGGCCGCGCCCTCGACCCTGAGCTCGCGGCCGTCGAGCGTGACCGTGCCGGAGACGCGTGTAGACGGGTTCGGCGAATAGGGCTTCGTCGGCGCGAGGCTCCCCCGGTACAGCAGGTCCGGCAGCAGCCGGTTGGTGGGCTCCCCGGTCGGGAACTCGAGGTCCCACGCCACCGAGTGGCCCCCGCCGGCCAGCGAACCGCGCGCGTACCCGGAGCCCATCTCCACGTCCCCGATCCGGACCCGGAAGGTCAGCGGGTCGACCTCGGCCCCGGACGTCGTGCGGTGGATGCCGAAGGTCCCGTTCGCGTCGGAGCGGTCGAAGGCGGCGAACCACACGCCGGCCTCCTGCGGGCCGCGTCCCTTCACCGGATTGAGCAGCGTCGAACGGACCCAGAAGGCACGTCCGCTCGCCGCGTCGGTGAACGTCAGGAACCAAACCTCGTAGGTGCCGGGCCGGCCGTCGGTGATGGGCAGGTTGTCGCTTTCGGACACGCTCCGAAGCTTACCCGGCGGCCCGTCCCACCCGTGGGAGCGGCCGGCGGGCAACCATCCGCGATCGCCGGCTTCACACGACGTTCACATGGCGTTTCGGTCCGAACCGTGCCCGCCCCCTACAATCGAGTCGCCCATGAAGGACAAGCAGGTCAAACCGCGCGCCCGACTCCTCTTCTCGACTGCCCCGTGGTTCCGGCAGCCGTTGCGGGAAGCCTTCCGGCACATCGCCGAAGCCGGCTTCGAGGCGGTCGAGGTCATGGTCACCCAGGACCCGTCCACGCAGGAGGCCCACCTCATGCTGCCCCTGGCCGAGGAGTTCGGTCTGCGCGTCGAAGCCATCCACGCCCCATTCCTGCTGGTCACCCGTCGGGTGTGGGGGCCGGATCCGACCGGCAAGATCTACCGGGCCGTGCACCTGGCCGAGGAGGTCGGAGCGCCCCTGGTGGTCATCCATCCGCCCTACCGCTGGCAGGTCCGGTTCCGGCGGTGGGTCGAATCGGACCTGGCGGCCTTCAGCGCCCGGACGGGCGTGACGGTGGCGGTGGAGAACATGTTCCCGATCCGGCTGCGCGGCGAGAGCGGCGGGGTGCGGTTCCACGCCTCCCAGGGATTCGAGGACCTCGAACGCTTCCCATACCTGGTGCTCGACACCTCGCACGCCGCCGTGGCCGGCATCGACATCCGGGAGACGTACGCGCAGTACCGGGACCAGATCCAGCACGTGCACCTCTCGAACAACGCGGGCAAGGGGTGGGACTCGCACCTGCCCGTGTACCAGGAGGGCGTGCTGCCGCTGGGGGGGTTCCTGGACGACGTCGCGGCCGACGGGTTCGCCGGGGCCATCTCGATCGAGTTGGACCTCCGCCCGTGGGTGGCCGACGAAGAGGCCCTCCACGAGGTCCTGGTCCGCAACCGGGAGTTCTGCGAGCGCCGGCTGTTCGCGCCGGTTCGAGCCCGCTCGAAGCGCTGACCCGGCGGCCCCTGGCCGTTTGTTAGCCTCCTGTCCGTGCGGAGGTTCACCTTCATCACACTGATCGTCCTGTTCACGCTGATCGTGGTGGCTGCGGTCTTCCAGTTGATGGCGGCGCACAAGAGCTCCGGGCGATTCTGCGGGCCGGGGCAGACATCCGGGTGCGTGACGCGCTCACCCCTCCCCTCCCCGAGCGGTTCTCCCTCGCCGTGACCGCCACGCGGGTCCGGAAGGCGGAGGCCGGGGACTTCGACGCGGTGTCGGCGCTGCTGGCGGAGCTCGGTCGTCCGGCGCTGACTCCCTCGACAGTTGACGAGGCGCGCCAGGTCTACCTTCGGCACGTCGGGCGAGCCGACGCATCGTCGCTCGTCGCCGAAGCCGACGATGGCACGCTGGTCGGATTCATCTCGCTGGAGTTCCGGGACCGGCTGAACCGGGTTTCGCCGCAGGCGTGGGTCCCGGACCTGATCGTGACCTCGGGAGCCCGGGAAACCGGGGCCGGCCGGGCGCTCCTGGAGCGTGCGTTCGACGTGGCCCGCGAGCACGGCTGCTACGAGCTGACGCTGGAGTCGGGCTGGGCGCGAGACGTGGCCCACCGGTTCTACGAGATCGCGGGGATGTCGAAGGACGGCTACTACTTCACGTTCCCGCTCTGACCGCTCGGTCCGCCTAGGCGGCCGACAGCGACCAGTCGGTGACGAATTCGACCTGCGGCTCGTCGACCGCGACGATCTCGCCCGAGATCCGGCCGATGATGGCCTCCACGACCTCGGCCGAGGGGTCGGCGACGATCACCGGGCGGGGGACGTACTCGGCGACCTCCCCGTACAGCATGTCGACGTAGGCCTGGGCGTGGCCCCACCGCACATCCGCCATCCTGCCCTCCTCCCTCTGGCGTTTCGAAGGATGATGGACGAGCGCCAGCCCGAAGAACCGAGTCGAAGGTCCCTGAGCCGACAGGACCGGCGGCTCGTCCTCCTCAAGGCTCAGCTCAGAAGAACGTCGAGCGGCGCTTCATCAGGTTCCGGTACAGCATCTGCTGGACCTGGTCGCGGATCCGGTCGGTGAGATCGAACACCAGCATCGGGTCGTCGGCCGCCTCCGGCCCGTACTCCTCGGTGTGGATGGGCTCGCCGAACTCGATGATCCACTTCGACGGCAGGGGGATCAGGCCGAGGGGCCCGAGCAGCGGGAAGGTCGGGGTGATCGGGAAGTACGGGAAGCCGAACAGCTGGGCCAGCGGCTTCAGGTCGGCGATCATCGGATAGATCTCCTCCGATCCCACGATCCCGACCGGGATGATCGGCACGCCGGCCCGCAGCGCCACCTCGACGAACCCGCCCCGCCCGAACCGCTGCAGGTGGTACCGGTTCTTCCAGCCCTTCCCGACGCCCTTGTATCCCTCCGGGAACACCCCCACCAGCTCGCCGGCACGGAGCAGCCGGAGCGCGTCCTCGCTGCAGGCCAATGTGTTCCCCATCCGCCGGGCCATCGGCCCCACGAACGGCATGCGGAACGCCAGGTCCGCGGCCAGCAACCGCACGTGCCGGTGCGCAGGATGGACGTCGAGCAGGCCGAACTTCATCACCAGGGCGTCGACCGGCACGGTGCCGGCGTGATTCGACACCAGAAGGGCGGCGCCCTTCGCCGGGACGTTCGACAGGCCCAGCCAGTCCACCCGCCAGTACCGACGGTGGAAGGGGCGGACCAGCGGAAGCACCACCTTCTCGGTGAACTCCGGGTCGAAGCCGAACTCGTCGACCTCGTACTGGCCCAGCAGGCGCCGGCGGGCCAGGTCCAGGGCACGCCGGACGTCCTCCGAGTCGAACGGGCCGATGCGCTCCCGGGGGGGCGGTGGGCGGTGGACCGTGCAGAACCCGTTCGCCAGCGCGCGGTTCCGGCACAGGTTCCCGCTGGCCGTGATGGCCTGACAGCGTTCGAACGCCGCCTTCCGGCCGCGGGGGGCGGGAGCGGCGGTTCGCCGGGTGGCGACCGACCGACCCGGCCGGGCTTCGTCGAGGTGGATGACCTGCGCTTCGGGCATCTCAGACCTCCGCTTCCCGGCGAGCCTTGCGGCGCAGGTAGTCGTAGACGTCCTGCTGCCAGCGTTCGGCCCGCTCCGGCGTCACGAAGCGCTGGAACCGCTGCCCCGCGACGAACTCCTCCAGCGCCTCCCGCGTCGTGTAGGCGGGGTGGAAGCCGAACCGATGCTTCATCCGGGCGTTGTCGGCGACCCGCCCGTACACCAGGAACTGGAGCTGGTCCCGCGGGAAGTCGACCAACCCGATGCGCCGCATGACCCCGGCCAGAGGGGCGGCGAGAGGCAACGCCACGGGGAGTGCGAACTTCCCGCAGATCCGGATGGCCTGCGAGAGCAGGAGCACGCCGTCGGCGGCCACGTTGTAGATGCCCGGGTGGTCCTCGACGGTCGCCCGGCGGAGCACCTCCACGGCGTCGTCCTCGTGCACGAACTGGATCCGGGGGTCGTATCCCATGGCCGTCGGGACCACCGGCAACGAGAAGTACCGGGTGAGCGGCGTCTCGATCTCCGAGCCCATGAAGTTCGCGAACCGCAGGATCGTGGTCACCACGTCCTTCCGCCGGCGGCCGAAGTCACGGGCGGCCTGTTCGACCTCCACCGAGTCCTTCGCGTAGCCCGTCACCGGAGCGGACTCCATGGCCATGGATTCGGCGAAGACCGCGGGATCGCGGGCGGTGGCGCCGTAGATCGCGGTGGTGGACTTCACCACGACCTTGCGGAGGCGGTCGGACTTGTGCGCCGCGGCCAGGAGCTGCAGCGACCCCATGACGTTGATCTCCTTCATCGCGCTCCGTCCCCCGACCCGGGTCGGTGTGGCAATCACGTTCAGGTGGACCAGCGTGTCGACCTCCGCCGTCTCCATGACCTTCAGGATCAGCGGGTTCTTGATATCGGCGCGGACGAACTCGGTCCGCTCCAGGTCGTATTCGGGCTCCTCGGTGTCCACCCCGATCAGGTACTCGATCGCGGGGTCGCCTTCGAGCCGCTGGGCGAGCTTCGCCGAGAGGTGCCGGGAGATGCCCGTGATCATCACTCGCTGTCCCATGGGATCCTTCTTAGCCTACCCGCCCGTCCCGTGGAGCAGGACGCCGTCTCCCGGCCGGAGGCCGAGGGCGGTCGCCGCGCTCTCCCCGTTCAGGACCACAGCTTGCCACCCGGAGGAATCCTCCAGCAGGCCCACCTGGCCCTCTTCCAGGTCGCCGAAGGTCACCGCCCCGGCGAGGGGGACCGAGCGGCCACCGGCATCCAGGACGAGCTCGGGCACCCCGTCGAGGGAAGCCTCGCGGAGGTGCTCGGCCCGGGCGTTCAGGGCCACGTTGCCGAACCGGTCCACGGAGAGGACCTGGCAACGGATCCGGCCGGGTTCGACATGGGGCTCGACCCACGGGAGGGTGACCAGCGTTCGGGGTTCGAGTTCGTCGCCGAGCTCCTCGAGCGGGAACCCGGTGGCGAGCATGGCGGCGGCGGGGGCGAACACGTCGCGGGCGTGAAAGGTCGCCGAAAGCGGTTCGAGGATCGCCTCGCGGGAGTTGACCTCGAACGCCTTCATCGCCCCGCCGAGGGCCTCCCAGGCGAACTGCAGGAGCCCGTTGTCCGGCCCAACCAGGAGCTGCCCGGAGGGCGTCGAGACCGCGATCCTCCGCCGCCCCGTCCCCACACCGGGGTCGACGACGGCCAGGAACACGGCGTCCTTCGGCATGTAGGGAAGGGATCGGGCCAGCACCACCGCACCGCGGAGCACGTCCTGGCGCGGGATCCCGTGGGTCAGGTCGATGATCCGGCCGTCGGGCGCGATCCTGGCGATCACCCCGTGGCAGGTCCCCACGAACTCATCGTCGAGGCCGAAATCGGAGAGGAAGACGATGGGCCGGGCCATGGGTCACCCCGAAACAGTCGCGAGCGAACCCGCCCTGGCTACTTGCCCTGTTGCCGCCGCTGCCAGCGCGTCTTCTTCAGAAGCTTCTTGTGCTTCTTCTTCCGCATCTTCTTGCGGCGCTTCTTGACTACCGAGGGCAAACGCTCGTTCCTTTCGCCATCTCACGTGATGCTCCCGCCGGAACCGGCACGGGGATAGAGAGTCTAGAGGAATCCAGCGCCTCCGACCCGGGCTCACGCCGGGTCGACGTCCACGCCGTCCAGGAACGTCCACCAGGCCTCCAGTGCCTGCGAGGTCGCCGTGACCACCGCGTCGCGCTCGCCCGGGGCCGCCGCCTCGATGATCCCCCGTTCGGCCTCCGAATGCTCCACGTCCATACCGGCGTGGACCTCGAAGAACGTCGAACGTTCGACCCCGTAGGCCGGGAGGCCGCGGAGCTTCGCGGTGGCGACGGCCGGGACCTGCGACTCGTACGCGTACAGAGCGGCCACCCCGGCCGCCACCGGCTGCTGCCAGACCACGGTGTCGTAGAAGGAGACCAGGGCCCTCGTCTCCTCGTTCGGAACGGCGCGCCGCACCTCCTCACGGTCGGCGCCCAGCGATTCGGCGAACCGAAGCCACAACTCGGCGTGGTTCTCCTCCCCATGCTCTTCGTCCCACAGGTTGTCGAGCAGCGCCTGGCGGTGGCTCCGATCGGTGGTCCTGGCCAGCAGCGCGGAGAGGACGCGGGGAAGCGCGGACTCGAAGGCGTAGTACTGCGTCACGTACCCCCGCAGGGCGTCGAGCGTCAGGGTGCCTTCGGTCCACTTCGTGTAGAAGGGGTGGGTGAGGAGGCTCCGCTCCTCGATCATCGAGTCCAAGCCCGCGACCAGTCCGCCCGTCATGGTGATGTCCATCATCGACTCCCCCCTCCAGAGATGAGACGCCAGCGTATCCAGCTCGCTCCGCTGGCACAAACGGGGGTCAGTCGGTCCCGAACAGGTTCCGGACGTCCACCCGCCGGATCCGGAAGTCCTCCTCCAGCCGAACCGATCCCAGCTTCAGCGCCTTCGGGCCCTCGGCGGCCGGCGAGGAGAGCCGGAGCACGCCTTCCTCTCGCGAGTACTCCAGGTACCCCAGGCCGAGCGTGTTCCCCTTGCCATCCGACAGCCCGACCAGGATCCGGTCGAGCTGCTCCGGCTCGAACAGCGCGGGGAGCGCCGGCATGAACACGGTGGGCTTGACCCGCCACCGTTGGACCGGTTCGGCGAAGTACTCGCGGAAGCCCCGTTCGCGGTTCCGCGCCCGCTCGTCGACCGAGGTCGACCGGACGTCCGCGTGGACCGGGAGGACCAGCACCTCGGTGTCGAAGAACCGCTGGAAGATACCCAGGAGCGGGTCGAGCTCCTCGCCCCGGGCCAGACCGATCACCACGTCCGGCTGGATCAATTCGACCTTGTGGTACTTGAGGATCTGTCCGTACACGCCCGAGACCAGGCCGCTGGTGTCGACGACGACCAGTTCGGCGCCCTCGTCGACCGCACGGGCCAGCATCCGTCCGGTGCCCACCACCAACGGAAGCAGCTGTCCGGAGGGAGAGGTCGAACCAACGAAGTACATCGCGTCGGGCTCGCCGAGGACCGCCGGCGGACCCTCCTCGGGAACCTCCGCCGGGCTCCGGAGCATCTTCAGGGTGACGGCGGTGGGCGGCCCGGTGGCCTTCTGGCCGAGATCCGCGTCGAGGTACGCCACCGTGCGCCCGGCCCGGACGCCGGCCGCGGCGATGGTCTTGCCGAGCGTGGTCTTGCCCGAATCGAGGCCGCCGATCAGCATGACCACGCCGCCCTGGGTGGCCACGCGCTCCACGACCGCCTGATGCCGGTCCACGCCCTTCCCTCCCGCGAGGGCGGCGCCGTTCGTGGGCCGAACCGATGCTCTGACCTGCGCGGATCGGGTCTAGCCGGGGTCGGTTCCGGGTACCTCCACACACCGGCGCCGGCCGGCATGTCGCCGGTTCGAGCCGGCGAAGGCGCACCGCCCGGGTGCCCGATACGCCCCCGGTGAAGGGGGTCTTCGAACTATCCGTTCCCCGGTGCGAACTCCGGTCATCATCGACATGTCCCGCGATCCTTCACGCGCTGCTCATCGGTTCGATGCACGAACGACCCGTCCATCGACGCTGTCGAGGACTGACTCGTCTTCGGCGCGATTGTACTTGAGGGAGGGCGTTGAACGGGACCGGCCGTGCCGATGCTCAGTGGAACTGCGAAGCGATCGCCTGGAAGCAGGGCCAGTAGGCGTCGGGCTCGACGTTGTCGTCCATCACGATGACCAGCTCGGTCCGCCCCTGGTGCTTCGCGACGACGGGCGCCGGGTCGTTCACGTCCACGATGGAGATGGTCTCGACCCCCCCCTGGATGGCCGCCCCCGCGAACCCGTGGTCGGCGAACACCAGGTCCGGCCGGTCCTCGGCCAGCATCCGCTCCATGGGACCCGGATCGTGGGTGTGCAGGGTCGACGCGTGATCGGTGAGCACGGCCACCCCACGCAGGTACCGGATCTGGCGGTGGCGGTGCCGGCCCATCGGGTACAGGACCTCGTCCTCTTCGTCCCACCGGACGCCCTCGTGTGGCCGAAGGAGCTTCGCGCCGCCCCGCTCCAGGAGCTCACCGATCGCGACGTAGAGGAGCGGGAGTCCGGCCGGGTGGCCGGTGGCCAGGATGACCCGCTCGCCGCGCTCGGCGGCTTGCGCCAGACGACGCCCGGCCGCCTCGCACCCGGCCAGCACCTTGTACGGGTCGATCGGGGAGGGCCCCTCCCGGATGGCCGGGTCCGGATCGAACCCGGCCGCTTCGGCCATGAGGGCGAGCACCGTGGACGGTGACACGTCGGTCATGCTGCGCAGGCCGAACTGCAGGTCGGGGTCGCCCTCCGCCAGGCGGCGGATCTTCCGCAGCACGTTGCGACGGTCGTGCGAGGTGACCGGCCCGGCCACCCGGCCCTCGACGAGGGCCTCGGCCAGCTCGTCGGTCGTGTAGCCGGCCGGGACCCAGGGGTCCCAGCGTTCGAGCTCGTCCATGGAGCGGCGGTTCCGCGGGGGCATCGACCACCAGTCTAGGGAACCCGTCGCCGGGGCCCCGCCGAAGCACGGTTCGAACGGTGCATCCCACGTATGGTTTGCTAAACGCGCGCAGACGCTCTCGGGAGGTTCCACCGACGTGATCGATCTCTCACTGAAGGGCAGGACCGCCGTGGTGACCGGCGGCAGCAAGGGTATCGGGAAGGCGATCGGGCAGGTATTCGCCGACGCCGGCGCACAGGTGGTGCTGGCCGCCCGAGGGGCCGAGGCCCTGGACGCGGCGGCGGCCGAGATCGAGCAAAGCGGAGGCCGGGCGCTCGCCGTGCAGACCGACGTGACCGACAACGCCCAGGTGGAAGCGCTCATGGCGAAGGCAGCCGCGGAGTTCGGCTCGATCGACATCCTCGTGAACAACGCCGGCGCCGCGCCGTTCTTCTCCACGATCGACCAGATGAAGATGTCGGGCTTCGAGAAGTACTTCGCCATCGACTTCACCAGCGCCGTGTACTGCACGCGGGCCGCCGCGAAGTACCTGCTGGCCGGGGAGGGCACCTGTGTCCTGAACGTCGCCAGCGTGGCCGGCTACATCGCCAGCCCCGGCCTCACGTACTACTCCACCGCCAAGGCGGCCCTGATCAACTTCACGAGGACCGTCGCCCAGGAGTGGGCCGCATCGAAGGTCCGGGTCAACGCCCTGGCCCCCGGCTGGATCGCCACCGACATGAACGCCGTGGCCCGGGCGACGAACCCCGCGTTCGTCAAGGGGATGCTGTCCTCGATCCCCCTGGGGCGGCTGGGCGAGCCGGAGGACGTGGCCGCGGCCGCGCTCTTCCTGTGTTCGCCGGCCGCGTCGTTCATCACCGGCTCGGTCCTGATCCTGGACGGCGGCCAGACCCTCTCCACGCTCACGGGGCTGTGACCGCGTGGAGTTGAAGGGTTCCGTCGCCGTCGTCACCGGCGCGTCGGCCGGCATCGGGTGGGCCACCGCGGCCGCCTTCGCCCGGGAGGGCGCCCGGGTGGTGGTCGCCGCCCGGCGCGAGGAACGGCTGAACGAGCTCGTCCAGGAGATCGGGAACCGGGGCGGCATGGCGGTCCCGGTGGTCTGCGATGTCGGAGACTGGGCGCAGGTCCAGGCGCTCGCCGAACGGACGCGTCAAGAGTTCGGCCGGTGCGATGTCCTGGTCAACAACGCGGGCGTGCCTGGCGGGGGCTGGTTCGCCGACATGTCCATGGAGAAGGCCGAACAGGTCACCAGGATCAACTACCTCGGCGTCCTGTACGGCACGAAGGCCTTCCTCCCCATGATGCTCGAGGCCGGCCGGGGACACGTGGTGAACGTCGCTTCGCTGGCCGGCCGGTTCGCCGTCCCCGGCTCGGCCGTCTACAGCGCCTCCAAGCACGCCGTGGTCGCCTTCTCCGAATCCCTTAACAGCACTATGAAGCCTCACGGGATCCTGGTTACCGCGGGTGAATCCTGGGCTGGTTGCAACGGAGGGCTTCCCCCACAACAACGCCATAGCGAAGGGCCGAAAGGTGTTGAGGCCAGAGGACGTTGCGAGGGTGATCGTTCGCGTCGTGGCGAAGGGGATCGCGCCGGAGCGTTCGATCCCACGGTGGCTCGCCGCCATGCAAGTGTTTCGAGTCCTTACGCCTCGGCTTTACAGGTACGGCATGGATCGAGCTGTCAAGCAAGGGCTACGTGCAACTCAGGTCGATGAGGGTCAGGCGACGACAACGCCGTAAGAAGGCTGAACCCGTGGTGCGGCGCCGGACGGTTGACTTCCGGAGGGAATCAGCGTAGGTGATAACCTCAGCAACCCGAAAGGAGCCGCCATGAACAGTGGCCATGACGAGATCGCGAAGCTCGGTGCGGCGATTTCGAAGCAGGACTTCCGCGATTCGTTCCTCTCGGATCCGGATGGGACCCTGGAGCAGCACGGTGTCGACAAGGCCCAGATCCCGCAGGAGCTCCTCGACACGATACGCAGCTTGTCCTCCGAACAGCTTGCGGCGCTGGCATCCGTAAAGGAGACTCTCCAGAACCACAACGTTCCGCCACACATCACGGCCCAGATGGTCTAGGGATGGTCGGACGTCGGCCCTGGCAGACGGACGTGCTGGAGCGGCCCGGCCCCGCTTCTACGACAAGCAGCCGGCTCCGCCAGAAGATCGAACTGATCACGCCTTCGTTCGCGCGGGC
>DHWS01000051.1 GCA_002413305.1 Actinobacteria bacterium UBA5176 | reverse complement strand
GCACCGCCCGAGACCGCGCCCGAGCCCGCGCCAGGGGCCGAAGCCGCGCCTGAGCCCAAGGCCGAGGCAACGCCCGAGACCGCGGCCGAGCCCGCGCCAGCGGCGGCTCGGAGCCCCGCGGGGGCGATGGACCAGGAGACGTTCGACCGCGTCCTGCAGGAGCAGCTCGACAAGGGCGTCGACCAGCGGGTCGCCGAAGGACGGGCCCGAGCCGCAGCGGTCGTGGCCGCCCGCAAGAAGGCCCAAGGCTGACGCGGCCCTTCCCGGCATCGCCGCCTCCCGGCCGCCCGTTTCGTCCTCCGTCCGGCAGAATGGACGCATGACCTTCGCCGCGGGGCGCCTCATCGACTGGAAGACCGCGCGAAGTGTGGGCGGTCAGGTCGCCAGCAGCGGGCCGCAACTCTCGGCCCTCGACCGGGCACGCCTGTTCGAGGACTTCGCCGAGGTGGTCCCCGAGGCCGAGACCCTGGTCGAGCGGTTCACGGGACTCTCGCCCGGCTCGTACCGCTCCCGCCCGTGGGTGATGACCCGGAAGGAGTGGCTCGGGCAAAACCTTCGGGCCTTCGAACGCATCCTCGAACCGTTCGCCGAGAAGGTGCTCACGGACAAGGGCGACGGTGTTCTGGCTCCCGTCCGCCGGCACCTGCTCGGTGCTCAGATCGGTGGGCTGCTCGGCTACCTCGGCCACCGCGTGCTCGGACAGTACGATGCCCTGCTCCCGCCCGACGACGACGGGGTCGTCTACTTCGTCGGCCCGAACATCGTCGGGCTCGAACGGCAGTTCACGTTCCCGCCGCGCGAGTTCCGGCTGTGGCTCGCCCTCCACGAGGTCACGCACCGCCTCCAGTTTGGCGGCGCGCCGTGGCTCCGCGGCTACCTCATGGACATGGTCGAGCGCTACCTGAAGAGCGTCGAGCTCGACCCGCGATGGCTGGCCGACCGGCTGAAGACGGCCATCGGGGAGATCCGCAGCGGCCAGGGCGAGCACCGCGGCTTCGGCTGGTTCTTCCTGCTGATGTCCGAAGTCCAGCGTGACATGGTACGGAACATGCAGGCGCTCATGAGCCTCCTGGAGGGCCACGCCACGTACGTGATGAACGTGGTCGAACGCGACACGCTCCCGCAGGCCGAACGCTTCCATCGCACGTTGCAGGCCAGGCGGACGAAGCCCGGCCTGGAGAAGGCCTTCCAGAAGGCGATCGGGTTCGAAGTGAAGGTGCGCCAATACGACCTGGGGCACGGGTTCGTCGCGACGGCGATCGAGCAGGCCGGGATGGAGCGCTTCAACCGGATCTGGGAGGGACCGGCCAACCTCCCGTCGATGCAGGAGATCGCCGAGCCCGAACGTTGGGTGGCGCGGGTCGCCGCCCACTAGGCAGCCCCGGCGATGGGCTCCTCCGTCACCCGGGTCCTGCAGGACGTCACCCGGATGATCCGCCGCCACCGGATGCTCGAACCCGGCTCCACGGTCGTCGTGGCCGTCTCCGGCGGTCCCGATTCGTTGTGCCTCCTCCATGCCATGGTGCGGCTCCAGCGCCTGCTGCGGGTCGAACCCGTCTGCTTCCACTTCGACCATCACCTCCGGCCGGGGTCTGCGTCCGACGCAGCGTACGTTCGGGGGCAGGCCCGGAAGCTGGGCGTGCCATTCGTGCTGCGGGAGGCCCACTCGACGCCGAACCGAGGGGCATCGGTCGAGGCGTGGGCTCGAACCGTCCGGTACGAAGCCCTGGCGGCCGCGGCCGAGGAGCAGGGAGGCGTGGCTGCCGTCGGGCACACCGCCGACGACCAGGCCGAGACCGTCCTGTTGGCCCTGCTGCGGGGGGGCGGGCTCGACGCTGTGTCGGCGATGAAGCCGGTCACCCGGCCGGTCGTGCGGCCCCTGCTGGAGACCACCCGCGAACAGACCGAAGCCTTCTGCCGGGCCCTCCGGCTCCGCCCTCGCCGGGATCCGATGAACGAGGATCCGGCGTATCTTCGGGTCGGCATCCGGGACGGGGTCATCCCCCTGCTGGAGGAGCGGTTGGGCCGCAACGTCCGGAGCAGTCTGGCCCGGTCGGCCGCCCTCCTGGAACGAGACGCCGGTTTCCTGGAGGGTCTGGCGGCCGAAGCGACCTCCGAGGTCATGGCGGGCCGGAAGGACGGCACCGTCGAGCTTCGCGCGAAAGCGCTCCGCGACCTCCCCGAGGCGCTCTCCACGCGGGTCGTTCGAACCGCGTTGCTCGAGGCGGGACTGGCCCCGGCGGCCGCCCACATCCAGAGCGTCCTGACGCTGTCGACGTCTCGGCCCGGGTCGAGGGTTTTGCTCGGGAAGGGCTTGCTCGCCGAACGGGGCAGGGAGTATGTTCGCCTCTCTCGCCCTTCCCCCCACCAGACGGTCGCGAGATCCTGAGCACCAGGGCATACGAGGGAGGGGTCGGTGGAGACGTCGCTGGACACGCACCCGGGCGCCCCGGGTTCGTCATCTGAGGTCATCGTTCCTAGACTTGACCGTCGCATGCAGACCTTGGAGAACGACCTCGAGCAGATCCTGCTCACCGAGGAGGAGATCCAGCGGCGGATCGCCGAAGCCGGTGAACAGATCGCCCGCGACTACGCCGGCCGGGATCTCATCCTGATCGGGGTCCTGAAGGGCGCGTCGGTGTTCATGGCGGACCTGGCTCGGGCCATCGACCTGCCCCTGGAGTTCGACTTCATGGCGGTTTCCTCTTACGGCGCGGCGACCCAGACCAGCGGGGTGGTGCGGATCCTGAAGGACCTCGACCATGAGATCGCCGGGCGGAACGTCCTGCTGGTCGAGGACATCGTCGACTCCGGCCTTACCCTCTCCTACCTGCTGAAGAACCTGCGGACCCGCAAGCCGGCCACGCTGGAGGTCTGCGCGCTCCTGCAGAAGACGGGTGTCCAGCAGGTCCCCTTGGAGGTGAAGTACCGGCTGTTCGAGATCCCCCCGGTCTTCGTCGTCGGCTACGGGCTCGACTTCGCCGAGCGGTTCCGCAACCTCCCCTACGTGGGAACGCTCCGGCCGGAGGTCTACCGGGACGCGATCTAGACTGGGTGGGGAACCACCGAAGGCCACGGAGGGTCGAACGGCCGTGAAGCGGATCCTCATGCTCGTCGTGGTGGCCGGGATCGCGGCCACCGGGTGCGCCTCCTCGACCAACCCGGGTGTCAGCCCCAGCGGTTCTGCCGCGGGCTCCTCCTCCGGGGTCCGGGGGGTCGTCGAACTCGGACCGACCTGCCCGGTCAAGCGCGAGGACAGCCCCTGCCCCCCGAAGCCCCTGGCGACCTCCGTCACGGTGACCTCAACGATCACCAAGTTCAGCGTGACCAGCCGGTCGGACGAAAGCGGCCACTTCAGCATCCCGCTGCCGCCCGGTACCTACTCGGTCACCGCTGCCGGAACCGGCCCCATCCAGCGGGGCCAGGCGGCCACGGTGACGGTCCATGCCGGCGCTTTCGCCACGATCACCGTGATGGTCGACTCCGGCATGCGACTGCCCGGCCTGGCCACCCCGTGAGGGACTGATCCCGCAGGTCAGAGGCCTGTCCGACCCCTGTGCTACCATCCCGAAGGCGGCCCCGGGTGGGGAGAGACCTGCCCACTTTTCATGAGCCGCGTCCGGCGAGAGGAGCCCCAAACGAACAAGCAGGATTCGACCGTCCGTCGCATCCTGCGGGGTCCGGTCATCTATCTGCTGGTGATCGTCGGGCTCCTGTGGGTCTTCCTCAGCTTCGCCACGCGGGGCCCCCAGCCGCACCAGCTCAGTCTGCCCGCGTTCCAGGCGGCGCTGCAGGCCGGCGACGTCCAGACCGTGACGTTCCTGGAGCGGGACCAGAGGATCGTCGGCACGCTGGCCGACAAGACCCGGTACGAGACGACGTACCCGGCGCAGTACGAATCCAGCCTGACCGCGCAGATCCTCCGCGCCTCGAACCACCCGGCGGTGACCACCGACGCCCAGAAGGGCTCGGCGCTGGTCTCGATCCTTGTGAACCTGTTGCCCATCCTCCTGCTCTTCGCGGTGCTGCTGTTCTTCATGAACCAGCTGCAGGGCGGCGGGAACAGGGTGATGTCGTTCGGTAAGGCCAAGGCGAAGATTGTCGGGAAGGACCAGCCGAAGACCACCTTCGCCGACGTTGCCGGGGTCGACGAGGCGGTGGAGGAGCTCGAAGAGGTCAAGGAGTACCTGGAGAACCCCGCTAAGTTCCAGGCGATGGGCGCCAAGGTCCCGAAGGGCATCCTGCTGTACGGACCGCCCGGGACGGGCAAGACCCTCCTCGCCCGGGCGGTGGCCGGAGAGGCCGGCGTCCCGTTCTTCTCTATCAGCGGGAGCGACTTCGTCGAGATGTTCGTGGGGGTCGGCGCCGCCCGGGTCCGTGACCTGTTCGAGCAGGCGAAAGGGAACGCACCGGCCATCGTGTTCATCGATGAGATCGACGCCGTGGGACGTCACCGCGGCGCGGGCCTCGGCGGTGGGCACGACGAACGCGAACAGACGCTGAACCAGCTCCTGGTGGAGATGGACGGGTTCGACACTCGGACCGGCGTCATCTTGATGGCCGCCACGAACCGTCCCGACATCCTCGACCCCGCGCTGCTCCGTCCCGGCCGCTTCGACCGGCAGGTGGTCATCGACCGCCCGGACCTGGAGGGCCGGAAGGGCATCCTGAGAGTCCATGCGCGCGGCAAGCCCGTCGACCCGGGTGCGGACCTCGACGTCGTGGCGCGGCGCACGGCGGGGTTCACCGGCGCGGACCTGGCCAACGTGGTGAACGAGGGTGCGCTGCTCGCCGCCCGCCGGGGGAAGGGTTCGATCACGATGCTCGAGCTGGAGGAAGCGATCGACCGGGTGGTGGCCGGGCCCGAACGTCGGACCCGCCTGATCTCGGATCGGGAGAAGAAGGTCATCGCGTACCACGAAGCCGGCCATGCCCTGGTCGCCTACGTGCTCCCCAACGCCGACCCGGTCCACAAGATCACGATTATCCCCAGGGGGCGGGCCCTCGGCTACACCATGACCCTTCCCACCGAGGACAAGTTCCTGGTCACCCGGGAGGAGCTGGTGGACGAGCTGGCCATGCTGCTGGGCGGCCGGGTGTCCGAGGAGCTCGAGTTCGGCGACATCACCACGGGGGCCCAGAACGACCTCGACCGGGCCACGAAGATCGCGCGCCAGATGGTCACTGAGTACGGGATGTCCGACCGGCTCGGTCCGCTGACCCTCGGGACGAAGCAGGGCGAGGTGTTCCTGGGGCGCGACTTCGCCTCGCACCCCGACTACAGCGAACAGGTGGCGTACGAGATCGACAGCGAGATCCGGGCGCTGATCGACCGGGCCCACGACGAGGCCCTGGACATCCTCACCGAGAATCGGGACAAGCTCCACGTGATCGCCATGCAGCTCATCGAGAAGGAGACCATCGAGAAGGAATCGCTGGTCCAACTGCTCGACGGGCTGATGAAGCGGCCGCAGCGCAACGAGAGCCAGCGCGGGGCGGGGATCGCGGTGGCCCGCCGTTCGGTGAAGGCGCCCGACAAGGGCCGACAAGGGCCTCTGTCCTGATGGCGGAGGAGATCCGGGACCCCCTTGCCCGGCGGGTGCCGTTCGACTCGGAGAAGATCGCCCAGGGCGTTCGACGCATCCTGGAAGGGATCGGCGAGGACCCCGAACGGGCCGGGATCGCGGGCACGCCGGAACGCGTTGCCCGTATGTACGAAGAGATCTTCGCGGGGATCGGGGTGGACGCCAGCGAGATCGTGACGGTGATCCCCGGCGCGGCGTACGACGAGATCATCATGGTCCACGACATCCCCATGACTTCGCTCTGCGAGCATCACCTCGTCCCGTTCATCGGCAAGGCACACGTGGCGTACGTGCCGAACCGCGACGGCCGGATCACCGGCCTATCCAAGATCGCCCGGCTGGTCGATGTGCTCTCCAAGAAACCCCAGGTCCAGGAGCGTCTGACCACCGAGATCGCCGACGCGCTCGACCGGGCGTTGCAGCCGAGGGGGGTGTTCGTCCTGCTCGAGGCCGAACATCTGTGCATGACCATGCGCGGGGTGCGCAAGCCCGGTTCGATCACCACGACCTCGGCGGTACGCGGAGTGTTCCGGACCGACGCCCGAACGCGCTCCGAGGCCCTCGAGCTGGTTCGACGCGGCCGTCCCTGACCTCGCCGACTAGCATGGCCGCTGTGACCTCTCTGCGCTGGCAGTGCGGCCCGCACTCGCTCGAATGCGGTCCCCGCACGCTCGTCATGGGCGTACTGAACGTGACCCCGGATTCGTTCTCGGACGGGGGACGCCACTTCGACCCCGAGACGGCGGTGGCGGCCGGGATCCGGATGGTCGCCGATGGAGCCGACATCCTCGACCTCGGAGGGGAGTCCACCCGGCCCGGCGCGCGAGCGGTGCCGTGGCGTGAAGAAGCGGACCGTGTGCTGCCGGTGGTGAAGCGGCTGGCCGTCGAGGTCGGTGGCGGCATCCCGGTCTCCATCGACACCCGCAAACCGGAGGTAGCGCGGGAGGCGATCGAAGCAGGCGCCACGATCGTCAACGACGTGACCGGCGGAGCCGACCCGGCCATGCTCGAGGCGGTGCGCGGCTCCGGGGCCGGGTTCGTCCTCATGCACATGCGGGGAGATCCGTCGACCATGGCGAAGCTGACGGAGTACGGCGACGTGGTCGTCGACGTGCGAGATGCCCTGCGCCAGCGCCTCCAGGCGGCCCTCCAGGCGGGCATCCCGTTCGAATGTCTGTGCGTCGATCCGGGTCTCGGCTTCGCGAAGACCACTCCGCAAAGCCTGCAGTTGATGCGCCGGGTGGGCGAGTTCGGGGAGCTGGGCCGGCCGATCCTGGCCGGCCCGTCGCGGAAGTCGTTCATCGGGCACGTGCTGGACGCCGAGGTGACCGACCGGGTCGAGGGGACCGCCGGCGCGGTGGCCTGGCTGGCGGGGAACGGCGCCCATGTCGTCCGGGTCCACGACGTCCGGGAGATGGTCCGGGTGGTCCGCATGGTCGACGCGATCCGACACGCATGAGCTCCGAGAGGCGGCGGGCTCAGGTCTCGGCCGGCGAGCTGGCGTACGTCGACCTGGGCGAGGGACCGGCGGTCCTGCTGATCCACGGGTTCCCGACCTCCTCGTACCTGTGGCGGCGCGAGATCCCGCTGCTGTCGGCCCGGATGCGGGTGATCGCGCCGGATCTGCTCGGCTACGGTGATAGCGATCGGCCGGAGGGCGCCGACCTCACCGAGCGCGCGCAGACCCGATACGTCAGCGAGCTCCTCGAGGCCCTCGGGATCGACGAGCTCGCCGTGGTCGGCCACGACATCGGCGGAGGGGTGGCGCAGTTGCTGACCCTCGACGGGCGCGCCCGCGTCCGATCTCTGGTGCTCCTCGATTCGGTTTGCTTCGACGCGTGGCCGATCGAGAGCGTGAAGATGCTCCAGGGCGTCACACCCGCCCAGTTGACGGAGGAGTTCGTGGAGGCCGTGGTGCGGTTGACGTTCGACCTGGGTATCCAGCACGAGGGACGGCTGACCGAACGGGACCTCGATGCCTACGTCGAGCCATGGCGCCGAGAGCCGGCGGCGTTCCTTCGCGCCGTGCGAGGCATCACCGGGGAGGGACTGGCCGGCCGCGACGACGAGCTCCGCGCGCTCGACATCCCGCTGCTGGTGGTGTGGGGCGAAGACGACCCGTTCCTGCCGAGCGAACTGGGCGAGCGGATCGGCGACCTGGTGGACGGGTCCACCGTCGCGTTGCTCCCTGGATGCTCCCACTTCGTCAACGAGGACGCGCCCCAGTCCGTCGGGCCGCTGGTCAGCGAATACCTGCGTTCGCGCTACCTCCACGAGACGCACGGGCACCACCACGGCCCCGTGCCGGTGTTCCTCGAGCGGCCCCCCGGGGCGTTCTTCGACACCGGGCTGGATGGCGGGGGAGACTGAGCGGCCATGACGAAGAAGCTGGACCTCTCGCTATCGGAGGCGGAACTGGAGGACTTCCTGGCCTCGGAGCGAACGGTACGGGTGGCCAGCGTGGACGCGGGCTGCCGGCCCCATGTGGTGCCGCTGTGGTTCGTGTGGCTCGAGGGCGCTATGTACCTGAACTCGACCCTGGGCAACGTGACCGTCGAGAACCTCCTCCGCGGCTCCGGTCTGGCCGCCGCCGTGGTCGACGACGGTCAGACGTACGACGTCCTGCGCGGTGTCCTCCTCCGCGGGCGGGTGAGCCTGGCGAACGACGACCCACGCGCGCCGCGGGCCACGCAGGCCTGGTCGGACAAGTATCTGGCCGGTAATCCGGTCCCGTACGACCGCTGGCTGAACCGGGTATGGATGCGCCTGGACCCGGGGGAGATCTCCTCCTGGGACTTCCGGAAGATCCCGGAAGCGAAGGCGCGACAACGCGGATCGGAGGGTGCGTCGTGAACACCTCGCGGATCGTGCTGACCGGGATCCGGGCCGAGGGCCGCCACGGGGCGAGCCCCGGCGAGCAACTCGAAACGCAGGAGTTCCTCGTCGATCTCGACGTGCTGGTCGACGTGGCCGGGGATTCGCTGGACGCCACGGTCGACTACCGCGTCCTGGCCGACACCGCCCGCCAAGCGGTGGCCGGCACGTCGTTCGAGCTGCTGGAGACCCTGGCCGACGCAGTGGCCCGGGCCGTGTATCAGTTCTCTCCGGTGACCCGGGCGACGGTCATCGTCCACAAGCCGCGGGCCGCGCAGTCGGCGGGCGCCGAGGACGTGTGGGCCGAGGCCACGATCGCGTGAGCGGCGCCCCACCGGTGCGAGCCTTCGTCGCGCTGGGCTCGAATCTCGGCGAACGATTGGCGAACCTCGGGGACGCCGTGCGGAGGCTCTGCGCCGCCGATGGCATGGAGATCACGGGAAGCTCACGCGTCTACGAAACGGCGCCGGTCGGGCCTCCCCAGCCCGACTACCTCAACGCGGTGATCGAGCTGCGCACGACGCTCCTTCCTCGCGAGCTACTGGAGGCATGCCTGCGGATCGAGGCCGAGATGGGGCGGGTCCGCGACGAACGGTGGGGGCCTCGGGTGATCGACCTCGACCTCTTGACCTTCGACGACCAAACGATCGCCGAGCCCGATCTCACCGTGCCCCACCCGCGTATGCACCAGCGGGCCTTCGTCCTGATCCCATTGATCGAGCTCCACCCCGATCCTCCGCTCCCGGGTGGCCGGCGCCTCGAGGATCTGCGGCTGCAGGTCGACCTGCGGGCGGTGAGACCCTTCGCCCACTCGCTTCCCTTCGCACTCCCACGATCGGGATGAAGGCTGGGGCTATACTCGCCTTTCGCCGGTAGCCATCCGAACGAAGGAGTCGGCACCTTCAGTCTCTCGATGCCACGCGCCCGCAGGATCACCGTCGCCGTCATCGGTGCGGGGAGGGTCGGCACGGCCGTGGCGGTCCTGTTGGAACGTGCCGGTCACCGGGTCGTCGCGGCCAGCGGCGGCGAGGGAACCGCCGAGCGCCTCCGCCGATATCTGATCTTCACCAACCACGTCGATCGCAGCGAGCCCGAACAGGCCGCCCGCCAGGGCACGTTGGTGGTGATCGCGGTCCCGGACGACGACATCGAAGCCGCCACCGCGACCATCGCCGAACGGGAGGGTTTCCGGCCAGGGCAGCACGTCCTCCACCTCAGCGGCTCGCTGGGCCTGCACGTCCTACGGCACGCCGCGGATGCGGGCGCGGATGTCCTCTCCCTGCATCCGCTCCAGTCGTTCCCCGACGTCGAGACCGGCATCGAGCGGCTGCCCGGCAGCAGCATCGCGGTGACCGCCCGCGACGAGCCGACGACGCAGTACGGCGAATCGCTCGCCCGAGACCTGCAGGGCGTGCCGTTCCGCCTGGCTGAAGAGGTAAAGCCCCTTTACCATTGCGCTGCGGTGTTCTGTTCGAACTACCTCGTCGCGGTGGAGGGGATCGCCGAGGAGCTCTTCCGGCTTGCGGGGATCGGCGATCCGTTGCCGCTGTTCGAACCGCTCGCCCGGGCCGCCTTCGAAGCGACGTTCGCGGTGGGGTCCGGACAGGCCCTCACCGGCCCGGCGGCACGTGGGGACGCCGGGACGATCTCGCGCAACCTTGAGGCGCTCACCGAGCGAGCGCCCGACGCGATCCCTGCCTACGTCGCCCTGGCCGAGATCGCCGCCGGCATGGCGGAACGGAACGGTCGGCTCGCTCCCGAGGAACTGCGAAAGGTCGTCGAGGTCCTCGATCAGTGGAGGTAACCGGCTCGACGACCGAGTTCCTTCACCTGTGCGACCGGGCTCGCGCTGAAGGCCGGGCCGTAGGCTTCGTTCCCACCATGGGCGCGCTCCATCGCGGTCACGGCAGCCTCTTGGAGCGAGCCCGCGCAGAATGCGGCTTCGTGGCGCTGTCGATCTTCGTCAACCGGCTGCAGTTCGATTCGGCTCGCGACTTGGACGCGTATCCGCGGGTCCTCGACGCGGATCGGGCGTACGCGGAGCGGGCCCGCAGCGACGCCATCTTCGCCCCGGCCGAGCAGGAGATGTATCCGAACGGCCCCCCGGAGGTCATGGTCGACCCTGGCCCTCTGGCTCACCGGTTGGAGGGGGCCAGCCGGCCCGGGCACTTCCGGGGCGTGCTGACCGTGGTGGCCAAGCTGTTGCACGCGGTGGGGCCGTGCCGGGCGTACTTCGGGGAGAAGGACGCCCAGCAGCTGGCGCTCGTGACGAGGATGGCCGGGGACTTGGATTTCCCGGTGACGGTCGTGCCGTGTCCCACCGTCCGTGAGCCCGACGGCCTGGCTCTGTCCTCCCGGAACGCGCGCCTCGGCCAGGAGGAGCGCCTAGCCGCCCCCGTGCTCTTCGACGCGCTCTCCACCGCGGCCACGATGGTCCGGCAGGGCGAACGAAACGCTGACGTCCTTCGGGCCGAGATGGCCAGGCGGATCGGCGGCGAACCGGTCGCCCGGCTGGACTACGTGGCGATCGTCGACGACCGCACCTGGGAGGACGTCACGACCCTGGACGGTCCGACGCGGGCGCTGGTCGCCGCCCGCATCGGTGAGACACGTCTGATCGACAACGCGCGTCTGCCGCGGGAGCCGTCCACGGGGCAGCCGGCCGTGCAGAATACGGTGGACACGCACGACGCGTAGGGCGCCGAGGAGGAGCGGCCGGACCCATGCTGCTGGCGATCGACGTTGGCAACACCCAGACCGTCCTGGGCGTGTTCCAGGGCGCGGAGCTGCAATGGCACTGGCGGCTTGCCACCATGCCGGAGCGCACCGCCGACGAGCTGGCGCTGATGTTCGGCGGGTTCCTCGAGCAGCAGGGGCTCTCGTTCAGCCGCCAGATCACGGGCGTGGCCATCGCCAGCGTGGTGCCCGACCAGACCAAAGCCCTGCGCGAGATGGTGACGAACTATTTCCACTTCAACCCGGTCGTGGTGGAGCCGGGGGTCCGGACCGGCATCTCGATCCTCACCGACAACCCGAAGGAAGTCGGGGCCGACCGGATCGTCAACGCGCTGGCGGCGTTCACCAAGTTCGGCGGACCGTGCGTGGTTGTCGACTTCGGCACGGCGACGACGTACGACGCGGTCAGCGAGCGGGGAGAGTACCTGGGCGGGGCGATCGCCCCCGGGATCCAGGTGTCGGCCGAAGGGCTCTTCCAGGCGGCGGCGCGCCTGCCCCGCGTCGAGCTGATCCCGCCGCGAGCGATCATCGGCAAGAACACGGTCGAAGCGCTCCAGTCCGGCTTGCTGTACGGGACGGCGGCCGAGATCGACGGCGTGGTCGAGCGCATGCAGAAGGAGCTCGGCGGCCATGCGGCGGTGGTGGCCACCGGCGGGCTGGCGAGTGTCATCGTCCCGCTCTGCGAGCGTGTCGACCACCACGAGCCATGGCTGACGCTCGAAGGGCTCAGGCTGGTCTTCGACCGGAACACGGCTCGAGATGAGTGACGAACCGGACGCCCCGGCCGCCTCCGCCGGCCCGGAGGAGCGCGGCCGGCTGAGCGAGGTCCTCGCCGCCCGGCGCGAGAAGCTGGCTCGGCTCCGCGAGCTCGGCGTCGAACCCTTCGCCCTCCGCTACGACAAGGACGCCGACGCGGCGGCGCTGCACGAGCGGTTCGACACGCTCGAGCCCGGCGCGGAGACTGACGAGCGAGTCTCGGTGGCCGGACGGAT
This sequence comes from Actinobacteria bacterium UBA5176, assembly GCA_002413305.1. Taxonomy (GTDB): domain Bacteria; phylum Actinomycetota; class UBA4738; order UBA4738; family UBA4738; genus UBA4738. The sequence continues at coordinate 3,563 of DHWS01000051.1, read as the reverse complement.
CGTCCTGCTCCGCCGCCACGGCAACCTGTGGTTCGCGTCGCTCCGAGACGCCACGGGCGATATCCAACTGTTTCTGTCCAGGGGCGCCCTGGACCCGAATGGATTCGAGCTGCTGAAGGAGCTGGACCTCGGGGACGTCGTAGGGGCGCGTGGCGAGGTGATCACGACCAAACACGGCGAGCTCTCGGTGAAGGTCGGGGAGCTCACGCTGCTGTCGAAGGCTCTCCGTCCGCTTCCGGAGAAGTGGCGCGGCCTGAAGGACCCCGAACTCCGGTACCGGCGCCGCTACCTCGACTTCGCCACCAAACTCGACACGCGGCGGGTCGTGCGGGCCCGGGCGAACGCCCTGAAGGCGCTCCGGCGAGGCCTGGACGAACGGGGGTTCGTGGAGGTGGAGACCCCGATCCTCCAGCCCGTCCCGGGCGGCGCGGTGGCCAAGCCGTTCGTCACCCGCCACCGTGCCCTGGACGTCGACCTCTACCTGCGCATCGCCCCCGAGCTCTACCTGAAGCGCCTGCTGGTCGGGGGGCTGGAGCGCGTCTACGAGATCGGCCGGGACTTCCGGAACGAGGGGATCGACCGCAACCACAACCCCGAATTCACGATGCTGGAGGCCTACCTCGCCTACGCGGACTACTTCGTCATGATGGACCTGGTCGAAGACCTGGTGCGGGCGGCCGCGCTGGCGGTGAACGGCTCGCCGGTGGTGCGCTTCCAAGGGGCGGACCTGGACCTTTCCAAGCCGTTCGCGCGGGTGCCGGTGAGCGACCTGGTCGCCCGTGCCCTGGGGCGCGAGGTCTCGCTGGACGATCCCGATGGGCTGCGCCGGACGGCGCTGGATGCCGGGGTCCAGGTCGAACACGGCGCGTCGCCCGGCCGGGTGTTGTGGGAGATCTGGGAGCAGGTCGTGGAGCCGACCATCGTCGAGCCGACGTTCGCCATGGACGTGCCAAGGGACGTCTCCCCGCTGGCCCGGCCGCATCGTTCGAAGCCCGGGTTCGTCGAGCACGCCGACCTGGAGATGGGCGGGGTGGAGATCGCCCCGATGTACTCCGAGCTCACCGACCCGGACGAGCAGCGGGCCCGGTTCGAAGCCCAGCAACGGGCCCGGGCTGCCGGAGCGGACGAGACGCATCCCTACGATGAGGACTTCCTCGAGGCGCTCGAGCACGGGATGCCGCCGGCCGGCGGGTTCGGGCTGGGCGTGGATCGCCTGCTGCGGTTCCTGCTGGACGCGCCATCGCTCCGGGAGCTGATCCTGTTCCCTGCCATGCGTCCCGAAGCCGGCCGCGGCCAGGGCCCGTAGCGTTCCGGTTTCCGCCCATCCGGTAGGTCGGGGTCGGTGTCACTTCGTTCCGCGTCCGCCTGCTGGTGGTCAGCCTCCTGGCCGGCGAGCTGCACCGAGCCGGCGTCACGGCAGCCGCAGGACCGGCGGACGCGGCCGGGCCGCGGTGAAGAAGACGGTGGCCGGACTGGTTCGGGGCAGCGGATGGGGCATCGACCACAGCAGGACGAAACCGTCCGGGAGCCCGGCGAGCCCCTGGTAGTCCCCGACGAAGTCCCCCTCCGGCGAGGGCGCGGCCCGGTCCAGGTCGAACGGCCCCGCGACGTGCTGGCGGTCCCAGTGCGCGCCGCCGTCAGCCGATGAGGCGAACCACACGTCAGTAGGCAGGCCGGGGCCGGCCGTGGGCTCGACCTCGTACCAGAGAGCACCCAGCGAGCCCCGGTTCGCCGATGCCAGCTGCGGGACGAACACCGCCCCCTGGCCACTGGTGATGACCGTGGGCGCCGACCAGGTCCGGCCTTCGTCGCCGGACCGGGCGAACAGCACGCGGTGGTCGCCGAGCGTCGGGTCTTCGATCCAAAGGACGGCCAGGCCGTCTCCGGGCGTGGACGTCAGGCCGAACTGCAGTGAGTCGGCCCGGATGCGCTGGCCGGGTCGCTCGACGATTGAATACGTGAAGTCCGCCGCGGTCACGGCGGGTCCCCAGGTTCGGCCTCCGTCGGCCGACCGGGACACGGCGATGCGTTCAGCGGGCCCGTTGCCGCCCCGCGGGCGCAGCTCGGTGAATGCGTCGTACAGCGTGCCGTCGGGGAGCACGGCCGATTGGTGGAACTGCGTCTCGGTGAGCGCGCCGTAGACCTCGGCCGGTGCCGACCAGGTTCGACCGGCGTCGTCGGTTCGGGAGAAGAACGCCACGTCGAACACGCGCGGCTCCCCCGCCTTCGGCTTCGGGAACTCGACCCACACGAGGAAGGCCGTGCCGGGACGATTGGAGTCCGTATGCAGCCACTCCTTGTCGGTCCCTCCGATGGCGTCGTCCGCGCTCCGAACCACCACCGGCGGGTTCCAGTTCGCCCCTCCATCGGTGGAGGTCGAAGCGATCACGTCCGTGCGGCGGTCGGCCCGGACCCCGATCGCGGAGAGGAAGGCGACAATAGGGGAGCCGCCGACGCCGGGACCGACCGAGGCGACCGGGTCGCTGACCCGCGGGTATGAGCCGCCGGAACAGACCGAGAGCGGAGGCGTCGACCGCCGCCACGAGAACCCGCCGTCGGCGGAGGCGGCCGTGACGATCCCGAGCGCCCCGCCGCCGAAGATCCGGTCCTGCTGCCAGGCCGCCACCATGCGCGCCGGGTCGGCCGGGTCCACGGCGATAGTGGGTTCGACCTGCGTGCCCCGAGCGGTGCCCGGCGGGCCGGAACACGCGGCGAACGGGGACGGCCCGCCCAGAGACTGCGGGGAGAGGAGGCTGAGTGGAGCGGCGGACGCACCTGGAGCGGTTCGCTGGGGCCCGGAGCTGCGCCTCGGAGGTGAGGAGCGTCGAACGATGGTGCCGGGTAGGACAGCGGCCAGCGAGGCGACGGCCGCGAGGCCGATCACAGATCGGATGACACGACGCCGGAGCGGCCGATGGAGCATCTCGCGGTGAGCCTACGGCGAGAAGCTGCGGATCCCGGTGTGGGATCCGGAAGGAGCTACGTGCGGTCGGCGATGTCCAGGATGATCCCGACCACGTCGTCGACATCGGTGCTCCTGGTGACCACCCGGCTGGCCCCCGCCTCGAGGGCAGCCTGTTCGACCGACGGCGCGGAGAACTCCGCCAGCGCCACCACTCGGGTCTCGGGGCGGGTGCGGTGGATCTCCCGGGCCGCCTCCAACCCCTGCATGTCCCGGTCGCTGATGTCGATCAACACCACGTCCGGCAGCAGTGCCATCACCGCGCGACAGGCGCCGGCCGCGTTCACCGCCTCGCCGGACACGATGAGGTCGGGCACCACGGTCAGAACCTCGATGATCGACCTTCGGACGATGGGGTGCTCGTCGACCACCAGCACGCGCACGGGGCGGCCGAACGCATCCTCGCTGTCCCTCTGGCGAGGGTGCGGGAGCATGTTCGTCCTTGAGCTCCGAGAGGAACCCGCGGCCGTGGAAGTCACGGGGAGAGCATCCCCCTTCGTCGAGATCCTCGACAGGCCCGTGAGTGTCATTTTCCGGTAGCTCCATCGGGCTAGTGGCCGCCTTGGCAGGGAGTTCTCTCCAGTAGCGTCCCGATGTAGGT
>DHWS01000128.1 GCA_002413305.1 Actinobacteria bacterium UBA5176 | reverse complement strand
CCGGTTCTTCGGGCCGGAAGCCGTCAAGCGGATCACGGAGTACGGGCGCACGCTGTCCGTGCTGGTGTGCACCGACGACGAGGCGCACCCCGAGAACCGGGTGATCCAGGCCGACGACTGGGCACCCGACGAGCACGGGCCGGTACCGAAGGTCGTCTACCACCCGACGCCGGCCTCGAAGGAGCGCCAGGATTGGTTGGCCCGCAAGGCCGCCGAGCTGCTCAGGGCGGCCGGGGCCGTCAAGGTCCACCGGACGAACTTCCCCCGGTCGCTCCTCACCCACATCATGGGGACGATGCGGATGGGGACGGATCCGCAGCGCAGCGTGGTGGACACCGACGGGCAGACCCACCATGTGTCCGGCCTCTTCGTCGGGGACAGCTCGGTCCTTCCCAACGGGCTGGGCGGTCCGAACCCCACCCTGACCGCGCAGGCGCTCGCCCAGCGGACCGCCGAGCGCATCCTGGCCGCGGCGCTGGGCTGAGCGGCTGCGTGATGTCGTCAGTCCTCAGCCCGGGGGCGTTTCGGGTGGAACGTGCGAACGCCGCCGTGCTTTACTTCGGAGCGAGCAGGCAGCTCGCAAACGATGGTGGTCGCCGGCCCGCCGGCCGGCCGAAGGGAGGAACGATCCATGCCGGAATTCCCCAGTGGGGACTGGTTGAACGTCTATGTCGAACGGATCAACTCGAGCTCCGAGTACCGGGAGGCCGCCGCGACCTGGGAGGGCGACATCTGCTACGTCTTCGAGGCCGAGCCCGACAAGGGCGTGCCCGAGGACCTGTGGGCGTGGCTCGACCTGTGGCATGGGGAGTGCCGGGGCGGGAAGTACGGCCTGACCCCGGAGGAGGGCGAGAAGGCGAAGTTCATCATCCGCGCTCCCTACTCGCGGTGGAAGGAAGTCATCAACAAAGAGCTGGACCCGGTCAAGGGGATGATGCAGGGGAAGCTCAAGCTGAAGGGCGACCTGCCGACCATCGTCCGCTACGTGAAGGCGGCGAACGAGCTGGTGAACCTGGCCGCCAGCGTGCCGACCGAGTTCGTGGACGAGAAGGCCTGAGCGACCGGCACGCCTCGGCTGCCGGCAACGCCCGCACCGTCCCGGGAGAGGTGACCACATGAGGGCCGTCGTCTACGAGGACATCCACAAGGTGCGGGTGGATGACGTGGCGGACCCGCGGATCCTCGATCCGCACGACGCGATCATCCGGGTAACCACGGCCGCCATCTGTGGCTCCGACCTGCACTTCTACAACGGCAAGGCGCCGATGTCGCCCGGCGACGGCATCGGCCACGAGGGCGTCGGCGTGGTCGAAGCGGTCGGTCCGGAGGTCGAACGTTTCAGGACGGGCGACCGCGTGGTGATGGCCTTCGACATCGCGTGCGGACACTGCTGGTTCTGCCTCCACGGGCAGACCTCTCTGTGCGAGGACTTCCGCAACCTGGGGGCTGGGCCGTTCGGAGGCGGCCTGGGCGGTACACAGGCCGAGCTCTGCCGGGTGCCCTTCGCCGACACGAACCTCCTGGCCATCCCGCAGGGCATGGACGACGAACGGGCCGTCTTCGTCGGCGACATCCTCACCACGGGCTACTACGGGGCGGCCATCGCCGGCATCCAGCCGCGGGACACGGTGGCGGTGATCGGGGCCGGCCCGGTCGGCTTCTTCGCCGTCCAGGCCGCGATGCTCCACGGGGCGAAGGAGGTCTTGGCGTTGGACTTCGAAGCCGACCGGCTGGCCGTCGCGGAGAAGCTGGGGGCGGTGCCGGTCAACGTCGGCGAACGCAACGCGCAGATGGCGGTCTGCCAGCGGACGGAGGGGCGGGGCGCCGACGTGGTGATCGAGGCCGTCGGCCACCCGAGCGCCTACGAGAGCGCGGTGGAGATCGTCCGGCGGGGTGGCACGATCTCGGTGGTCGGGATGTACGTGAGCGAGCAGGTCACCATCCCGCTGGGTATCTACTGGACGCGCATGCTCGACATCCGCTTCGCCGGCCTCTGCCCGATCCATGCCTGGTGGGACAAGGCCATGGCGGCGGTCTCGGCCGGGAAGATCGATCCGCTCCCGATCATCTCCCACCGGATGTCGCTCGACGACGCGCCGAAGGGCTATGAGTTGTTCGACGCGCGCCAGGCGACCAAGGTCGTCCTCAAACCCTGAGCGGGCCCGGCGCCGGCATGCGGGCGGTCGTGTTCGAGGACATCGGATCGGTTCGGGTCGTCGACGTGCCCGAGCCCTCCCTCGAGGATCCGCACGACGCGATGGTCCGGGTCACGGTCGGTGCGGTCTGCGGGTCGGACCTCCACGCCTACCACGGCACGTTGCCCATGGATCCGGGAGAGCGCCTGGGACACGAAGCCGCCGGGGTGGTCGAGCAGGTGGGCGCTGCGGTGTCGGCCTTCGAGCCCGGCGATCGGGTGGTGATCGCGTTCGGCAACGCATGCGGCACCTGCTTCTTCTGCAGGCGGGGGCAGTCCTCGCTCTGCGCTTCGTTCCGCAACCATGGGTTCGGCGCGGCGGCGGGCGGCCTGGATGGCATGCAGGCCGAACGGGTCCTGGTGCCGAACGCGGACGCCAACCTGCTGGCCGTGCCGGACAACGTGGACGACGACCGCGCCGTGTTCGCCGGCGACGTCCTGCCCACCGCGCTGTACGGGGTGCAGCTCGCGCGGGTGGAGCCAGGGGATACCGTGGCGGTGATCGGGGCCGGCCCGGTCGGGTACTTCGTGGCGCGCCTGGCCCTCCTGCGGGGCGCGGGGCGCGTCCTGGCCCTGGACCTGAACCCGGAGCGGCTGCGCCTGGCGGCGGAGGCCGGGGCCCTGCCCGTCGACGTGGGGGCATCCGATCCGAAACAACAGGTCAAGGAGGCGACCGACGGGCGAGGTGCCGACGCCGCCGTGGAGGCGGTCGGTTCGCTTGCCGCGCTTCAGAGCGCGGCGCAGGTCGTGCGGCGGGGCGGCACGGTGGTCGGCCTCGGCGTTCCGGGCGACGAGACGCTCGAGCTGCCGCTTCGCCGAACCTGGAACCGGGCCATCACTTACCGGTTCGCCGGCGTCTGCCCCGTTCACGGTCTGTGGGACGATGCGATGCGGGCGATCGCCGAGGGCCGCCTGGATCCGCTGAACGTGGTGAGCCACCGGATGCCCCTCGAGGATGCCCCGAAGGCGTACGAGCTGTTCGACCGGCGCGAGGCGACCAAGATCCTGCTGTACCCGTGAGCGAGGAGGGCGAGAGCGATGGCCGTGAAGGTGGAGTATCCGGACCCGGAGCCCAACGGGCTGGCGTCGATGCTCGGCGGGCTGATCGAGGGTAACCTCGAGGCGCACCCCAACCGCGAGGCGCTCCTGGCGAAGCCCGCCACCTATAGCATCACCGCGCCCGACGTCGACGTCTCCGTCTCGATCCGGCTCGCCCCGGGCGCGGTCACGGTTCGCAACGGCGTGGTCGGCACGCCCCAGATCAGCATCCGGACGAACTCCGACAACCTGATGGGGATGTCCTCGGTCCCGCTCAAGTTCGGCCTGCCCGACTCCATGACGAAGGAGGGCCGCGAGGTCAACAAGAAGCTGTTCAAGGGTGAGCTGAAGGTGAAGGGCATGTGGACCCACCTGGGCGCCCTGGCGCGCCTCAACAAGCTGCTGTCGGTCCGATGAGAGGAGGCGGCCATGGCACGAGGCATCCCGGCTGACGTCGTTCGCAGGTTCCGGGAGATCCCGCTGTTCGCGAACGTGTCCGTGAAGGGGATCCGGGCGTTGATCCAGGCGGCAGACGTCCTGGACGTGGCAGCCGGCACCGTCATGATCCGGGAAGGCGAGATGGGCGAGCACCTGTTCGTGCTGACTCGGGGGACGGCCCTGGTGACCCGGAAGGGCCGGAAGCTCGGCGAGCTCGTGCCGGGGGACTACTTCGGCGAGATGGCCTTCCTCGCCCCGGCTCCCCGTTCAGCCACCGTCACGGCGTACAGCGACGTGCGCTTCCTGCTGATCGGCCCCCGCGAGCTGGCCGGCGTCGTGAAGCGCGATGCGGTGCTCGCCCAACGCCTGCTGCAGACCATGGCCAAGCGGTTGCTGCAGAACCAACGCTCCGGGCTCCTCTGAGGGAGCGGCGGAGAGGGGCGGCGTTCCCGGCGGGGTATCGTGCCTTCGGCATGAAGGGGTCCGAGCTCGCCGAACGGGTGCTGGCCGGCGATCGCCGCGCGGTGGCGCGGGCGATCTCGCTGGTCGAGGATGGGTCGAAGGACCTCCCCGCGCTCTCGGCGGCCCTCTACCCGAAGACCGGCCGGGCCCACACGGTCGGGCTCACCGGTTCGCCGGGCGTCGGGAAGTCCTCCCTGGCCGCCATGCTCGTCCAGGCAGCGCGAGCCCGGGACCGGACCGTGGCGGTCCTGGCCATCGACCCCACGTCGCCGTTCACCGGCGGCGCACTGCTCGGCGACCGGTTGCGCATGCAGGCGCACGCCACCGATCCCGGCGTGTTCATCCGCTCGATGGCCACCCGCGGCCACCTCGGCGGGATGGCGCTGGCAGCGCCCGAAGCCCTGCGGATCCTCGACGCCTCGGGGAAGGACCTGATCGTGGTGGAGACGGTCGGTGTCGGGCAGGCCGAGGTCGAAGTGGCCACCGCGACCGACACCACGCTCGTCGTGGTCTCGCCGGGCTGGGGCGACGCGGTCCAGGTCAGCAAGGCCGGCATCCTCGAGATCGCCGACGTTTTCGTGGTAAACAAGGCCGACAAGGAGGGCGCGGACGACGCGGCCCGGGACCTCCGGAACATGCTCCGGATGGGCCCGAAGCTCGCCTGGCAGCCGCCGATCGTGAAGACGTCCACCGTCGACGGTTCGGGCGTAGACGAGCTGGTGGATGCGATCGAATCGCACCGCGCCCATCAGCAGGAGTCGGGGCAGCTCGAGGAGAAGCGCACCCGTCGCGTGCTCGAGGAGGTGAAGGGCATGGTGGCCGAACGCCTCCGAGCCCGCGTGTCCGAGCTGCTCGCGCAGGAAGCCGATGGCGGCGTGGCCGCCGATCTCGCCGGCCGCATGATCGACCCCTATCGCGCCGCTGACATACTCTTGGAGCGGGTGAGCAGTCCGAGCGAACGGGGAGCGTGACCCACATGACCGACGACCGGGCGACCGAGTCCGAGTACGAACGCTGGCGGGACCACTACCGCAAGGCGGGGGAGCGGGACGCGGACTTCGAGACGCTGTCGGGCGAGCCGCTGGAACCGCTGTACACGCCCGAGGACGTCAAGGAGCTTGACTATCTTCGGGATCTCGGCTACCCGGGGCACTATCCGTTCACCCGCGGTGTGTACCACTCGATGTATCGCGGCCGGCTGTGGACGATGCGACAGTTCGCGGGCTTCGGCACGCCGGAGGAGACGAACGCCCGGTACCACTTCCTGCTGAAGCAGGGCCAGGGCGGCCTGTCCGTGGCGTTCGACATGCCGACGCTCATGGGGCGGGATTCCGACGACCCGCGCTCCGAAGGAGAGGTCGGGCGGTGCGGTGTGGCCACCGATTCGTTGCAGGACTTCGAGGCGCTGTTCGACGAGATCCCTCTGGGTGACATCACCACATCGATGACGATCAGCGGGCCGGCCACGATCCTGTTCGCCTTCTTCCTTGCCGCAGCCGAGAAGCAGGGCGTGCCCTGGTCGACGCTCGACGGCACGCTGCAGACCGACATCCTGAAGGAGTACATCGCCCAGAAGGA
>DHWS01000150.1:9127-12041 GCA_002413305.1 Actinobacteria bacterium UBA5176 | reverse complement strand
CCGCGTCGAAGGCGTAGAGCTTGTCATCTTCCGTCCCCGCGTACACCACGCCGTTCGCCACGTCGGGAGACGAGAAGATGCGGCCCCCCGTCGTGGCCGTCCACAGCGGCGAGCATGTCTTGGGATTGCCCGAGCAGCCCGTCGCGCCCGCCGCGTCGAAGGCATAGAGCTTGTCGTCGGTCGAGCCGACATAGAGAACCCCGTTGGCGACGGCCGCGGAGGAGGCGACGGAGCCGCTCGTCGCTCCACTCCACTTCTGGACGAGCGAGGAGACGTTCCCGGTGCCGATGGTGGTCTCGTCCGGGTTGTCCCCGGAGTTGTTCAGGTCGTAGTGGAACTTGGGCCAGCTTGCCGGGGCGCCAGTGCTGTAGCCGGTGAGCTTGGTGCTGGGGGAGGTCTGGGTGGAGCTCGAGCCGATCTTGGAGACGACAGTCTCTCCGGTTCCGGTTGTCGAGGTGGTCGTCGTCCCCGAGTAGTTCGCCAGCACCACGCTCGAGGCGCCCTGCGCTGCGATCGAGCCCGAGGAGAACGTCCCGGCCGAGGCGATGAACGTCCCGGACAGGGATGATTTCCCCGAGACGGGGGTCAGGGCCACGTTGGCCCGATTCCTCCCACAGACCACGATGACCTGGGAGCTTCCGGCGGGGGCCGTCTTGTTCGCCGCCGAGCAGGCCGCGCCGACGGTGGCCGAGGAGGTGCTGACCACGGCGTCCAGGACCTGCCAGCTGTACAGGGTGATGGACAGGGCGCCGGCCTTGGTCGGGCTCGCCACCACGGCGGTCGAGCTGTTGTAGGTGTCGTCCTGGTCCACGCTCACGGCCCAGGACAGCCCGGTGACGTTGGCCGAACCGGAGGCGGTCTTGGCCTTCACCTTGAACGCGGCGCTGGCCCCGGGGGCGATGTTGTCCCCCGTCCCCGCCGCGCTGTTGTAGGTGCAGGTCGACGTCGCCACGACCCGCGTCCATCCGCTGGGACCGGCGGGACATGAGGCGATGGTCCACTGGGTGCCGGGGCGGGTGATCTGGGCCGATCCCAGGCTCTCCGACGCGGTGGAGGTGTTCTTGACCGTGAACGTGAAGGTGGTCCCTACGGTGTCGTTCAGGTACTGGATCTGGGGCTTGACCGAGGCCGTGGCCGCCACGGCGGCCTGGGCGACCGGCGCCAGCAGGACCAAGGCCAGTGCCGTTGCAGCCAGAAACGCAGAACCCGTGAACCACCGCCGACGACTCATCGGCCCCCGTTCCGGCCGCTCAGGGCGGCATCAGCTTGCCGTTTCCCGGTGCCCGCCGCTGCTCTGTGGCGCGGGCAACGGGGTGAACACTATCCCGGCCAGAGCGCGAGGTAAATGGCCAAAGCCCCGGTTGTGAGGGGATGAGAAGAAGGATGACAAGAAGATCTCCTGTCCGCCCGCCATTGGGAGGTCCCGATTCCCGATAGGAGTCTGCGCGGGTCCGCGCGAAATGCTCGAGCAGGATCGAGAACACTCCGATCGCGTAACAGGCTCCGGTGGCGCACAGCAGCCATCCGATCGGGTTCGACGGGCGCTTCCACGCGAGCAGGGCACCCACCGTCGCGAAGGCCACGATGAACACGACGGCGACCAACCCATTCGCCGCGTTTCCCGTGTTGCCGGTGACGCTCCGAGGCAGCGGGCGAAGCGCGTTATAGACGAGCACGCTCGCAGTGGTCCCCACGGAGAGCAGCCACGAGGACCAGGCGGGCCAGAAGGCGGTCCGTGACCTCATCCGAGGAGCTCCACCGCTCGCACCGGGAGCCTCCCGTGCACGGTGGTGCCGCCGCCCAGCTCTGAATCCACGCGGAGCTCCCCGCCGAGCGCGGCCAGGCGATCGGCCATGCCCTGGAGGCCGGTCCCGTAGCCACGAGCCCCGGGGTCGAACCCCACTCCATCATCGGAGACCTGAAAGGTGAGGTCCTCGTCGCCCTCGGCGAGACGGATCCAGGCGGAGGAGGCGTTCGCGTACTTGGCCACGTTCTGCAGCGCCTCCAGACAGCAGAAGTACACGGCGGCCTCGGACTCCTGAGGGTAGCGGCCGACGCCCTCGGCATGGATCTCCACGGGCACTGGTGAGCGTCGGACCTGGCCGGAGAGGGCCACTACCAGGCCCCGGTCGGCCAGGAGCGGCGGGTAGATGCCCCGAGCCAGATCCCGAAGGTCCTCTAGGGCCTGGGTGATCTCGGCTTCCGTCTGCTCCAGCATATCGTTCGCCTTGCCGGGATCCTTCGTACCCAGCTGGCGGGCGAGGCGGATCTTCACCGCCAGCGCGACGAGCTGCTGCTGGGCGCCGTCATGGATGTTGCGCTCGAGGCGGCGCCGCTCGGCGTCCTGCGCGGCGACCAGCCGCTGGCGCGACGCCCGCAGCTCCTCCAGGCGGTGAAGCAGCTCCTCGGTCAGGCGGACGTTTCGAAGGACCAGCCCCGCGCCTGAGGCGAGATCAGCGGCCAGCTTCTCCTCCGTGGGGGTGAGGCGTTCGCCCGGAGACTTGATGAGCGACAGGGCCCCGAGGAGGTCGCCCCGATGCCGGACCGGAAGGGCGAGGGACGCCTCCGGGATCGTTGGAAGCGCTCCGTCCGCCATGGGAAGCGCCGGCGAGTCCTCGGCGGCGGGCCACGTGGCCTCCGCGCGCAGCTCATCTCCCACCTTCAGCCACACCCGAGTGCTTACCGCGCCGGTCCCCTCTCCAAGGATCCGTGCCATGCGCGGCAGGAGGTCCTGGCTCTCGTATGCGCCCGCCATGCGCGAAGAGAATTCGGACAGCACCTCGTAGGGTGTGGCCCGTCGGCCGTACACCAGATGGTTGGCGAAGCGCTGTACGCGTTCGCGCACGGGCTGGAACGCCACGGCCACCACGGCCGTGGCCAGGATCGACAGACCGAGGTTCGGCTTGGAGCCCTG
>DHWS01000150.1:383-8844 GCA_002413305.1 Actinobacteria bacterium UBA5176 | reverse complement strand
GCCAGGGCGGAGGCGTACACGAACCACTTGAGCTGCAGGCGCTGCTCCCCGCGAGACCGAACCACCCGCACCACGAGCGAGACCGCGCAGGCCAGGAAGCTTAGAGGCCCGAGGGCCAGCGCTCCGTTGTAGATGCCAAGGAGGGAAGCCGCCCGGACGATGGTCACCGGATCGGTCAGGTGGGGGAAGTTCGAGGAGAAGTTGACGTCGGAGACGGCGTTGCAGGCCATGCCCACGGCGCCGGAAACAAGCACGGCCCAGACCACGGGCCGCCACCGGTTCGACGGAAGCCGGCCGTCCGGGAACAGCAGCAAGGCGAGTACGAGCGGCGGGAAGGTCGCGTTGAGCGCGATCGTGAAGATCCATCCGGCCCACGGGGCGCCCGGGAGCGAGGCCCCTCCGGTGCGCGCGGCGTAGTCCTGCGTTCCGATCGTCAGGGCCAGGACGAACCCCTCCGCCAGAAACAGCCACCCCACCCGGTTCGAGGTGCGGGCGGCGACCAGCGCCCCCACTCCCGCGAACCCGATCGTCACGGGGAACAACACCGCCGTCCCTCCGACGCCTGCTCCGAGATCGAGGACTAGGGCGGAGACGAGCAGCGCGACGGTCAGGCCGAACAGGCCCAAGGGAACGGACCACGCGATCCGAAAGGCCGTCCGCTTCATCCGACAGGCTCCAGCTGAAGGACCGGCAGCCGCCCAGTAACGCTCGTCCCCTCCCCGGGAGCGGACCGGACCTCGAGCTCACCGCCCAGGGCGGCCAGCCGGTCGGCCATCCCCTGGAGGCCCGTACCGTAGGAGGCCTTGAAAGTGTCGAACCCGGCCCCGTCGTCGGAGACCTCGAACGCGAGCCCATCGCCGGTCGACCGCAGGCCGACCGTCGCCCTCGAGGCCCTCGCGTACTTGGCCACGTTCTGCAGGGCTTCCAGAACACAGAAGTACACGGCCGCCTCAGCGTCCACCGGGTAGCGGCCGATCCCATTGCCCTGGATCAGAACGGGCACCGCGCTCCTCCTGGCCTGCCCCTCCAGGGCGGCGACCAGGCCCTGGTCCGCCAGCAGCGGCGGGTAGATCCCCCGAGCCAGGTCCCGGAGGTCCTCCAGGGCGTGGGTGACCTCGCCCTCGGTCTGCTCGAGCAGGTCGTTCGCCTTTGCGGGATCCTTCACCCCGAGCTGCCGGGCGAGGCGTACCTTCACCGCGAGGGCCACCAGCTGCTGCTGCGCGCCGTCGTGGATGTTGCGCTCCAGGCGCCGGCGCTCCTGATCCTGGGCGGCTACGATGCGCTGGCGGGACGATCGGAGCTCCTCCAGGCGGGCGAGGAGCTCTTCGGTCAGGCGGACGTTGCGGAGTACCAGGCCGGCTCCGGAGGCCAGGTCCCCTGCAAGCTTCTCTTCAGCCGGGGTGACCCGCTCGCCGGCCGGCTTGGTCAGGGTGAGGGCCCCGAGCAGCTCTCCGCGATGATGCACAGGAAGGGCCAGGGTGGCCAGAAGATCCGGCAGCCCGTCGCCGGTGAGGGCCATGGCCTCGGTAGGCCGGTCGTCCATGGGCCAGGCGGCCTCGGGGCGCAGCTCGGCCCCCAGCCTCAGCCACACCACCGCACTTCGAGCTCCCGTCCCCTCGGCCAGAATCCGGGCCATCCGGGGCAGGAGGTCCTCGCTCTCGTACGCGCCCGCCATGCGCGAGGAGAACTCCGACAGGACCTCGTATGGAGTGGCCCGACGGCCGTACACCAGGCGGTTGGCGAAGCGCCGCCACATTCGGTGGCAACGTCCCGTCTGGCGGTCCGGCATCGGCGTGGATCGCAACGCCCTGATCTACGCGGCCGGGGACGGCCTCAGTGCCTACTCACTGGCCCGGATACTCGCGCGTGCGGGCGCGATCCGGGCGATGGAGCTCGACCTCAACGAATCGTGGATGACCTTCGACTACTTCAAGCCGGATGCTCGAAGCCCGTGGGGGTGGACGCCACCAAGATGCTGAACAACCCGTATCGATCCCATTCCGCTACCTGACCCCCGATGAGCGGGACTTCATCGCCATGTTCGTCCGACCGCAGCCCGGTCTCAAGTCGTCCGGGTGACGTGCCGACGGATCACGTGTGGCGCGCACCGACGGACGAACGACCGCCGTATCGCCCTGAATAGAGAGGGACCATCGCCGGGCGACGGCTTGACGTTACGCGGGCAACCTCGCTAGGGTCAGACCTCGGGCTGCGGGGGGCAGCCCGTTTGCTATGCGTGAGCATCGAGCGACTTCTCGTGCGAGAGGGATGCGGCGGACAGCTACGGTCCTCCTCGCTGTCATCACGGGGATCTGTTCCGCCACGGCCGTCACGGCCATCGCCCACGCCGCGCCCGTCACCGGAAAGGACGTCGCCGCGGCGGGGGCGCAGCTGAGCGCGCTCAACCGACAGCTCGACCTGCTCGTCGAGCGGTACGACCAAGAGCAGGTCGCTCTCCAGGCAACCCAGCAGCGTCTGGCCACCGAACAGCGGGCGGCATCGCTGGCCCAGAGTGAGGCCGTCGCAGCTCGGGCGCTGCTCGCCTCGCGGGCGGCCGCCGTGTACGAGGGCGGCGCGGGATCGGGCATCGATGTGCTGCTGGGCGCCACGTCGCTCGCCGACCTGAACCAGAGGCTCCAGTTCGTGAACGCCGTCGCGCAGTCGGACACCGACACCGCGAACCGGGCCCAGAGCTCGGAGATCCGGGCCCAGGAGGCGGGCACGCGGCTGAGCCGGACCGCGGCCGTCCTGCAGGGAGAGCTCTCCTCGCTCCGGAACCAGAAGGGAGAGATCCTCGCCTCCATCGACCAGCAGCAAGCCCTTGTCCACAGCCTGAAGGACCAGTTCGCGAAGCAGCAAGCGGCAGCACTCGCCGCCGCTGCCGCTCGGGCCGTGGCGGCGAAGGCGGCTACCGCAGCCGCCGCGCAGCCCCCCGCTCCAGCTCCCACCCCATCGCCCACCGGCGGTGGGGGCGGCGGGCCTCCACCGCCACCGCCCTCCGGTGGCGCCTCGGTCGCGGTGGCGGCTGCATTCTCGGTCATCGGGGTCCCCTACCAATGGGGCGGGTCCGATCCCAAGACCGGCTTCGACTGCTCCGGACTCACCATGTGGGCCTGGGCGCAAGCCGGCATCTCGCTTCCGCATTCGGCGGCCCTGCAGTACGCGTCGATCCCCCACGTGGATCGCTCCCAGCTGCAACCCGGCGATCTGGTCTTCTACTACTCGCCCATCTCCCATGTCGGCATCTACGTCGGCGGCGGCATGCAGATCGACGCCCCGCACACCGGTGGATTCGTGCAGGAGGTCCCGGTGTCCTGGAGCGCGTTTGTCGGAGCGGGACGCCCGTAGGGGCGATCTGATCGGCTTTCGCTCCACGCCCAGGCCCCTCAGGCTCCGCCTTGAGGGGTATCGGCATCGGCGAGGGCCGACGCCGCCCACGCGAAAACATCGTGGCCGTTGACGTAGGCGCCCATGGCCTGCAGGCGGCTCCGGCGCTCCGCTTGGCCCATCGATAGCGCCTCCTCGATCCGGTACGAGAGACCCTCCTCGTCGAATGGGTTGCACAGGATGGCCTGGGTGAGCTCCTGGGAGGCTCCGGCAAACTCGCTCAAGACGAGGACGCCGCTCCCTTGCGTGGCCGCTTGGCAGACGACGTACTCCTTCGCTACCAGGTTCATCCCGTCCTTCAAGGGCGTGACCAGGGCCACTTCCGCGAGGAGGTAGTAGGAAAGGAGACGTGACAGGGGCATGGTCCGGTACATGTACCGGACTGGGACGGCGCCTCCGGGTTCGGTGAATCGCCCATTGATCCGGCCGACGGCCTGCTCGACCTCGACCCGGATCTGGCGGTACCGGGGCTCCTCGTTCCGGCTCGGCTCCGCGATCTGGAGGAGCGTGATGCGTCCACGAAGATCGGCCCGGCGCTCCAGCAACCGTTCGAGCGCTCGGAGTCGCTGGAGGATGCCCTTGGTGTAGTCGAGCCTGTCCACCCCGAGCATCACCGTCCCCGGGCCGAACTGTTCCCGCAACCTTCGTGTCTGCCGCTGAACCCGCGGCTCCCCGATCTTCGTGGTCAGTTCCCTCGCGTCCACCGAGATCGGATGCGTGCTGGATTGCACCGAGCGGCCATCCGGCAGCCGGACCGCGTCGCCCTCGACGCGCACCTCGGGCAGCAGGTACCGGCAGGCGCGGAGGAAGTTCTCCCGGTACATGTCGGTATGGAATCCCACGACGTCAGCCCCCAGCACACCTTGCAGCAGCTCCGCTCTCCAGGGCAACCGAGCGAAGAGCTCGGGCGCCGGGAAGGGAGTGTGGAGGAAATAGAGGATCCGGGAACGGGTGCCGGTCCGCCGCAGCAACCGCGGGAGCAGCATCAGGTGGTAGTCGTGCACCCATAGCACAGGCGGCTGCCCCCTGGGACGTTCGAGCGCGCCAGCCGCCCCCGCAAAGAGTTCGTTGGCCCCCCGGTACGCCTCCCACCACGAGCGATCGATGATCGGCTGATGGACGAGGTCGTGGAACAGCGGCCACAACGTCTGGTTGGAGAAGCCGTGGTAGTAGGCGGCCACCAGTCGCGGACTCAGCGGGACTGCCCGGAGGTCGAGGGAAAGGCCGCTGACGTGAGCCGGAGGTTCCTCCTTGGAACCGCTCCAGCCGACCCACGCCCCTCCGGAGGCTTCGAGCACCGGGCGCAGGGCCGCCACGAGGCCACCGCTGGCCGGTCGCCAGCCACCCGGGGTCCGGGCGATGGGCAGTCTGTTGGCGAACACGACGATCTGCGCCGGTCCGGTCATTGCGTCGGGCCCCGATCCTCTCCGCCACTCTGTACGGACAGTCCACTCCCGCGACTCCGGCGGGCGGGGTCGATTTGGACCTGACCATCCACGTCGATGCGGTGGATCCCGTCGTGGGAGGGCGAGCCTGTATGGTAGCGCGCCGGTTTTTGGGCAGACGGCTCCGGTCGGACTCGGGCCTGCTCAGGGCTTGGACAGGCCGACCAGCCGGGCGATGGCCGGGTTCGACGCCGCCACGTCGAACGGCAGGAAGTCCATCCCGTCCGGCACATGAAGGAAGCCCGGAGCGCTGCCCGGGGCATCCGTGTGCCCGAACTGCCACACGATGCGTTTGGTCTTCGGATCGATCAGCACGACCCGGTCGCGGAAGTCGTCGTTGACCGCGATCAGCCCGTTCGGGAGCATGAGGGCGAGTGACGGATGGTTCAGCGCGCCCGGGCCCGACGGCGGTCCGTACTCCCACAGGACCTTGCCCGAGGTGCTCATCTCCAGCACGTGCCCCGGCGACGAGTAGTCCGCCAGCAGGATCTTGCCATCTCCCAGCCACTGCGCGTCCGAGGGATACCTCACCGGAGCGTGCACCGACCAGACCAGCTTCCCGGCGGCCGAGATGTCGTCGACCCACGAGCCGTTGATCTCGGTGACCAGCGTCCCGCCGTCTGGAAGGGGCGTGTCCCCGTTCGGCGAAGCCAGCTGGTCCGGCGGGTGATGCCCGCAGACCCCAGTGGTCCCGAGCTGCCTGACCACCTTGTGCCCGGGCGAGATGAACACCACCCTGCAATTTCGGACGTCGGCCACTGAGACGGTCCCGTCTGGAAGGAGGTAGGCGTCGTCGGGGGTGCTCAGGTAGCCCGCGCTCGACCCCCGCACGTTCACGTGGCCGTAGCTCCAGAGCAGCTTCCCCTCCGGGAAGGACAGGAGCTGGATGGTCTGCTGCTCCTCCTGCTGGCTGATGAGGACGGTGTGGTCGCGGCCGAAGAACACGTCGTCGTCGAAGTAGAACGGCATGGCTGGCTTCGACCCGGGCGCGGGGTAGGTCCACAGCACGCGCTTGCCCGAGTCGACCAGCAGGAGCCGGTCGTTCGCCCGGTCGGCGATCATGAGGTAGCCGGGGAGCGGGGAGGGCGGGGTCAGGGACGGCGACACCGGCGAAGCCGACGCCGACGGGCTCGGCGAGCGCGAGGGGTTCGTCCCGGAAGCGCCTGCGGCCGCCGGGGTGCCTCCGGCCGCGGGTGTCTGCGTGTCGCCCGGCCCGCCCGTCCCGTGCAGACTCAGGTACCCGAACGCACCGCCGGCGACCAGCACGGCCGCGACGGCCGCCACCGCCGGCCACGGGATCCGGAGGGGGGTCCGGTATCGACCCGGCCTCACGGGCCCCACGCCAGCGCACCGCCCCAGGAGCCGCTCACGCGGCGGAGCCTACTTCTTCGCGTCGACGGCCCGCCGGAGGTGCTCCTTGTTCATCTTCGAGCGACCCTCGACGCCCCGCTGCTTCGCCTCGTTGTAGGGCTGCGCCTTCGTCCTGCCCTTCGGCCCGGCGGTGCCGGAGCGCTGGCCGCCCCGCTTGGACGCCGGCATGGGTCCAGCCTCGCGGGGACCGGACCCGAGCTGGCGGGCGTTCCTGCGCACCCAGGCATCCGGCATCCTGGCCACCAACTTCTTCACGGTCGAGACGATCACGCTTCGCACGCTCTACGTGCTGTTCTTCATCGAGCTTTCGACCAGGAAGGTCCACGTGGCCGGCGTCACGGACCATCCTGACTCGGCGTGGGTCACCCAGCAGGCGAGGACGAGGGCACGCAGATCGGCTTTCTCATCCGCGACCGAGATGGGTGGAGTGGCAGGGCGATGCGCTAGCGGGCTCCTTCCTCGTGAGGGTCCTCGGCGACTCGCTCAAGCCACTGGCCAGGCGCGGTTCCCTCGTCGTCGTCGAACCCGTCGACGCTAAGGCAATGGCAAGAGGGGAACCGCTCCTTCTGGACCTCGGTGGGCAAAGGGACCCCGACACGGGCACAGACCTCGCCTTTCGGCTTTGGCCGGTCGAGGACCGAACGAGGCCCCGAGGAGTTCCTGCACCCTTTGACGTCGACGCCATCAGTCGGAGCCCCGGAGATCGAGAGCAAGGATGAACGGCCGTAGCTCGTGTCGCCTCGCGCCAGTTGCTTCGCCCTTCAGCGCCTGGCTCGCGCCATCGCCACGCCTCCCCCGACCAGGAACAGCACGCCGAGGACGAGCCCGGCGACACCGCGCTTCGCCCGGTGGCCCGTCGTGTGGGCGATGTGGCCCATGAAGCTCGGGAGCTTGTCGGCGGCGATCGTGAGGTACAGGACGCCGACGACGAGCAGCGCGATCCCGATCACGACGAGGATCACCCCGAGCGCACGAGTACCGTTCGTTGTGACCTGCGAAAACGCATGGGAACGGCGGGGGGCCAGAGTCCGTGGGATCCCTGCGGGGTGGCAACGACGAATCGACTCCGTGACATGGCCGGCCGGTGCTTGGAATCCGCCCGAACAGGTGTTCGACAGTGCCACTCTGGTCAGGTAGCATCGCTGGGCATCCGGACGAGAGAGGGGAAGGGCGATGGGTCAAGCGACATCTCCTCAGCCGACGCAGGGGTCGCTGTTCCCGACCGAGCGGAGGAGAACCGCCTCGAGATCGGGGTTCTCTCCGACGGATCGTTCCGCCGGGCAGACGTTCGGACGGGCCAGGGCCTCCTCGGTCCCGCTCACCCGCCGGGAGTTCGAGGCGGCGCGGTTTCAGACCGTGGTCGCCCGAACGGCACGGAAGATGCCCTCCCCGACCGTCCCCTCGGGACCGTCCACGCCGCTTCGCTGCCCGCGGTGCCGAACCACGAACGACCACGCGGCGCGGTTCTGCGACCGGTGCGGGCGGTCGCTACGTCCCCTGCCCGCGGCGGTGCCAGGGCTCACCCGCGCGGTTCGGGTCGCGATGGCCCGCGACCTCAAGGAGTCGGCCGCCCGGGTCGCGACCCGGCAGCGCATCTCCGAGGCCGCGGCTTCCCAGCAGGTCCGCAGGACGTCCGGGACACCGAGGCTTCCTCAACCCTCCGGTGGGTGACCCGGTGACTCATCTGGATCCCATGGCTGCGGACACCAGGTTGACGCCGTCGTCGAAGGCCGAGCGTGGCCGAGGGTGGGAACGGTACCCGGATGCCCAAGTCTTCGGAGCTCGGATGAACCGCCCGGTCCCGCCGGTCGTATACCCTGTGCGGCCACCCGCCCTTCCTCCACCCATGGCCGCGGGAGGCGACAGATGACGCGACGGTGGCGAACGGGCCTGGCGATGGCCATCGGAGGCGCGCTCGTGGTGATTCCGGCCTGGAGCGCCTCGGCGGGGACCGCGGGCGCGCACGCGAGCATCACCACGATCGCCTCCACGGTTCCGCCCAACGGGGACGTGAATCCCTACGGCGTGGCGGTGGTCCCGACCACCACGGGATCGCTGGTCGGAGGCGACATCCTGGTGAGCAACTTCAACGCCGCCTCAAACCTGCAGGGAACCGGAACGACGATCGTCCAGATCTCCCCTGCCGGGCACGCGTCGCTCTTCGCGCGCATCCGGCCGGGATCGCTGGTCGGTCCGTGCCCGGGTGGGGTGGGCCTGACCACCGCGCTGGGCGTGCTGCACGGGGGGTGGGTCATCGT
>DHWS01000150.1:0-223 GCA_002413305.1 Actinobacteria bacterium UBA5176 | reverse complement strand
CGTCCGACGGGACGTCCGCCACCGCGAGGGCGGGCTGTCTGATCGTGCTCTCGAGCTCGGGAACCGTCGCCGAGACCATCTCGGGAGGCCTCATCAACGGCCCGTGGGACATGACCACGGTCGATCGTGCAAACGGCGCCGTGCTCTTCGTCACGAACGTGTTGAACGGAACGGTGGCGGGCGGGGGCGCCGTCGTCAACCGCGGGACGGTCGTTCGGGTCAC
>DHWS01000058.1:10537-12786 GCA_002413305.1 Actinobacteria bacterium UBA5176 | reverse complement strand
CGGGACACCAGGATTACATAAAAAATATGATCACCGGCGATGCCCAGATGGACGGCGCGATCCTCGTCGTGTCGGCCGCCGATGGCCCCATGCCCCAGACCCGCGAGCACGTGCTGCTGGCCCGCCAGGTCGGCGTGCCGTACATCGTGGTGTTCCTGAACAAGGCCGACATGGTCGACGACCCCGAGCTGCTCGACCTGGTCGAGCTCGAGGTGCGCGAGCTCCTGTCCAGCTACGAGTTTCCGGGTGAGGACGTCCCGGTGATCGTGGGTTCGGCGCTGAAGGCCCTCGAGGGCGACCCCGAGTGGGTCGGCAAGATCGACGAGCTCATGGACGCCTGCGACCAGTACGTGCCCGAGCCGGTTCGCGACGTCGACAAGCCGTTCCTGATGCCGATCGAGGACATCTTCTCGATCACCGGCCGTGGCACCGTGGCCACCGGCCGCGTGGAGCGCGGTTCGCTCAACAAGATGTCCGAGGTCGAGATCGTGGGCATCAAGCCCACCCGCAAGACCGTGGCCACCGACCTTGAGATGTTCCGCAAGCTCCTCGACGAGGTCCGCGCCGGCGACAACGTGGGCGTGCTGCTCCGCGGGATCGACAAGGACGAGATCGAGCGCGGGCAGGTCCTGGCCAAGCCCGGTTCGATCACGCCGCACACCGAGTTCGAGGCGCAGGTCTACATCCTGTCGAAGGACGAAGGTGGGCGGCACACGCCGTTCTTCGGGAACTACCGTCCCCAGTTCTACTTCCGGACGACGGACGTGACCGGCGCGATCGGGCTCGCGGAGGGCACCGAGATGATCATGCCGGGGGACAACACGATCATGACGGTCGTGCTGGGGGCTCCCATCGCCATGGAGGAGGGCCTCCGGTTCGCCATCCGCGAGGGCGGCCGGACCGTGGGCGCGGGAAGGGTCACGAAGATCCTCAAGTGAGCTGCTACACGCGCCACCTCACCGAGTTCCTCCCGGCCGAGCCGACGGCCGCGGACAAGCGCGCCCTGGACGCCCGGGTCCGGGATGTCCTCGGCATGGGTGACGCCGACTGCCCCGAGGTGTGGGCGAGAGTCAAGGACGAACGCGAGCGCCTGGCGACGGCCCTCGCGGAGAGGGATGCCTGATGGCCGCCACTCGGATCCGGATCAAGCTTCGGGCCTACGACCACGAGATCCTCGACGCGGCGGCCCGGGACATCGTGGATCACGTGACCCGGACCGGCGCGAAGGTCGTGGGGCCGGTGCCCCTTCCCACCGAACGGGCGCTGTACACGGTGATCCGGTCGCCGCACAAGTACAAGGACAGCCGCGAGCACTTCCAGATGCTCACCCACAAGCGGCTCATCGATATCGTCGACGCCACCTCCAAGACGGTCCAGGAGCTCCAGCGCCTGAACCTCTCGGCCGGCGTGGACATCGAGATCAAGCTCTGAGGGACGACGGATGACTGAGTCGAAGGGCATCCTCGGGACGAAGCTCGGGATGACGCAGATCTTCACCGACGATTCGCGCGCGGTGCCGGTCACGGTCATCCAGGCCGGCCCGTGCGTGGTGACCCAGGTGAAGACGAAGGAGCGCGACGGGTACGAGGCCGTCCAGCTCGCCTACGGCGAGGCGCGCCGGAACAAGGTCACCAAGCCCATGGCCGGCCATCTGAAGGCCGCCGGCGCGTCCCGGATCCGTCACCTCGTCGAGCTGCGTACCGACGGTGGCGAGACCACCTACGAGCTCGGACAAAAGATCACCGTCGACATCTTCCAGCCCGGCGACCAGACCGACGTGGTCGGGGTCAGCAAGGGCAAGGGGTTCGCCGGGACCATGAAACGGCACGGGTTCAAGGGCCTCGGCGCCTCCCACGGCACCGAGCGCAAGCACCGTTCGCCCGGTGCCATCGGCGCGTGCGCCACGCCGTCCCGGGTGTTCAAGGGCATGCGGATGTCGGGGCAGATGGGACACGAGCGGGTCACCGTCCTGAACCTCGAGGTGGTCGAAGCGGACGCCGAGCGCAACCTGCTGCTGCTGAAGGGCGCAGTACCCGGCCCCACCGGCGGGCTGGTCATGATCCGGTCGAGCGTGAAGACCGGCGAGACGCGGAAGCGGCACGGATAGGCCATGGCGACGGTGCAGGTGAGAGACGTGACCGGCGAGGTGCTCGAGGAGCGCGAGCTCCCGGAGGGCCTGTTCGGCGTGGCCGTCAACGTTCCCGTGATGCACCAGGTGGTCGTGGCGGGGGGGGGCGGCCCGCGCCCCC
>DHWS01000058.1:8662-10364 GCA_002413305.1 Actinobacteria bacterium UBA5176 | reverse complement strand
AAGCCGTGGCGCCAGAAGGGCACCGGCCGGGCCCGGCAGGGTTCGATCCGCGCCCCGCACTGGATGGGCGGCGGGGTCGCCCATGGTCCCAAGCCGCGCAGCTACGAGATGCGGATCAACAAGAAGATGAAGAAGCTGGCCCTTCGTTCGGCCCTTTCCGACGCCCTGTCCAGCGGCAAGCTCGCCGCCATCGATGCGATCGAGTTCGACGCGCCCCGCACCAAGGACGCGATCGGGGTCCTTGAGAAGCTCGAGCTGACCGGGCGGGTGCTGCTGGTGCTCGCCGCGCCGGACGAGCTGGTCGAGAAGTCGTTCCGGAACCTTGGGTGGGTGAAGATCGCCTATCCGGGCAACCTCGCCACCTACGACGTGCTGCTCGCCGACCGCGTGGTGTTCACCTCGGAAGCCCTGGACGTCCTGACTGGCGAGACGCACGAGCGCCCGGCCCGTCCCGTGAAGAGGCTCGGGACGAAGGCGGAAGACACCGAAGCGGTCACCCACGCCGTAGGGGTCGCCGAGGCCGAAGAGGTCACCGAGCCCGAGGCCGAAGCCCTCGCGCAGGAAGACGAGGACGAAACAGAGGAGGGCGAGGAGTCGTGAAGAGCCCCCGCGACATCGTCATCCGCCCCGTCGTATCCGAGAAGTCCTACTCGACGCTCGACCGGAACGCCTACACGTTCCTGGTGGCCCCCGGCGCCAACAAGACCGAGATCAAGGAAGCCATCCAGCAGATCTGGAACGTGCGCGTGCTCTCCGTGAACACGATGAACCGCAAGGGCAAGGTGAAGCGCACCCGGCTCGGGTCCGGCCGCCGGCCCGACCAGAAGCGGGCCGTGGTCACGCTGGCCGCGGGCGACACGATTGAGATCTTCGAAGCGAAGGGGCCGTAGGCCATGGGTGTCCGCAAGTACAAGCCGACCACGCCGGGCCGCCGGGGTTCGAGCGCGTCCGACTTCAAGGAGGTCACCCGGGCCACGCCGGAGAAGCGGCTCACCCGTGGCATCTCCAAGAAGGCCGGCCGCAACGCGTACGGACGGATCACCATGCGCCATCAGGGCGGTGGCCACAAGCGCCAATACCGGATCATCGACTTCCGCCGGAACAAGGACGGCATCCCGGCGAAGGTCGCCCAGATCGAATACGACCCCAACCGCACGGCCCGGATTGCGCTGCTGCATTACGCGGACGGCGAGAAGCGCTACATCCTGGCCCCGCAAGGCGTCTCGGTGGGGGACCGGATCATGTCCGGCCCGACCGCCGACATCCGCCCGGGGAACGCGCTGCCGTTGGCGAGCATCCCCGTCGGCACCATCGTCCACGCCGTGGAGCTGAAGCCGGGCGCGGGAGCGAAGATGGCGCGGTCGGCGGGCAGCGGCATCCAGCTCCTGGCCCGGGAGAGCGACTTCGCCACGCTGCGGCTTCCCTCTGGAGAGATCCGGTTGGTCGACGCTCGGTGCAAGGCGAGCGTCGGCGAGGTCGGGAACCAGGAGCACGAGCTCATCTCCTGGGGGAAGGCCGGCCGGAACCGGTGGCGCGGCAAGCGTCCCAGCGTCCGCGGCGTGGCGATGAACCCCGTCGACCACCCCCTTGGTGGTGGCGAGGGCAAGTCGAGCGGCGGTCGTCACCCCACCAGTCCGTGGGGCAAGAAGGAAGGCCGGACCCGCAAGCCCAAGCCGTCGGACAAGCTCATCGTCCGTCGTCG
>DHWS01000058.1:6424-8302 GCA_002413305.1 Actinobacteria bacterium UBA5176 | reverse complement strand
CGCAAGCACGTCCCGGTGTTCATCACCGAGTCGATGGTGGGCCACAAGCTCGGGGAGTTCGCGGTCACGCGGACCTTCCGCACGCACGGCCACCACACCGAAAGGAGCACGGCTCTCAAGTAGGGCCGACCAAAGTATGGAAGCCAAAGCCTCAGCGAAGTACATCCGGATCTCGGCGCGGAAGATGCGTCGGTCGGTCGACCTCATCCGGGGCCGGCACGTCGACGACGCCCGCCGGATCCTCACGCTGTCCCCGCTGGGCGCGAACGAGACGCTGGTCAAGGTCCTGAACTCGGCCGTGGCGAACGCGGAGCAGAGGAACGCGATCCCGGAGAACCTGTTCGTCGCCCGGGCCTGGGTCGACGAGGGTCCGACGCTTCGCCGGTTCCGGCCCCGCGCGCAGGGACGGGCCACCCGGATCCGGCGGCGAACCAGCCACGTGACCGTGGTCGTGGAGACGTTGGGAGAGGTGAGCGGTGGGACACAAGGTTAATCCGTACGGATTCCGGCTCGGCGTGATCTACCCGTGGAAGTCCAAGTGGTACGCCCGCAAGGACTACGCGCAGTCGCTGCACGAGGACGTGAAGATCCGCCAGTACATCAACCGCAAGCTCACCCGGGCCGGCATCTCGAGCGTGGACATCGAACGCAAGGGCGACCAGGTGCAGGTGTTCATCCGCACGGCCCGACCCGGCATCGTCATCGGCCGCAAGGGCGCCGAGGTCGACCGTATCCGCAAGGACATCGAGAAAATGACCGGGAAGCGGGTCGACGTGAAGGTCGAAGACATGAACCAGTCGGCCTCCGAACTCCGGCCCGAGACGGACGCCGCGCTCCTGGCTCAGGGCACGGCCGAGCAGCTGGTCGGCCGGGTCAGCTTCCGGCGGGCCATGCGCCGGACCGTGCAGACCGCCATGAAGGCCGGCGCGCTCGGCGTGCGGGTCCAGTGCGGCGGTCGCCTGGGCGGCGCCGAGATGAGCCGCCGCGAGTGGTATCGCGAAGGCCGCGTCCCCCTGCACACGCTCCGCGCGAAGATCGACTACGGCACCGCCGAGGCGAAGACGACGTTCGGCGTCATTGGCGTGAAGGTCTGGGTCTACCACGGCGACGAGATCCCGGCCCGTGAGCAGGAGACAGCTCGCATCCGGGCCCGGGCCCTGGCCGGCCAGCCGAGCGGTGGGGGCGCCTCGACCGGGGCGCTGATCACCGACGTGCGTGAGGTCGAGGAGGGCGTCCCGGTCCCCGCGGCCGAGCCTCGCGAGGTTCGGGAGGAGCCCGGCCGCGCCGCCCCGCGCAGGCCCACCGGCCGTCCCGGCGGGCGTCCCGGACAGCGCAAGCCACTGGGAGGTCGTTCGTAGATGTTGATGCCGAAGCGGGTCAAGCATCGCAAGCAGCATCGCGGCCGCATGCGGGGCAAGGCCAAGGGCGGCACCGAGGTCCACTTCGGCGACTTCGGACTGCTCGCGCTCGAGCCGGGCTGGATCACGAACCGGCAGATCGAAGCGGCCCGTGTGGCCATGACCCGGCACATCCGCCGGGGCGGGAAGGTGTGGATCAACCTGTTCCCGGACAAGCCGGTCACCAAGAAGCCCGCCGAGACCCGGATGGGCTCGGGCAAGGGGAACCCCGAGGGCTGGGTGGCGGTCGTGAAGCCCGGGCGGGTCATGTTCGAGCTGGCGGGCGTGCCCGAGGCCATGGCCCGGGAGGCCATCAGCCGGGCCGCCCAGAAGCTGCCCATCAAGTGCAAGTTCATCGTGAGGACCGGGGTACAGGAGTGAGGAGCGCGCAGTGAAGCCGGCCGAGTTCCGCGAGCTTCCCGACGACGAGCTGCTCTCGCGCCTGGAGAGTCAGAAGGAGGAGCTGTTCAACCTCCGGTTC
>DHWS01000058.1:939-6253 GCA_002413305.1 Actinobacteria bacterium UBA5176 | reverse complement strand
CTGTTCAACCTCCGGTTCCAGGCTGCCACGGGCCAGCTCGACAACCCCATGCGGATCAAGCACGTGCGGCACGACATCGCGCGCATCCTGACCGTGCTCCGGGGCCGGCAGTCCGAAGAGGAGATGCTGCAGGCCATCGCGGCGGCCGACCGGCAGTCGCTGGAAGAGCGGCGCGAGGCCATCGCCAGCGGCGAGCTGAAGGGCCGCTCGCTCACCGAGATGGCCGAGGAGCAGACGATCGAAGACGAGGCCGCGGCGGGAGCCGAAGCCGGGCCCGACGAGGAGGCTGAGCAGTGACCGACGAGACGACCGGGACGCCCTCCCAAGCGCGCGGCCGGCGCAAGGTCCGGACGGGGCTCGTGGTGTCCGACGCCATGGAGCAGACCGTGGTCGTTCGCATCGCGACGCAGGTCCGGCACCCTCTGTACGGCAAGATCGTGCGGCGTTCGACCAAGCTGAAGGCTCACGACGAGGCGAACGAGGCGCACGTCGGCGATACCGTCCGCGTGGTGGAGACGCGCCCGCTCTCGAAGTCGAAGCGGTGGCGCGTGGTCGAGATCCTGGAGCGGGCGAAATGAGGGTTCGGGCGTGATCCAGCAAGAGACGCGCTGTCGCGTGGCGGACAACACGGGGGCCAAGGAGGTCCTGTGCATCCGCGTGCTCGGCGGCTCGGGTCGACGCTACGCGAGCCTCGGCGACGTCATCGTCGGCTCCGTGAAGGACGCCCTGCCCGGCGGCGGCGTGAAGAAGGGCGAGGTCGTGAGGGCGGTCGTGGTGCGGACCGCGAAGGAGAAGCGGCGCCCGGATGGCTCCTACATCAAGTTCGACGACAACGCGGTGGTGCTCATCACCGACCAGCGCAACCCGCGGGGGACCCGCATCTTCGGTCCGGTCGCCCGTGAGCTCCGCGAGAAGCGGTTCATGAAGATCATCTCGCTCGCTCCGGAGGTGTTGTAAGTGGCTGGCGTGCACATCAGGAAGAACGACGAGGTCATGGTGATCGCCGGCAAGGACGCCGGACGGCGCGGCCGCGTGGTGAACGTCCGGCTGAAGAGGAACCGCATCATGGTCGAGGGCGTGGCTCGCGCGACGAAGCACACCCAGCCCAGCAAGCGGAACCCGCAGGGCGGCATCATCCAACAGGAGCTGTTCATCGATCTCTCCAACGTGATGCTGGTCTGCAAGCACTGTGGGAAGCCCGCGCGGGTCGGACACCGCGAAGAGGAAGGCGGCGTCAAGGTTCGGATCTGCCGCCGATGCGAGAACGAGACATGAAGAGGAACGGTTGAGGACGATGGCCGACGAAGACACCACCCAGGGCGAACAGCAGGCGAAGGCGCCGAAGAAGAAGGCGCCCCGGCCGGCGCCGCCCCCGCCTCGCCTCAAGCTGCGCTACCGGGAGGAGATCCTTCCGAAGCTCCAGCGCGAGCTGGGCATCGAGAACGTCATGCGCGTGCCCCGCCTCGAGAAGATCGTGGTCAACATGGGCGTGGGCGACGCGATCCGCGACGGGAAGCTGCTCGACGCGGCGGTCGGCGACCTCACGATCATCACCGGACAGAAGCCGGCGGTGACGAAGGCCACCAAGTCCATCGCCGCCTTCAAGCTTCGGGCCGGCATGGCGATCGGCGCCAAGGTCACCCTTCGCGGCGCCCGCATGTGGGAGTTCCTCGACCGGCTGATCTCCACGGCGCTCCCGCGCATCCGCGACTTCCGGGGCCTGAACCCCGCGGCGTTCGACGGCAGCGGGAACTATTCGATCGGGATCACCGAGCAGCTGATCTTCCCGGAGATCGACTACGACAAGATCGTGAAGGTCCGCGGCATGGACATCACGATCGTCACCACCGCGCAGACGAACGACGAGGCCCGGGCGCTGCTTCGCGCTCTGGGGTTCCCGTTCGCGGGCCAGCCGGCGGTCAGCGCGGCGGCGGCGAGCTAGGCACTGAGGAGAGAGAGAAGAGATGGCGAAGAAGGCGCTGGTCGAAAAGCAGCAGCGGGCCGGGCGGAAGTTCCGGGTTCGAGCCTACTCGCGGTGTGCCCGATGCGGGCGTCAGCGGGCCGTGTTCCGCAGGTTCATGTTGTGCCGCATCTGTTTCCGCGAACTCGCGCATGCGGGCGAAGTGCCCGGCGTGACGAAGGCGTCTTGGTGAGGGGGCTGCCCAGATGGTGATGACGGACCCGATCGCGGACATGCTCACCCGGATCCGCAACGCGGCGATGGCCCACAAGGACGAAGTGATCCTCCCGGCTTCGACCGTCAAACAGCGCATCGCAGAGATCCTGGTGAACGAGGGCTACATCGCGGAGGCCAGCGTCAGCGGTGAGGGCAAGGAGCGGGCCATCACCCTGCAGCTGAAGTACGGTTCGAAGCGAGAGCCGACCATCACCGGTCTGAAGCGCGTCTCCACCCCGGGCCGGCGTGTCTACGCCGCGAAGGCCGACATCCCGAGGGTGTTGGGCGGCCTGGGCATCGCTATCCTGTCCACATCGAAAGGCGTGATGACGGACCGCCAAGCCAAGAAACAGGGCGTGGGCGGCGAAGTCATCGCCTACGTCTGGTGAATCATCCGAGCGAGCGCTAGAGGAGCACACGCGGCATGTCCAGGATCGGAAGGCAGCCCATCGAGATCCCTTCGGGGGTCGAGGTCGCGCTGGACGGCTCCACGGTCTCCGTCACCGGGCCCAGGGGCAGCCTCCAGCAGAGCTTCCACACCGACATGCGCCTCCTCCTGGACGGCGGGACCCTCCGCGTGGAGCGACCCAGCGACGAGCGGATGCATCGTTCCCTCCATGGCCTGACCCGCACGCTGATCGCGAACATGGTCGAAGGCGTGACGAAGGGGTACGAGAAGCGACTCGAGATCGTGGGGGTCGGCTATCGGGCGGTCATGAGGGACACCGACCTCGAGCTCGCTCTCGGCTTCTCCCACCCGGTCACGATCCGCGCCCCTCAAGGCATCGAATTCGAGGTTCCTGCCCCGAACCGGATCACGGTTCGCGGTATCGACAAGCAGCTGGTGGGCGAGATCGCCGCGGAGATCCGCAAGGTGCGCAAGCCCGAGCCGTACAAGGGCAAGGGCGTGCGGTACGAAGGCGAATACGTCCGCAAGAAGGCCGGCAAGGCCGCCAAGGGGGCCGCGTAGCCATGCGTTCGGACGTGAAGCGCGCCGCGCGGCTCCGTCGTCATCACCGTGTCCGCCGGAAGGTGACCGGGACGGCCGAACGGCCCCGGTTGGCCGTGTACCGTTCGAACCGCTTCATCTACGCCCAGCTGGTGGACGACCGGAGTGGGCGGACGCTCGCCGCGGCCTCCGATGCGGGCGGCGCCGGCGGCGGCAAGACCGACCGGGCGAAGAAGGTTGGGGAGGACATCGCCCGGAAGGCGAAGGATCTCGGCGTCGACAGCGCCGTGTTCGACCGTGGTGGGCGTCTGTACCACGGCAGGGTTGCGGCCCTGGCAGATGGCGCCCGTGAGGGAGGTCTAACGATTTGAGACGCTATGACCAGGGAGGCGAGCGGAGCCCCTACGAGGAGCGCGTGGTCTCGATCAACCGTGTGGCCAAGGTGGTCAAGGGTGGCCGTCGGTTCAGCTTCACCGCGCTTGTGGTCGTGGGCGACGGCGCCGGCCGGGTCGGGGTCGGCTACGGCAAGGCCAAGGAGGTCCCCGCCGCCATCCAGAAGGGCGTCGAAGAGGCAAAGAAGGGCATGTTCGCCGTGCCGCTCATGGGCACCACGATCCCCCACGCGGTCATCGGCGAGGACGGCGCCGGCGTGGTCATGCTGAAGCCCGCGGCCCCCGGGACCGGCGTCATCGCCGGCGGCCCGGTTCGCGCGGTGGTCGAAGCCGTCGGGATCAAGGACATCCTTTCGAAGTCCCTGGGCTCCTCCAACCCCATCAACATCGTCCACGCAGTCATCAAGGGCCTCCGGTCGCTCCGGCTTCCCGAGGAGATCGCCGCGCTTCGAGGCATGAACGTGGCCGACATCGCCCCACGGCCCATGCTCGAGGCGATCGCCGACGCCGAGGTGGCCATGGCGGCCAAGCGTGCCGAGGCCGGCCTGGAGGACACCGATGGCTCCTAGGCTGCGGGTGACCCAGGTCCGGAGCGTGATCGATCGCCCCAAGGACCAGAAGCGGACGGTTCGGGCCCTCGGCCTGCACCGGATCAACGACTCGGTGGTCAAGGAGGACCGGCCGGAGATCCGGGGCATGATCGCCAAGGTGCAGCACCTGGTCCGGGTCGAACCGTTCGATCAGGCCGAGCAGCCGGAGGGGGCGCAAGGATGAAGCTGCATCACCTTCGACCCGCCCCGGGCTCGACGCGTCCCCGCCGGAGGGTCGGGCGCGGCAAGGCGGCCGGGCAGGGGAAGACGGCCGGCCGGGGCACCAAGGGCACCGGCGCCCGTCACACCAGCACGTCGTTCCTCGGGTTCGAGGGCGGCCAGATGCCGCTGATGCGCCGCGTCCCCAAGCTGAAGGGCTTCACGAACCTCGGCCGGGTCGAGTACACCGTGATCAACGTGGAACGCCTCGGCGAGGTGTTCGAAGCCGGCGCCGAGGTCACCCCCCAGACGCTGCGCGATCACGGCCTGGTCCGCAAGGGGATGCCGGTCAAGGTCCTCGGCCGCGGCGACCTCGACCGCGCCCTCGTGGTCCGGGCAAACGCGGTGTCGAGCTCCGCGCGCGCCAAGATCGAAGGGGCCGGCGGGTCCGTGGAGATCATCGAGACCCTGTAAACTGGGCTCTCGCCGGGACCTCGACCATCGCGTGGGGAGATTCGCATGCTGAAAGCGTTCGTCAACGCCTTCAAGATCCCGGACCTCCGTAAGAAGATCCTGTTCACCATCGGGATCATCGCGGTCTTCCGGCTGGGCTCCCACGTGCCCGTGCCGAACATCGACCTCAAGGCGTTGTCGGACCTCAAGAACAACCTGGGGAGCCAGGGCGCGCTGCAGTTCATCGACCTGTTCTCGGGCGGCGCGCTGACCCGGTTCGCCGTCTTCTCGCTCGGCATCATGCCGTACATCACCAGCTCGATCATCATGCAGCTGCTCACCGTGGTCATCCCGAAGCTCGAGCAGTGGCAGAAGCAGGGCGAGATCGGGATCAAGAAGATCACCCAATGGACCCGCTACATGACGGTCACGCTGGCGGTACTGCAGTCGACCGGGCTGGTCTTCTTGTTCCACAGCTCGCAGTTCAATGCTGCGGGGGCGCCGAACATCGTGCCCCACTTCACCGCCCCCCGCGTGGTGTTCATGGTGTTTACGCTGACCGCCGGGACGGCCTTCATCATGTGGCTCGGCGAGC
>DHWS01000058.1:0-725 GCA_002413305.1 Actinobacteria bacterium UBA5176 | reverse complement strand
ATCGGCAACGGGATGTCGGTGATCATCTTCGTCAGCGTGATCTCGCGACTCCCGTCCGAGGGCGCGGCGATCCTGTCCCAGGCGGGCGCGGGCAAGTTCTACTTCCTGCTGGCGCTCGGGGTGGGCATCGTCCTGGCCGTGGTGTGGATGGAGCAGGGCCAGCGGCGGATCCCGGTCCAGTACGCCAAGCGGGTGGTGGGTCGCCGGATGCTGGGCGGGCAGAGCACCTACATCCCACTGAAGGTGAATCAGGCGGGCGTCATCCCGATCATCTTCGCCGCGTCGGTCCTGTACTTCCCGACCTTGCTCCAGAACGTGATCCACTGGCAACCGTTCCAGAACTTCGTGAACCACGACATCGTCAACCAGGCGAGCATCATCTACATGCTGATCTACGGATCGCTCGTGGTGTTCTTCGCCTACTTCTACACGGCGATCACGTTCAACCCGCTGGATACCGCGGACAACATCCGCAAGTACGGAGGGTTCATCCCTGGCATCCGTCCGGGTCGGCCGACCGCCGAGTACCTGTCCAACATCCTCAACCGCATCACCCTGCCGGGCTCGCTGTTCCTGGCTGCCATCGCCCTGATCCCGTCGATCTTCCTGGCCATCTGGGCGATCACCGCCTTCCCGTTCGGCGGCACCACCATTCTGATCACGGTGGGTGTGGCACTCGAGACCATGAAGCAGCTCGAATCGCAGCTGATGATGCGCCACTACGA
>DHWS01000001.1 GCA_002413305.1 Actinobacteria bacterium UBA5176 | reverse complement strand
CATCGGGACGCTACTCGGAGCCGACGGGCGGCCGATGCGGAAGCGGTGGAAGCAGCGCCGTTCAGACCCAGCGGTCCAGGGTGGTGAAGCCGTAGCCCCGGGCCTTCAGCGCCTCGATCACCTTCGGGAGCGCGTCGGCGTCCAGGGTCGAATGGTCGTCCGGGTTCGAGCCCACGTGCATGATGACGATCTCGCCCGGCCGCAGCCCGCTCAGCACCCGCTGGACGAGGTCGTCGGCCGTGCCCGCCGACGTCCCCTCCCAGCCCAGGGTGTCGACCGTCCACCGGAAGCATCCGTACCCGAGCGAGTTGGCGAGACCGATGTCGTGCGCGTTCGTGGCTCCGAAGGGGAACCGGAACAAGGGATGGGTGTCCCGCCCGGTCGCTGCGGTGATCGCGGCGGCACCTTGCGTGATCTCGTCCCGGACGGCCTGGTCGGAGAGGGTGGTCAGGTCGGGATGGTCGAACGTGTGGTTCCCGACCGGATAGGCGGCGGCGATCTGCGCGGCCTGCTGTGGATACACCTGAACCCATCTGCCGGTCAGGAAGAACGTGCCGGCCACATGGTACTTCGCCAGCGTGGACAGGATCGAGGGAACCGCGTCCGCGTTCGCCCCGGCGTCGAACGTCAGCGCCACCACCTTGCTGGAGGTCGGCAGCGCGGTGAGATCCTCGCCGACCAGCCAGGTCGGCACCCCACCGGTCGGGATCGGGCTGGGACTGGGCTTCGGGGATTGCTTCGCGCTGGGACTTGGGCTGGGAGACGGTTTCGGCGTCGGGCGGAGCGAGTGGCTGGGCGTCGGGATCGGGCTCACGGATGGTGACGTCGAGGGCTCGGGAGAAGCTGAGGGACGCCCGCCCAGCCTGGACGGTGACGGTGCGGTTCGAGGCGCGCCCTGCGCACAGGCGGTGAGGAGCATCCCGAACCCGACGGCCGCGGCGATCAACCGCTTCATGGGTTCCCCCTTTCGACGTCACCAGCGTCGAAGGCACCCGAAACGACCGGTTCGCCCCCCGGTTACAGCTTGGTCACCGGTCCGGCAGCGGATGCCGGCCGTAGGTGACCCCGAGCAGCATCAGCCCTCGCGGTGGGGCGACCGGACCGGCCGCCGATCTTCGCCGGGCCGCCAGCACGCCTGGCATGTCGTCCGGGTCACGCTTGCCTTCTCCGACCGTGACCAGCGTCCCCACCAGGCTGCGGACCATCTGGTGGAGGAACGCGTTGGCTTCGGCGCGGATCTCCACCCGCTCTGCGCCCACGCTCACCGTGAGTCTTCGGAGGTCGCGCACCGTGCTTGCTGGCGGCGTCAGCGTCCGGCAGAACGATGCGAAGTCGTGCTCGCCGGTGAGGTGACGAGCGGCGCCCCGCATCCTTCCCACGGCGAGCCCGCCGGGCCGGTGCCACGCGAACCTCGCCTCGAACGGGTTCGGCCACCGGGCCGTGTCGATGCGGTACACGTACCGCCGCCCGGTCGCGCTGCGGCGAGCGTCGAACCCGTCCGGCGCCCGACGGGCCCGGTGGACGACGATCTCCGGCCCGAGCATCGCGTTCAGCGCCCGCTGCACCTTGGCGGGGTCGAGGCTCGGCGGCGCCACGAACGACGCGACCTGGCCCGCAGCATGCGCCCCGGCATCCGTCCGTCCCGCCACCGTCAACCGGCGCGGTTCGCCGGCAAGGTGGGCGATGGCCTCCTCGAGCACGCCCTGGACGGTCCGCAGGCCGGACTGCCGGGCCCATCCGTGGAAGGCGGTCCCGTCGTATGCCAGATCGAGCCGGATCACCGTCACAGCACCCCCAGCGGGGAGAGGACCCGGCCCGACACGGATCGCCCCCGGGCCGCGCCTACTCTTCGGACGGGAGGAGCTCGATCCGGGCCATTGGGGCCGCATCGCCCTTGCGCGGTCCCAGCTTCAGGATACGGGTGTACCCCCCGTTCCGCTCCGCGAATCTCGGCCCGATCTCGGCGAACAGCTTGTGCACGATGTCCCGGTCTGTCACGGTCCGCAGCACCTGGCGCCGCGCGTGCACGTCGCCGCGCTTGGCGAAGGTGATGAGATGCTCGGCCAGCGGCCGGAGCGCTTTCGCCTTCGCCTCGGTGGTCGTGATGTGCTCGTGCTGGAAGAGCTGGCCGGCCAGGTTCGCCAGGAGCTGGCGTTCGTGGTCCGGGCCGGCACCCAGGCGAGGGCCCTTGTTCGGCTTCGGCATCGGATCCTCCCTAGTCCTCGCGCAGGGAGAGGCCAAGCTCGTCCAGCTTGCCTTTCACCTCGTCGATCGACTTCGAGCCGAAGTTCCGGATGTCCATGAGCTCGGCTTCGCTCTTCTGGCGGAGGTCGCCGACCGTGTTGATGCCCTCGCGCTTCAAGCAGTTGTAGGACCGCACGGTGAGGTTCAGCTCCTCGATGGTGATGGCGTCGTCCCCGCTCTGCACGGTATCGGTGGCGGCCGGGCCGACGGTCAGGCCCTGGCTCTCCGCGAGCTCCGCGAACAGGGTCACCAGCTCGGACAAGGTGGCGCCGGCGGAGGCGACGGCCTTGCGCGGACTCATCGAACCGTTCGTCTCCACATCCAGGATCAGGCGGTCGCGGTCGGTCATCTGCTCCACGCGGGTGTTCTCGACCGCGTAGGTCACCCGGCGGACCGGCGAGAAGATCGAGTCCACCGGGATCACGCCGATCGGGTCGCGCACGTTCTTGTTGCGCTCCGCCGGAACGTAGCCCAAGCCCTGCTGGACGACCATCTCCAGCTCGAGACTGCCACCCCGCCCGAGCGTGGCGATGTGCAGCTCGGGGTTGAGGATCTCGACACCTGCCGGCGGCTGGATGTCTCCCGCGGTCACGTCGGCCGGGCCCTTCGCCCGCAGGTACGCGGTCACGGGCTCTTCGACTTCGGAGGAGATCACGATCTGCTTCAGGTTCAGGATGATGTCAGTGACGTCCTCGGTAACCTTGGGGATCGTCGAGAACTCGTGCAGGACACCGTCGATCTTGACCGAGCTGATGGCCGCGCCGGGGATCGAGCTGAGCAGCGTCCGGCGCAACGCGTTGCCGAGCGTGTAGCCGAAGCCCGGCTGCAGCGGCTCGATGGCGAACTTCGAGCGCGTGGTGGTGAGAACCTCTTCCTGGATCTGGGGTCGAGCGACGATCAACACGTCGAGTTACCTCCTTGGCGAAGGATCATCCGGTTCTGCTCCGCCTCTTGATTCCTCCCACCGGGCATGCCGCGGCGGGTCCGTGCTCGCCACCGATCAGACGCGGCGGCGCTTCCGGGGCCGGCACCCGTTGTGCGGGACCGGGGTGACGTCCTGGATCCCCAGGATCTCGAGGCCGGTGGCGGCCAGCGAACGGATCGCCGTCTCGCGCCCCGAGCCGGGGCCTTTCACGAACACGTCGACCTTGGAGAGCCCGTGCTCCTGGGCACGGCGGGCAGCCGCCTCGGCGGCGAGCTGTGCGGCGAACGGCGTCGACTTCCGCGAGCCCTTGAATCCGACGTTGCCGGCACTGGCCCAGGACAGAGTGTTCCCGTCCAGATCGGTGATCGTGACGATCGTGTTGTTGAAGGTCGACTTGATGTGTGCTTGACCGTGCGAGATGTTCTTCTTCTCGCGGCGGCGGGGCTTCTTCGTCTTGGGCTTTGCCATCCGCTACCCCTACTTCCCCTTCTTGCGCTTCACGCCGACGGTCTTCTTCGGTCCCTTGCGGGTGCGGGCATTGGTGTGCGTCCGCTGGCCCCGGACCGGCAGGCTCCGGCGGTGCCGGACCCCTTGGTATGAGCTGATCTCGATCTTGCGCTTGATGTCCTGGGCGACGTCGCGGCGGAGATCGCCTTCGACCTTGTAGCTGCGGTCGATCCAGTCACGGATCTTGACGACCTCTTCCTCGGTGAGGTCGCGGACCTTGCGGCCACCGTCGAGGCCGAGGCCCTCCACGGTCTTGCGGGCCATGGTGGGTCCGATCCCGTAGATGTAGCGAAGCGCGACGTCCACCCGCTTCTCGCGAGGCAGGTCCACACCGGCGATCCGAGCCATTCTTCCCTCCTACCCCTGCCGCTGCTTGTGCCGAGGGTCCTTCGCGCAGATCACCATGACCCGGCCATGCCGGCGGATGGTCTTGCACTGATCGCACATCTTCTTGACCGACGGACGAACCTTCATCTCACGCTCTCTTCGTTCGCCTTTACCGGTACCGGTAGACGATACGCCCCCGGGTCAGGTCGTAGGGCGAAAGCTCCACGAGGACCCGGTCTCCGGGAAGGATCCGGATGTAGTTCATCCGCATCTTCCCCGATATGTGGGTCAGGACCCGGTGACCGTTGTCCAGCTCGACGCGGAACATGGCGTTGGGAAGGGGCTCCACAACGGTCCCCTCCACCTCGATGGCATCTTTCTTCGCCACGCTCCTCCCGAGCATTCGCACCGAACACGCCAAAAAACGCCCCGAGCTCGAACGCCCGGAGCACTAGAGAGTATACGAACAGTCGGGAGGAAGCGTCTACCCGCTCTGGGAGCCGGCCCGCGCGGTGAGCACTTCGGCGCCGTCCGGGGTCATGGCGATGGTGTGCTCGAAGTGGGCAGAGAGCGAGCCGTCGGCCGTGACCACCGTCCACCCGTCGGCCAGAACCCGGGTCCGCCAGTCGCCGACGTTCACCATGGGCTCGATGGCCACCACCAATCCCGGCTTGATGACGGGGCCCCGGCCGGGATCGCCGTGGTTCGAGATCTGGGGGTCTTCGTGCAGCGCCCGACCCACGCCGTGGCCGGCGTATTCGCGGACCACGCTGAAGCCGGCCCCTTCGGCCACCCCTTGAACCGCGTGGCCGACGTCCGACAGCCTCCCCCCCAGCTTGAGCTGGGCGATGCCCGCCTCCAGCGACTCCTCCGTGACCCGGACCAGCTTCTCGGCCACGTCGGAGGGCGGCTCCCCGACGAAGACGCTCACCGCGGAGTCCGAATGGTAGCCCTCCCAGATCGCGCCCACGTCCAGGGACAGGAGGTCGCCCTCCTGAAGAACCCGGCGCTTGCTGGGGATGCCGTGGACGACCTCGCTGTTCAGGGAGGTGCAGATCGTCCCCGGGAAGCCTCGGTACCCCTTGAACGATGGGACCGCACCGTCGCCCCGCATGCTCCTTTCGGCGATCGCGTCGAGGTCGGCGGTGGTCAAGCCCGGCTTGACCGCATCGAGCAGCCGGTCGATGGCCCGCGCCGTGATGCGTCCCGAACGGCGCATCCGTTCGATCTCCTCGGGGGTCTTCAGGATGATCACGCCGTCTCCTCCGGGTGCGTCAGTGCAGGTCGCCGGCCGGCTCGGCGGCTCCGTCCAGGGCCCGCAGGGTCCGTTCGGTCACCGTCTCCTCCTCGCCGTCCGCGTCGACCTCACGGAGCAGGTGGCGTTCGGCGTAGAAGCCGATCAGGGGCGCGGTGCTCTCCCGGTAGACCTCCAGGCGCCGCCGGACCGTCTCCTCCTTGTCGTCCTCACGCTGGACCAGCGGCCCGCCGCACATGTCGCAAACGCCCGGGACCATGGGTGGGTCCAGCTCTACGTTGTACGGATGCTGGCAGTTCGCGCAGGTCCTGCGCCCCGCGATGCGCTTTACGGCCA
This sequence comes from Actinobacteria bacterium UBA5176, assembly GCA_002413305.1. GTDB lineage: Bacteria > Actinomycetota > UBA4738 > UBA4738 > UBA4738 > UBA4738. Next base: position 376 of record DHWS01000001.1, on the reverse strand, counting down.
GCTCCTCGTCCAGCTCGAACGCCAGAACGGCGGTGAGCGGCGTCTCCGCCCTTGCCAGCTCGGCTTCGAACGCTTCGGCCTGGGCGATGGTCCGGGGGAAGCCGTCGAGCAGGAACCCGGACGTGGCCGCGGAGAGCGCGTCGATGACCATGCGGAGCGTGACGTCGTCGGGCACCAGCTCGCCGGCGTCCATGAACCGCCTTGCCGCCAGACCGAGCTCCGTACCGTCCTGGAGGTTCGCCCGGAACAGATCCCCGGTCGAGATGTGCGGGATGCCGAACCGCGCGGCGAGGATCTTGGCTTGCGTCCCCTTGCCGGCGCCCGGAGGCCCGAGCAGAACGACCCTCACTACCGGAGGAACCCTTCGTAGTGGCGC
>DHWS01000019.1 GCA_002413305.1 Actinobacteria bacterium UBA5176 | reverse complement strand
AGGTCATACAGGATGGTGCTCTTGCCCACGCCGGGGAACCCACCGAATACCGTTGGCATGCCCAGCGGGACACGGTCAGGCCAGAGCCAGTCCACGTTCCTCGCAACGACTTCGGCCGCCCGGACAGTCGGCCGCTCGAACGCCTCCTCGGTGACATGTTCACGATGATCCGGTCGAACATGTTCCCGATGATCAGTACCTCCGTGGGGTTCGAACGGGGCCCAGTCCTCGAGCCCGTGGCCGGCGGCCAGGTGGTCCGCGGTATCCTTGCCCGCCGCTGGGGCGACGATCCGAACGGATCGCGTCTCCTTGCCAATCGAGGCGGCAACCTGTTGGGCGTGACCCTCTCCCGACTTATCGAGGTCGGCGACGACCACCACGTCGGCGCGAGTGAAGTACGCGGAGAACTCATCCCGCCACTTCCCTGCGCCGCCCGGATTGCAGGTGGCCACGCCGCCGGCCCGCTCGATGGCGTGGACGTCCTTTTCGCCCTCCACCACGAAGACGCGGCGGCCGTCGCGGACGGCTTGGACGACGGCCGGCAAGCGGTACGGGACACGCCGAGTCCCGTTGAGGTTCCACACCCAGCCCGTGCCATCCGGGCGGCGCTGTCGAAAGTCCTTCGGGAGGAAGCGGACGACTTGGAACAGCAGCTCGCCGCCCTCGTCGGTGTAGTCGTAGTGCGCGGTCTCAACCCCGGATCCGAGCTTCCCGTCGGCAGTGAACAGGTCCGACATATCCAGCCCGAGTGCCGCGACGACATCCTCCACCGAACACCCGGCCTGGCAATGGAGAAGCACCCTGTCCTTGGCCGCGGTGACGCTGAGGGAGGGCTTGCCGTCGTCATGTGCTGGACACTGCCAGTCGTGGCCGTTGCGCCTCGAACCGCGGGACTGAAGGGCGCTCACAACCCGGTCGAACGGGCTCATGGTCCACCGCCTCGAGCAACTGCCCGCAGCCGCCCAGTGCTCGAACTGCGGGCGGCCGGGCTTCGAACCTCAGGAACTCCGGCGCGTTTCGTTTCCAGCCAGCGGGTCGCCGCGTCCAAGTCGTACCGAGCCGCGCGCCCGAGCCGGTAGTACGGCGGTCCCGTCCCTTCGCTGGCCCACTTCGCGAGGGTCTTCGGCGGGATGCCCCACAGCTCTCCCAGCGATTCGCGCGAGACTAGCCGGGTCACCCTTGCCCCGCGTCCTCGTCGAACTCCTCGACCTCGAAGAGATCGGCGACTCGGACTCGCAACCCACGAGCGATCCGGACCTTCATCGCGGGACCGGCCTGCCGCTCCCCGCGCTCCAGCCGGTTCAGCATCGCCATCGACGCGCCGGTCAGATCAGCGACTTCCTGCAGGGTCATGCCAGTTTCGGTCCGCCACCGGGAGAGCTTGGTGGGCGCTTCTCGCAAGGTCGTGCTCGTCGTCCTCGCCTCCTCATCGGGTCGAAGAATCCACCCCTTGATAATAGCCGAGTCGAAGGGTTTGTCAACGCACCCCATGAGGCGTAGAGTGCGGTCGATGGCTTGGCAACGAGGGAGGCGAAATGGCGGGTGAGAGCGGGGAGATGACCGCGACGGACGTCGTTCGGAGCAACGTCCGCCGGCTCCGAGACGAGAACGGGTTGAAGCAGCGGGAACTCGTTCCGCTCTTTCAGGCGCATGGGGTCGAATGGGATCTACAGACGGTCAAAGCGTTCGAGAACGGACGCCGGGGTCTGTCGCTCGACGAGTTCTTCGGACTGCTGCTGTCATTCCGGGTGGGCTGGCGGGAACTCCTCGCGACGGAGGCCCAGGGTGCTCATGTCGTTCTTCTCGACGGTGCGTGGGGCCTTGAGCCGGGTGGGCTCGAGGAAGCGATGGAGGGGACCTTGCTGGAGAGGCCCGACTATGCCGATGCTCTGACCGCCCGCGCCGAGGATCAGGAGCGCCGTCAAACAGCGCGGGAGCTGGAGCGGGCGGCTGCGGCCCTCGGGGTCGACGTTCCGATCCTCGAGTATCTGTCCCGTCGATTGTGGCAGGTCTCGTACAGCTTCGAGGCTAAGCAGCGGTTTGACAGAGCCAGGGCGAGCCACCCCGAGGGAGATGCGAAGACGGACCGCGCGCTCCGCGGCCATGTGACCCGCAGTCTGATGGCGGAGTTGCGGGCCCAGTTGGAGGACGTCGAGCAGCTCGTCGCCGGCGGCGTGGTCCCCAAGCGAAGGAGGAAGACCGTTGAACGCCACGCGTAAGCCGGTCAAAGGGCATCCCGGGATCACGGAGAGGACGTGGACTGACAAGGCGGGCCGCGTCCAGCACCGTTACGACGCGTCCTATCGCGGGCTCGACCGCCGGGAGCATTCCCAGGCGTTCACGCTCCTCGGCAGGGCGGATACCTGGCTGCGCAACCAGCGGCGAGCCGTCGAACGACACGAGTGGTTGGACCCGTCGCAGGGGCTCGAGCTGTTCGAGGAGTTCTGGGGTCGATGGCTGGCGGACGCCGGCGACCTCGGCCGGCCCTCCGAGCGCACCCTGATCGCCTATGTGGAGCTGTGGCGCCTCTACATCGGGCCTCGCCTCGGCCGCTGCCCTCTGTCGACCATCACGCGGGCCGATGTCCTCGACCTCGTGCAGTCCGCCGCGGAGCGAAGCGCCTGGCGCGCCCATGACGTCCTCAAGGTGGTCCGCATGCTGCTGAACCGAGCCGTCGATGAGGAACGGATCCTGAGGAACCCGGCCGCCCGCGTCCCGGTGCCTCGGATCGAGCAGGCCGAGCCGTGGGTCCTCACGCCCGAGGAGGTCGAGAGCCTAGCCGATGCCGTCCCCGAACGCGCCCGCGCCCTGGTCCTTCTCGCCGCGTACTCCTCGCTGCGCTGGTCCGAGCTCGTGGCGCTCCGGGTCGACCGGCTCGACCTGCCACGTCGGCGGGTCCGCGTCGAGGAGAAGATCACCGAGTACGGCAAGCTCATCCACGGCGAGCCGAAGACTCGGCAGTCTCGCCGCGCCGTCGCCATCCCCGAGTTCGTGGCGTTCGAGCTGGCCGAGCACCTTCGGCGCTTCCCGGCCGGGCCGGACGGTCTAGTCTTCGCGGCGCCGGAGGGCGGCCCGCTCCGCCGCCCGCACTTTGGGCGGCAATGGCGGAAGTCAACCGCGGCGGCCGGGCTCGACGGTTTCCGGTTCGGCAACCTGCGCCACACCGGGGCCTCGCTGGCAATCGCGGCCGGAGCGAACCCATTGCTAGTTGCGGCGAGGCTCGGACACACGTCGACGCGCATGGTTGAGCGCCACTACGTCTCGCTGTTCGAGGGGCTCGACCGGGAGATCGGCGACCAGCTCGGCGCCATGCGCGAGGACCGCGAGGAGGTCTCGAAACGGCTCCGTCCCGAAGCTGGTGCGGGATCCACGCGGGATCGTGCGGGATCTGTGCTGCCGCTCGAGGGTCGGCGGAGGGCCGGAAAGGCCATCTGACCTGCGGTTTCGTTCTCGTAGTCCCAACGGGATTCGAACCCGTGCCTCCACCTTGAGAGGGTGGTGTCCTGGGCCTCTAGACGATGGGACCGCGGTCTCCGCCCGGGGAGACCGGGACGTGAGCGGGACCAAGTGTATCGAGTCTGGCGAGCTCCCCGTTCCGCGCGGTCAGGGTCCGTGCAGACCGCCGAGTCGCGACGGCGGCCAGATGATGACGAAGGCCCGACCGATCACCTTGTCGTAGGGGATGAAGCCGAGGCCGTAGCGCGAGTCCCCGGAATGCTTCCGGTTGTCTCCCAGGACGAACAGGCTGTCCGGAGGGACCTTCACCGGGCCGTACAGCCGGTTCTCTCGTTCGGCGTTCAGATACGGCTCGTGGAGCGCCCGGCCGTTCACGAACACCTGGCCCCGGCCGTCGATCTCCACGGTGTCGCCCGGCAGCCCGATGACCCGCTTGATGAAGTCCTTGTTCGAACTGGTCGGCGCGCCGAACCCCGAGCCGAGCCAGTGCAGGAAGGCGGCCGCCGGGTTCCGGTGGATGGGGGGCGCGTTGGGGTCGGAGAAGACGATCACGTCCTGGCGGCCCGGCGGGTGGAAGCGGTACACGAGTCGATTCACCAACACCCGGTCGCCGATCATGAGCGTTGGCTCCATCGACTCCGACGGGATGTAGAAGGCCTGCACCAGGAACGTCTTGATGAGGATGGCCAGCAAGAACGAGATGAGAAGCAGGGCGGGGAGCTCGCGGAGGAGGCCGTGCCGCTTAGCCTTCGCAGGGTCCTTCTTGGCGGGTTCGGCGGGTTCGGCCGGCTCGGCCGGATGGAGATCCTGCGTTGGCTCCTCGGTCGGGGTGGTGGAGGACATGAGGTCCCAGTATGGGCTCGGGGTCGGAGTCTTTCCAGGGTGGGCCCAGGGGCCCGCGCGGCGTCGGTGCGACGGTGGACCCTAGTCCTTCTCTAGCTCAACTTGACTAGTTATCTCCTCACGAGTATCGTCCGAGTGCCCGCTCGGAGAGTCTGGTGCGGATCCTTTCGCGGGATCCGCACCAGGCCCAAAGCAGCGGGCGCTCCGTTGTTCGAGCCGCTCAAGAAGGATGTGGCATTCCTGCCACGAACCGAGCCAGGGCATCGATCTCGTTGCGGCTTGGGGAGTGGCGAGCCTAGGATGGAGCGAAGCTTCCGGCCGGCCGATACGAACAGGCCGGGCCAAGCCCCCGGCCTGGCCGAACGTCAAGGTGCGGCATCTGCCCGCCGATGTTTGGAAGACAAGCCGGAAGCGGACTACCCCGGAAGTGGGAACGCAGCATGCGGGCACACAAGACCATGATCTACCAGCTGCTTCCCGGCATCGTGCTCCCCGGACTGATCTACTTCATCGTCGCTCAGCACGCTTCGATGATCGTGGCGCTCGCCGCGGCCTCCTCGGCGCCCCTGTTCGACTCCATCGTCCGGATCCTGCGAGGCAAGGCCCCGAGCATCTTCGGCGTTGGGTTCCTGTTCCTGGCCGGCATCTCGATCGCCCTCGCCGTGTGGCTGGACTCCCCGATGTTCATCCTGGCGAAAGGCGCCGTGATCAGCGGGATCCTGGGGTTGACCTTCGCCGTCTCGGCGCTCATCCGCCGTCCGCTCACCCGGACGCTGGCCGTTTCGTTGTCCTCGGACCACGCGGAGGGCAGGCGGAAGCTGGCCGCGAAATGGCGCAACCCGAAAGCCCTGTGGGTGTTCCGGGTGCTGTCCATGGGCTGGGGCGTACTGCTCCTGGCCATGGGCGGACAGCAGCTGGCCATGGTGCTGACGGTCTCACCCGGCACGGTCATGACCATCGAGCCCGCCGTCCAGGGGTTCGTCACCATGCTCGGGATCGCGGTCAGCGTCTATTTCGTCCGCCGGATCCAGCAGCTGCACCCCGAGATCGCGATGCTGCCGGTCCGTTCCTCCTGATCCGGGCCCGTCAGCTCGAACCCATCGCTGCCAGCTCCTGCTCGGCCTGGTCCAGGTCCTCGCGAGCCTGCTCGGCCGACCTGCGAAGCTTCTCCGCCCTCGTACCGGCCGCCCCTGCCTCCTTGCGGAGCCGTGCGGCGGACCGCTCGGCCTTGCTCGCCTCCTCGTCCAGCCGCCGTGCCTCGGCGCCGGCGCCGGCGGCCTCACTGGCCGCACGCTCCGCACGCTCCCGGCGGTCCGCCACGGCGCGTTCTGCCACCTTCACCGCCCGGTCATCCGCCGCGGCCCCGGTCGCCCGGCGCTTGCGGCCCCGGCCGGCCGGGGCCCTCGGCGGGGGTCCTTGCAGGGCGAACAGCTCCTCGAACCCAGAGGGGGGCATGGCCTCCCTCTCCAGCACCCCGCGCCGGACCCGTTCCGCCACGTCCCGGTCGGTCGCGGTCGCGGTGAGCGTTGCCGCCACGTCGTCCAGGACCGCACGGTTGGCCTGCCGGCCGGAGCCCTCGAGCACGCGCGCGGCCTCTTCGACCAGCCGGTCGATGACCCGCTTGCGCGCCGCGGTCGCCTCCTGGAGCTTCGCCCGCCCGCCGCCCGACATCGCCGCCTGCTGCGCCCGGCGGAGGGTCTCGCCGGCGGCCAGCGCGGATCCGACGTCCTTCGGCCGGGATCGCGCCAGCTGGTTGACCGCCCACGCGGCCACCGAGGGCTTGCGGAGGGCCTTGACGGCCTTCGCGCCGTCTTCGTCGCCGGACTGCTTCAGGCGCTTGGCGAGGTCGTCCCGGGCCTTGGTGAACCCCTCGACGGGGAGGCGGAACAGGTCGTCGGCTTCAGGCATCGGCGTTCGGTGAGACGGCGGCGATGGCCCGGAGCGTGACGGCGGCGAAGTCCCGGCCCTGCACGCCCGCGGAAAGGTGGTCGCCGGGGAACTCGAAGATCCGGGCGTCCAGCAGGGTGGCCAGCTCGCGCTGTTTCGAGGGCAGGACCAGTTCGTCCTTCGTGGTGATGACGACGGCGACCGGGACGCCGATCCGCGCGGCGAGCATGCGGCCATCGAACCGGCCGAGCGCCCGCCCAGCCTGGGCGAGGTCCGAAGGGTCACCCCGGCGGAACTCGCCCTCCAGCCACCCCCGGTACCGCAACATCTCGTCGGGGACCTGGGGGGCGCCGCCGTTCAGCCGGACCAGCAAGATCCGGCTGGCGTCCCACCGCAGCATGACCCCGACCAGCCACATCAAGCGCCAGATGAACCGTTCGCGCCGGGTGCCGCTCCATTCGAGCCCAGTCGCCTCCAGGACCAGCCCGGAGAGCAGGTCCGGGTGGCGGGCGGCGAACAGCATGGCGATGGGCCCGCCCATCGAGTAGCCCACCGCCACCACCTTCGGGATGCCGAGGTGGCCGAGCAGCGCGGCGGCGTCGTCGGCGCACGCCTCGAGGGTGAAGCGACGGGCGTCCCGGATGCCGCGGCCGTGGCCCCGGTGGTCCGGGGCGAGGATCGGGTGGCGCTGAGCGAGGTCGTCGTACAGGGCGAAGAAGTTCAGGTCGGCCGAGGCCATCCAGCCGTGGAGCAACAGGACGGGCGTGGCTCCCGCAGGCCCGTCAGCGCGGCGGACGAACATCTCGCCCCGCCCCGGTACGTCGACGATCTCGCCCCTCGGAAGCGGCGGGGGGATCGGATCGCCGCTGGGGACCTCGCGGTACGGGTCCAGGCGCCGGGCTAGCGCCGAGGCCCGGAAGGGAGCGGGGACGTCCAGGCCCACCGGGACCGGGGGCGCGGTGCGACGACGGAGGGCCACACCGGCCAGGAGTACCCCCAGCCCGCCGACCAGGACCGACCATGGCGAAACGCCCTTCCGCGGCGCACGGCTCGTCACCAATCTATCCTGACGCATCGATCGCCCTCCCGCCGACCCTCGGGGCGGGCGTCCCGCCTACACTCAGGGGCCATGACCTGCCCCTCCTGTGGTCGCGAGAACCCGGACGGGTTCGGCTTCTGCGGGTTCTGCGGCGCGGCGCTCTCGCAGGCACCCGCCACCACCGAGGAACGCAAGGTGGTCACCGTCCTGTTCTGTGACCTGGTGGGATTCACCGCGCGTTCGGACCGGGCGGATCCCGAGGACGTGAAGGCTCGGCTCCGCCCCTTCCATACCGCCCTGAAGCGGGAGGTTGAAGCCTTCGGCGGAACGCTCGACAAGTTCATCGGGGACGCGGCGCTCGGGGTGTTCGGTTCGCCGGTGGCGCACGAGGACGACCCGGAGCGAGCCATCCGGGCCGCCCTTGCCATCCAGGGCGCCATCGCGGCGCTGAACGAGGCTCATCCCGACCTCGGTCTGGCCATCCGCCAGGGCATCAACACGGGGGAGGCGGTGGTCGCGTTCGGGCCCGGGTCGGGACCGCTGATCGGCGAGGCAGTCACCGGGGACGTGGTCAACACCGCGTCGCGCCTGGAGTCCGTCGCCCCGGTGGGCGGGATCGTTGTGGGAGAACAAACCTACCGGGCGACCGGGGAGGCCTTCGTCTACCAGGTCCTGGACCCCGTCACCGTGAAAGGGAAGGCCGAACCGCTCCCGATCTGGAGGGTGGTTGCGGCTCGCAGCCGCGCGGGCGTCGAGGACACCCGTCCGCACGCGGCGCCCTTCGTCGGCCGGGACGAAGAGTTCGCAGCCCTGCGCGCGATCTTCGAGCGGGCGGCTCGGTCCCGGCAGGTGGAGATGGTCACGCTGATCGGGGAGGCGGGGGTGGGGAAGTCGAGGCTGGTCGCCGAGCTGGCCCGGTTCGTCGACGACCTCCCGGAGCTGGTCACCTGGCGGAGGGGCCGGTGCCTCCCCTACGGCGAGGGCATCACGTTCTGGGCGCTCGGCGAGATCGTCAGCGCACACGCAGGCATCCTGGAGTCCGACCCGCCCGAGGAGGCCCTGGCCAAGCTGGACGCGGTCATCCCGGAAGACGATCCCGACCGCGAGTGGCTCCGCAACCGCCTGGCCCCGCTGGTCGGCGCGGAGGCCGCCTCGGCTGCCGAGCGGGTCGAGCGGGACGAGGCCTTCGCCGCCTGGCGCCGGTTCCTGGAATCGCTGGCTCGGGCGTTGCCCGCCGTGCTCGTCTTCGAGGACATCCATTGGGCAGACCCGGCGATGCTCGACTTCCTCCGGTATCTGGTAGAAACCGTGACGGGCGTGCCCATGCTGCTGCTGTGCACCGCCCGATTCGACCTGCGGGAGCGCGCGCCGGACTGGGAGAGCCTGCCCGGGGCCGCCGCGATGCCGCTGTCGCCGCTGTCGCCCGAGGACACCTCCCGCCTGATCTCCGGCCTGCTGGACGAGGCCGCCCTGCCCACCGACGTCCAGACGCTCCTGCTCGAGCGGGCCGGCGGCAACCCGCTGTACGCGGAGGAGTTCGTCCTGATGTTGATGGACCAGGGAGCGCTGGTTCGATCCGGGGGGTCGTGGCAGCTGGTCGAGGGCGCGGACGTCCGGTTCCCCGATTCGATCCAGGCCCTGGTGGCGGCCCGGCTGGACACGCTGGCACCCGGTCTAAAGGCTCTGCTCCAGGACGCGTCGGTGGTCGGGCGGACCTTCTGGGCGGGCGCGCTCGGCGCGATGGGTCGGCGGGATCCCGCCGGGGGGACGGCGGCGCTCGACGAACTGGCCGGCCGGGAGCTGGTCCGGCTGGTCCTCATGTCGTTGATCGAAGGCCAGGCCGAATACACGTTCTGGCACGTCGTGCACTCGGACGTCTGCTACTCGCAGATCCCGCGCGCGGCCCGGGCGGCGAAGCACCGGGAGGCGGCCCGGTGGCTAGAGGACGTGGCCGGCGAGCGCGTGGAGAATCTCGCCGAGGTCCTCGTGCACCACACGACGACCGCGCTTGAGCTCGCTCGCGCATCCGGCAACCGCGCAGAGGCGACCGAGCTCGAGGAGCCGGCCATCCGCTACCTGGAACTGGCCGGCGACCGGGCGCTCGGGCTGGACGTGGCGAGGGCGGAGTCGAACTACGACCGCGCCCTGGCGCTGGCGCTTCCCGGCCACATCCGGCGGCCATATCTGCTGGCGAGATGGGCGGACGCCGTTCGTCAGGCCGGGCGTTTCCCGGACTCGGCCGAGGCGCTCGAGGTCGCCATCCGGGACTTCACGGCAAGCGGCGACCGGCTGGCCGCCGCCCGGGCCATGGGGACACTGTCGAGCGTCTACCTGGCCATGGGGGACGCGCGGCAGGAGGAGGTGGCTGCCGAAGCGGTCCGCCTGTTGGAGTCGGACCCCCCGGGGCCGGACCTGGTGTCGGCGTACGTTCGCATGGCCGGCGTTGAGCTGGTGATCGGTTCGCCGCCCGACACCATCGCGTGGGTGGACCGAGCGACGGCGCTGGCGGGGGAGCTGGGGGTCGAGGTGCCGGCCCGGGCGGTGGGGTTCCGCGGGTACGCGCGTTGCTCCCTGGGCGACGCGGCGGGCCTGGGCGAGATGCGGGCGGCCTTGACCCGCGCGGTGAACGCCGGCGAGGGGAGGGATGCGGCGGTGCTCTACAACAACCTGGCCGTCGCCGTGTGGCCCATCGAAGGCCGCGAGGGGGTCCTGTCCATCCTCCGCGAGGGGATCGAGTTCTCCGAACGCCACGGGATCGCCGAGTTCGCCGTGGCACTGTCCGCGGCCAGCCTCAGCCAGCTGGAGGAGGCGGGCGAGTGGGACCGGGCGCTGGAGCTGGCCGAGTCGATCGAACGGGATGCCGAAGCGACCGGCGACGTCGCCGACCTCCTACAGGTCCGGTGGGTGCAGACCCGGATCCTCGCCGCCCGGGGAGAGGTCGCGCGGGCGGCCGGGTTCGCCTTATGGCTCGAGGCGGCCGCCCGAGCGTCGGGTGGGGTGGAGGACATCAGCGCGGGGTTCACGGCGGCCGCGGTCGCGCATCTCGCCGCCGGGGACCCGGCCCGGGCGGTGGCTCTGCTGGCGGAGATCGACCGGACGCCGCACATCCGGGAGAGCCCTTCCTACCCTCCCTACCTCGGGGACATGGTCCGCGTGGCGGTGGCGGCCGGTGATCGCGAGCTCGCGGAGCGGCTGGCGCGAGGCGTCGAACCCGTCTATCCGTACCACGAGCACGCGCTGGCGGGGGCCCGGGCGATCCTGCTCGAGGCGAGTGGGGACCTCCATAGGGCAGCCGAGGCGTACCGGGACGCGGCCGCGCGGTGGGAGCGGTTCGGCGTGGTCCCCGAACGGGCGCACGCGCTGTGGGGGCAGGGGCGCTGCCTGCTGGAGATGGGCAGGTCGTCGGAGGCCGCCGAGCCGCTCCGGGAAGCGCGGGCGTGCTTCGCGAACCTGGGCGCCGAACCGGCCGTCGCTGTTGTCGAGGAACTGCTGGAGCGGCTGTCCTCGCTGTCCGCCTGAACGCCCGGCCCGGCCTTGCTCCCGGTCCCTCCCACAACTCCGGCCCGGTAGTATCCAGGGGCGGCGCCGGACCAAGGCAGCGTACGAGAGGAGTCCCCCTGTGCAGAAGCGGTTGGTCACACGCTATGCGACGCAGTCCGCCGAGGCGGCAGATGAGAACCAGCGACGAGTGGAAGCTGTTTTCGAAGAGCTGTCCTCGACGAAGCCTGAGACGGTGAGCTACCTCGTCCTCCGCTTGGAGGACGATTCATTTCTGCATGTGTCGTTCCACGATCACCGCGATGACGAGGTCAATCCCATCGCTTCGACGGCAGCCTTCGCACACTTTCAGGAGGGGCACGCGGACAGGCGGGCAGGTGCCGTCGACCAGCAGAAGGCAACGCTCGTCGGTGCCTATATCACGACCATCGACTGACTCCCCCAGGCACGATCGGAGCTATTGCAGCCATGAGGCTGCCTCCGGTAGCGGGTCAGAAACTGAACCACGAACCCTGCTTCCAGTAGCGTCCCGATGTAGGT
>DHWS01000045.1 GCA_002413305.1 Actinobacteria bacterium UBA5176 | reverse complement strand
AACGGAGCCTGGCGCGCGCTGTCGATGGTCTGGCGCTCTCCGGCCGGGGGTTCGACCGCGTGCTGAAGGTCGCCCGGACGATCGCGGACCTGGCGGGCTCGGACGCGATCGATCAGATCCACATGGGTGAGGCGTTGGGATATCGAGGCGCGCTGGCCGCCGAGCAGGTGATCCCGGTTGCGTAGCGACCACGCCGACCAGCTCGCGGGTGCGCCGAACCCCATGCGGCGACCCCGGGACCTGCGGCGCGAGGCGGCGCATGGGAACCCGGGCGGAGCGCCGTCCCGCCGACGGTTCGCCGCGGGGTCGTCGGGGCGGGGATCCTCGGGAGGGGAGGCGGGCCTGTCCTGGCCCGAGGGGTTCGCCGTCGAGCCGCCCGACCGGGAGGCCCTTCTCGTACTCCTGCACCTGGCGTCGGTGACGCCGGCCCGGCTGCTGGAGCTGACAGCCGAGCACCGAACGGCTCGCTCGTGCGTCGCGGCGATCGCGAGAGGGGCGGCCGGGAGCGAGGCGGACCGAAGCCGGGCCCGGACCCTGGACGGTCGGGCTGCCATGGGGAAGGTGGCGGCCGGCGGGGCCCGCCTGGTCTCCGTGGACGACGCGGAGTATCCGCGGGCCCTCTTCGACCTGTTCGACCCACCGGCGGGGCTGCTGGTACGAGGGCGATCCATCGCGGAACCGGGGGAACCAGCTGGGTGGGGGAGTGGGGCCCGGGTCGCACTCGTGGGCGCGCGGAACTGCTCGGCCACCGGCGGCGAGCTGGCCGGCCTGCTGGGGAGCGCCGTGGCTCGGATCGGCGGGTGCGTGGTCAGCGGAGGCGCCCGGGGGATCGACGAGGCGGCCCACCGGGGAGCGCTGTCGGTCGCGGCCCCGGTGTCGGATCCCGGGTACGACGACCCCACCCAGGGCGACGGAGCTTCCGGGCCGGTCACCATCGCCGTCCTCGGCTGTGGGATCGACTTCGCGTATCCGCCCCGCAATCGCCGGCTCTTCGACGACATCGCGCGGCTGGGGGCACTCGTGAGCGAGTACCCGCCGGGGACACCGGCCGAGCCCTTCCGTTTCCCGGCCCGCAACCGGATCGTGGCGGCACTCTCCACCGCCGTGGTGGTGGTCGAAGGCGCCCCGAACAGCGGCTCGATGATCACCGTCGACCACGGCGCCGCCATCGGGCGAGACGTCTACGCCGTCCCCGGGTCGCCGGTCAGCGAACTGGCTGCCGTCCCTCTCAAGCTGATCCGCGAGGGGGCGGGCCTGATCCGCAGCCCCGACGATCTCTTGGGCGACCTGGGGCTGATCCCGCTGGCCGCCGACCCGGATGGATCGAGGCCTTCCGGCCGGCCGGCCGTTCTCTCTCCGCCTCTGGACGCGTCGCCCGCCGAGCGTCTGGTCTGGACGGCTCTCGCGGCGCCCGCGGCGGTGGACGGCGTGGCGGGCGCAACGGGACTTCCCATCCCCGACGCCATGGCGGCCCTGGTCGGGCTCGAGGTCCGCGGGTTCATCCGGCAGGTCGGCGGCCGCTACGAGCGCACCATCGCGGCCGCGAGGCCGTAGAACGACCCGCGTGCACGGGATTGTCTTGACCTGGGCGTTCGTTGTGTTACAAGTCGGGCGGGCCCCACGGGCCCGGCTGCGCTGCCTGCCACCCGCTTCGCGGAGTGAGCCAGGGGTACCGGCCCGGCTTCGCGCAACGCCGGAGGTGATCGACGGAGAACGAACGCGACGACCGCTCGGGGCTCACCCAACCTCCGGCCGGAGACGCCGCTCTCATCGATGCGTTCGTGCGCCACCTGTCGCTGGAGCGGCACCTGTCTTCGCACACCGCGACGGCCTACCGCGCCGACGTGGCCTCCCTGGCGGTCTTCCTGGCGCGCGGAGGTAGCGGCCTGTGCGAGGCCACCTATCCGCTCCTCCGACGCTGGCTGGCCGGGCTCCGGACCCGCGGCTACGCGAAGGCGACGGTGGCCCGCAAAGGTGCGGCGGTACGGACGTTCTACGCCTGGGCGGTGCGACGAGGACTCGTCGCGAAGGACCCGGCAGCGCTCCTCTCCCGGCCCGCTGGTTCCTCGCGGCTGCCCACGGTGCTAAAGCCGGCGGAGGCCGCGTTGCTGGCCACGGCCCCGCCGGGATCCGATCCGATCGCCTTGCGCGACCGGGCGATCCTCGAGCTCCTCTACGGATGCGGCCTGCGCGTCGCCGAGCTGGCCGCGCTCGACGTGACCGACGTCGAACTCACCATGGAGCGGGTTCGGGTGTTCGGCAAGGGATCGAAGGAGCGCGTCGTCCCTCTTGGCGAGTTCGCTGCAGAGGCCGTCCGCGTTTACCTCCGCCGGGGCCGGGAAGCGATGGCGCCGCGCGGGGACGATCCCCCGGCCCGTCGGGCCCGGGAGGACACCTCCGCGAGCGCGCGCGTCGCACCGGTCGATCCCCAGGCCCTCTTCTTCAACCGGCGGCGTCGGCGGATGACCACCCGCGACGCGCGCGCGGTCGTGGAACGCTACGTCCGCAGTACCCTAGAGGGTCGGAAGGTGAGCCCGCACACGCTCAGGCATTCGTACGCTACCCATCTCCTGGAAGGGGGGGCGGACATCCGGACCGTTCAGGAGCTGCTGGGGCACGCGAGCCTGGCGACGACCCAGCGCTACACCCACGTGTCACGGCGCCGCCTCTTCGACGCCTACCGGGACAGCCATCCGAGGGCATGATGAGGAAGACGGCCCGGGATCCGGCGGAGGATGCCGCGAACCGCGCGGAGCTGGACGGACTCTGGCGGAGCTTCAAGGACGAACGATCCCAGCCGGCACGCGACCAGCTCATCATCCGGTTCTCGCCGCTGGTGAAGTACGTGGCGAGCCGCGTGGCTACCGGTCTCCCCGCCAGCGTCGAACAGGCCGACCTCGTCTCCTACGGGATCTTCGGCTTGATCGACGCCCTAGAGAAGTTCGACCCGACCCGCGACATCAAGTTCGAGACCTACGCGATCCCACGCATCCGCGGCGCCATCATCGACGAGCTCCGGTCGCTCGACTGGGTGCCGCGGTCCGTCCGATTCAAGGCGCGGGAGATCGAGAAGGCCACCACCGAGCTCGAGGCCCGCCTGAAGCGGGCACCGAGCGAGAAGGAGATCGCCGAGCACCTGGGCATCCGGATCGGTGAGCTGCACGACATCGTCACCCAGATCTCGTTCGTCACCGTGACGGCCCTCGAGGAGGTTGTCCCCGGTGGCAACGACCGCGGAGAGAGCCTGTCCTTGCTGGACACCCTCGCGGACATGAACGCACCCGACCCGATCTCCGGGATGGAGGGAACGGAGATGCGAGCCATGCTCGCCCACGCCGTCAACTCGCTGACCGAGCGGGAGAAGATCGTCGTTACGCTCTACTACTTCGAAGGGCTGACACTGGCCGAGATCGGCGAGGTCCTCGGGGTAACTGAGTCGCGGGTCTGCCAGATCCACACCAAGGCCGTGGGCCTTCTTCGCAACAACCTCCGCACGCAGGACGAAGACTGACCGTTCCGCTTCTTGGACGCGAGGCTCACTCCCGTGAAAACGGGCGCAGCGGGTGGATTTCTCATCGCTCTGTGACGGATCTCATTGGCGGTCCGCGGAGACCCGCGTAGGTTCGATCGTGCTGACCTCCGGGCGTCAGGAGGAACGACGTGACGCCAGTGCGGATCATCATCGCGGCGGTCGTGCTCGCGGCTTCGTCGCTCGGCTCGGGCAGGACCGCCTCATCCATCCGGTCGGGGCCGGAGCGGCTGCCGGTCTCGGGTCCGGCGTACGGAACCTACGCATGGCCGGTCCTCGGGCCCGTGATCCGTGGGTTCGAGCCGCCACCGGACCCATACAGTGCGGGCCATCGGGGGATCGACATCGCCACCCCGTTCGGCTCCCCGATGGTTGCCGCGCAGGACGGCGTGGTGTCGTTCGCCGGCTTCGTGGCGGGTTCGCTGTTCATCTCCATCGACCACTCCGGCGGCGTGCGGACAACCTACTCCTGGCTCTCTGCGGTCGGGGTCAAGAAGGGAGCGACGGTGACTCGTGGAGAGCTGATCGGGAGCACCGGACACGGGCACCCCGACGTTCCGACTCCGCATCTACACTTCGGGGCGAAGATCGGCACCACATACATCGACCCGATGCTGCTGCTCGGACGAGGCAGTGTCGTCGGCCTGATCCGGCTCGCCCCGATCGACCAATTGGCTGAGGGTTCGGCGTGGCCCCCTACAATGACCCGACTTGAACCGCATCGGCCGAGCACCGCGCGTTCACCCAACCCTCCTCTCCCGGCGGAGGCTGGGCCTCGCCATCGCGGCGTTGCTCGGCGGGATGGTCTCGATGCTGGCCGTGCCGGCCGCATGGCCGCAGTCGTCACATGACTGGCCTTCCTTCCAGGGCGGGCCCACCCATGTAGCTGCGATCGGCGGCACGGCGCTGCGTCCGGGGCTCGCGATCGAGCACGCGTGGTCGGTCGGCGGGTCGTCCGATCGTCACGTCTCCACGCCCGCCATCGCCGGTGGGGTGGCCGTGGCCGTCGGCACGACGTCAGTGGTGGGGTTCGACCCCGGATCCGGCTCGGTTACGTGGTCGATTCCGCGGGCGGCCGGCACGGTCCTCATGCCCGCCATCGACCCCGTCAGCGGGACCGCCGTCTACGCCGAAGGGAACGCGAAGGGCAAGAACGCGCTGGTGATCGTGGAGGCGAAGACGGGCACCGAGCTCGGGCGCGTCTCTCTGCATCAACCCATCCGGTCGGCCCCCACGATCGCGGATGGGCAGGTCCTGTTCGGGGCTCGCGACCAGTACCTGTACGACATCGACCTCGCCGGTCGATGCGTCCGCTGGCGGTTCCGAACCGCCGGCGTGGTCAACGGCGCTCCGGCGGTGGACGGTGGACAGGCGTTCGCCATCAGCGAGGACGGCAAGACGGGCAGGGCCACGCTCTACTCTCTGCCGGTGGGAAGCGGGTCCGGTTGTTCGACCGGTGCGGCGTCGGCAGCGATCCGGCCGGCATGGACGTACGTTCCGGCCGGGATCGGCTTCAATGACACCGCACCCACGGTCGTCGGAGGCGTCGTCTACGCGGGTTTCGGCGGGACGCCGGGTGAGCCTGGCTCCGTTCGCGCCGTCGACGAGCGAACGGGCGCCCTGAAGTGGCACCAGGCGGTGAGGTTCGCCTTCGTCTCCACGACCGCGCCGGCGGTGTCCGGGCGGATGGTCTACGTGAACGACCTGGGCGGCGGGGTCTACGCATTCGAGGCCTCGTCCGGGGTTCGGCGGTGGGACTACGCGTTCGACAGTCCCATCCAGTCGAGCGCGCCCCTCGTCGCCGGGAACACCTTGTACGTGGGGCTCGACGACGGGACCCTTGTCGCACTCGGGACGGGCAGCGGCCACCTCGAATGGAGGGGTGAGCTGGCCGGCGGTGCCGCGGGCGGCCTCGTCCCCCAGGGGGACGCGATCCTGGCGACGACCCTGGGTCGAAGAGGCCGGATCTCGGTCCTTCGTCACGATCCGCAGGCCAAGCTGCTGGACGTTCCCTCACCGACCACGCTGCACCTGTCGCGCGCCCTCCTGAACTTCGTCGGCGGGTTCGCGATCGTGTTCGTGCTCCTGCTCGCGCTCTTCCAGTTCGCGTTCCGGCCCAGCCGGTGGCCTTGGAAACGCGAGCAGCAACCCGCGAGCGCGCACGAGGCCGTCGAACCCGATCAGGTGGAAGTGTGACCCGACGGACGAGAGCACGCGGATGAGCAAGAAGAAGAAGAAGCGGACCGCCGCGAACGCCGCGAACTACCGGGCCCGCTCGTCAACGCCGCGCCCGGGAACGCCGGCGAGGGCAGGGAGAGCGGGGCCGCTCCGCGGGCCCGCGTCTCCGGCTGCCGGAGCCTCCCGTACGGATGCGGCGACCGGACCCCAGGAGGAACCCTTCGACGACGAAGAGATCCTGGACACCGAAGACTCCGACGTGGACGAACTGGATACGGATGTCGATCTCGAGGACGACGAGGGAGAATCGGCCGCCCCACATCCGCGCCGGTGGGGAAGGCGCGCCGCCCCCACGCCAACTCTCGCCTCCACAACCAAGCGCGCGTCCAGCCGGCCCCCCGCCCGCTCGACCGGCCGGCCCCGCCCGCCCGCCTCCCGAACCCCGACCGCTCGGCGTGCACCCTCCGGGCAGGGCCGACCCGCCCGCCGGCCGCAGGCCCCGGTCGCGGAGGGACCGGCCATCACCCAGCCGCCGGTCGGGATCGCCCTCGCCCGCGGGATCGCGGTGGTCGGACGATCCCCGGCCCTGCTGACGACCTCCTTCGTTGGCGCCCTCATCCTGTGGCTCATCTACTCGAGTTCGGGGGTGATCCACTTCGCTTCGGTGGCGGTCATGGCCCAGATCGAAGCGATCCCCCCGATCCACTCCCTTCTCGACCTCGCGTTCGTCCGCGAATTGGCGCTGGTCACCTCGGGAGCCACCATCGCGCTCCTCGGTTTGGCCATCGTTTTCGTGCGCGGCATGCTGGGCGTCCTCTGGCTGGGGTTGATCTTCGACGCCTATGACCACGAAGGGCGCGATGGGCTCGTCGCCAGCCTCCGGTCCGCCGCCCGCCGCGGGATCCCGCTGCTGGGCCGGATGCTCGGCATCGAGGTCGCCTTCGTGGTCCTGGCCTCGGTGGCCAGCTCCGTGCTCGGCGTGTTCCTCGGCGGCGCGGGCCTGCTGGCGTCGCTGGTGGCCATCGCCTACTTCCTCATCTACGCACCCATCATCCTGGTGCGCGAAGGGGTCGGGCTGCGCGATGCCGCCGCCCTCTCGGTCCGGGTCTCCAAGGTCCGGGGCAGCGGCCGCCTCATCTCGCCCCACATGGGCCTCATCGTGGCGTACGTCTTCTTCTCGATCGTGCTGATCTCCTCGACCGGACGGAGCCCGGCCGCACCGGTCACCCCCTCGATCGTGGAGTGGGCGTACATCCTGTTCCTGAACTTCATCCACGTCGGCATCCTCGCCGCCTTCGCCTACCGGTGGGAGTTGCTCCGGGACCCCGTGCTGACCATGGAGAGCCAGCCGCGGAAGCCCGTGGCGCGGAAGTCAGCGCCGGGGACGGGCCTCCTTCGGCGTCGCCTTTGACGCTCGGCGACCCGGATCTCGCCGGAGCCTCACGAATGGCTCCCTGCTAGACTCCCCTCGAGTCGTCCGCGCCCTGCGCGGGCGGCATCACGCACGTCCGGGGACCCGGGCGCCGAGGTCCCAGCGATGGGTCGGCGAGGGGAAGATCTGGACGGAGGAAGAAAAACCGGAAGGAGGGATCTGCATGCCCGTCGCAACCAGACGGGAGCTCCTCGAAGCCGGCGTGCACTTCGGCCACCAGACCCGAAGGTGGAACCCGAAGATGCGCCGGTTCATCTTCGGCGAGCGCTCCGGCATCTATATCATCGACTTGGAGAAGACGCTCACCGGCCTCCAGTCCACCTATGACTTCCTGCTCGACGTCGGCCGGCGCGGTGGCTCCGTCCTGTTCGTCGGCACGAAGAAACAGGCCCAGGAGGTCGTCGCCCGGGAGGCAGGCCGGGTCGCCATGCCCTTCGTCAACACCCGCTGGCTCGGCGGCATGCTGACCAACTTCACCACCATCCACGGACGCCTCCAGCGCATGAAGGAGCTCCGGGAGATGGAGCGATCCGGCGCGTTCGAATACCTCCCCAAGAAGGAGGTCCTGCGACTTCGCCACGAGAAGGAGAAGCTCGAACGCAACCTTTCCGGCATCCAGGACATGGAGCGCCGCCCGGATGCGATCTTCGTCATCGACACCAAGCGCGAGCACATCGCGGTGAAGGAGGCCCGCAAGCTGGGCATCCCGGTGCTCGCCATCGTCGACACGAACTGCGACCCCGACGAGGTCGACTATGTGATCCCGGGCAACGACGACGCCATCCGGGCCTGTTCGCTCATCACGAAAGTCATCGCCGACGCGCTCCAGGAGGGTCAGTACCTCGCCTACCAGGGCATGCAAACGCGGGCGACCGAGCCCGAGTTCGAACAGGAGCCCGCTTCGCCCGCCGCTGAGGCGCCGGTCGCGCAAGACGACCGTCGTCCCATCCGACTCTCCGAGGAGGAGGCCGCGTTCTTCGGCGAGACCGTCACTGGGACAGGTGGCGACACCGAAGCACCAGCCGACATGGGCGCGGCGGACGCTGGCGAAGCCGTGTCAGAGCCGGAACCCGAACCCCGGACGACCGCAGATGCCACCGAGGACGCGACTCCGGTCGTTGATCAAGCCGAGCCCGAGGCGGCATACGAGCCGACCCCGCCCGCGTCCGACGGTTCGGGGACCGACGACGCGGTGACCACCGACGAAGCGGTGACCACCGACGACGCCGCGACGGCAGGCGATCCGACGGCCGCGCCCGCCCCCGAACCGGAGGCGACCGAGACGGAGCCTGAACCGAGGACCCCTCCGGCCGCCGGCACGCACGCGGCGGAGGGCGACGAGCCCGCGCCGCCGGCCGATGCGAACACGTCAGGAGAGTGAGGAAGCGATGACGGAGCCCGCGAGCATCGGCGCCACGGAGGTCAAGCGCCTCCGCGACCTGACCGGGGCCGGGATGATGGATTGCAAGAAGGCCCTGATGGAGTCGGGGGGTGATTTCGACCGGGCGGTGGAGATCCTCCGCACGAAGGGGCTCGCCTCGGCGGCCAAGCGCCAGGGCCGACGGGCCTCCGAGGGTCTCATCGAGGCGTACGTCCACGGCGACGGCCGGGTCGGAGTGATGGTCGAGCTGAATTGCGAGACCGACTTCGTGGCCAGGACGGCCGACTTCAAGGAGCTCGCCCACGAGATCGCCCTCCAGGTGGCGGCCATCCCTCCCCGGTGGGTCTCCCGTGACGAGGTCCCCGACGACGTCGTCGCCGCCGAGCGCAAGATCTACGAGGAGCAGGCCCGCGCCACGGGCAAGCCGGAGAACGTCCTCCAGCGGATCGCGGAGGGCAAGCTCGACTCCTTCTACAAGGACACCGTGCTCCTCGAGCAGGCCTACGTCCGCGACGGCTCGAAGACCGTCGGCGACCTGGTCACCGAGGTGGCGGCCAGGGTCGGCGAGCACGTGGTCGTGCGCAGGTTCGTCCGGTACCAGCTGGGCGCGGAGGCGTAGTTGGCGATCGAGGACGAACCGGCCTCGCTTGCCGCCGCGGAAGGCCCTGGCCCGATCTACCGGCGCGTCCTGCTGAAGCTCTCCGGGAACGCGTTCTCGCCGGCCGGGCACGAATTCGGCATCTCCGGCGAATCGATCACGCTCATCGCCCGGCAGCTCCAGGAGGTCGTGTCGATGGGCGTGGAGACCGCAGTCGTGGTGGGCGGGGGCAACATCTGGCGCGGCCGGCAGGCGCCCGGCATCGACCGCAACCGCGCCGACTACATGGGCATGCTGGCCACCGTGATGAACGCCCTGGCGCTCCAGGACTCCCTGGAGCAGCTCGGGGTCCACACCCGCGTCCAGACCGCCATCCAGATGGCGCAGATCGCCGAACCCTACATCCCGCTCCGGGCGATCCGCCACCTGCAGAAGGGCCGGGTGGTCATCTTCGCCGCCGGCATGGGCGTGCCGTTCTTCTCCACGGACACCACAGCCGCCCAGCGTGCGTTGGAGATCAAGGCCGAAGCCATCCTGAAGGGGACGAAGGTGGACGGCGTCTACGACTCCGATCCCATGCTCAACCCGGCCGCCGTGAAGTTCGCCGACCTCCCATACATCGAGGTCCTGAAGATGGGACTGACCGTCATGGACGCCACGGCCATCTCGCTCTGCATGGAGAACGGCCTGCCGATCCTGGTCTTCGACCTCACCAAGGAGGGGAACATCAAGCGGGCCCTCCTCGGTGAGCCGATCGGCACGCTGGTCCATGCGGGCGCGGCCGGGTCCTGAGCGCCCTCAACGGGTGCCCGGCCCATGTCCTTGCTGGCAAACCGGGCCCCCCAGTGAGTAGGCTTGGGCTCGACCTGCAGACGGTAGGCTCTGCCCGGCGGACCGACGACGAAGGATGAGCTTCGGCATGACCGTGGAAGAAGCGCTCAAGGACGCGGACCAGAAGATGCACGCGGCCGTCTCGGTCGCCCAGGAGGAGCTGGCGTCGCTACGCACCGGCCGAGCGAACCCGAAGCTGCTCGACCGACTGAACATCGAGTACTACGGCACCCACGTCCCGTTGAACCAGCTCGCTTCCTTCTCCGTCCCGGAGCCTCGGCTGCTCCTGGTCCAGCCGTTCGACCGCACCGCCCTGGCCGCCATCGAGAAGGCCATCCTGGCCTCCGACCTCGGCCTCACCCCGTCCAACGACGGCAACGTGATCCGGCTGGCCTTCCCGCCCCTGACGGAGGAGCGCCATCGCGACCTCATCAAGCTCGCCCACCAGCGCGCGGAGGAGGGACGGGTGGCCGTCCGCAACGTCCGGCGGCACGCGAAGGAGACGATCGAGCGGCTCGAACGCGAACACACCATCTCCGAGGACGACCTGCGCCGCTCCGAGAAGGAGCTACAGCGGCTCACCGACCAGTGCGTGGTCGAGATCGACGGCATCCTCGGCCATAAGGAGAAAGAGCTGATGGAGGTCTGATCATGGCTGAGGGAGAGGACCGGCCCAGCAACTTCGAGGATCTGTTCGACGACCTCGACAAGTTCTTCCAGCCCGACCCCACCGAGCAGCGCCAGGCGGGCGTGGAACAGGCGGCCGCCGGGCCTTCGGAGCCCGCCGGCGACGACATCCTGCCGGAGGACTGGGCCGCCGGGGTGGTGGACCTGGGCCCGGACATCGAACCGGTCACCGCGGCCGGGGCGGACGAATCTGCTGGAGGGGACGACGAGGATGGCGCGGAGGATGACCTCGGGGACGGCGACGACGCCATGTGGAGGCCGGGCGCGGACGAGGAACCCACGGACACCCCCGCGGCCTCCGATGCACCGGCCGCCGGGACGGAGGACCGGTCGGATTCCGAGGCCTCGGAGCCGGAGCCCGAGCCCGAGCTGCCGGCCGCAGAGGGTCCGCCCGTCCCGGGCGCACCGGTCGGCGACGCTTCGCTCCCCGTCCCGGACCGGCCCCTGGAGCACACCGCGGAGATGTCGACCAGCGACTGGCGCCGCCTCCGGGACGTCCTCGGCGACGAAGAGGACGCCTCGGCCTCGAGCTTCGAATTCAGCGCGGAGACCCCTGAGGTGACCGACGAGAGCGGATTCGAGTTCGGCGCGGCCGGGCGCCCCGCCGCCCTGGCTGGCTCGGACACGCCGTCCACCGGCTCGCAGGACGAACCCCACGAGCTCACGCTGGAGGACCTCAAGAAGGCACCGCCCGTCTACCGCAACCTCCCCGGGGTGGAGGGAACCGGTGGCCCCGCCGGCGAGTCCGAAGAGGGATCTGGCCTTCCCCTGTGGGACGAACGCGCCATCGCGGATGTCACCGAGACGGCGGGCCAGGTCGAGGAGGACTTCGGGCGCGACGAGCCTGCGGCGCCGCTGGGGGTCGACGACGACCTGCTGCCCCACGCCGAGCAGCCGTCGGGCCCGCGGACCGTCAAGGTCGGCGAGCCCGAAGCGCTCCTGGCCGGTCCGACGTGGGAGGAGCCCGCCTCGCGCCCGTACATGCGCGAACCCACCCCGCCGCGGGGCGGTCGAAACATGCCGGTGGCCGTGGTCTCCGCCGTGGTGCTTGTCGCTGCGGCCCTGGTCACACTGGCGGTGGCGAAGGCCGTGTTCGCCATCCTGGCCGGCATCGTCGTGCTGTACGCGCAGGGCGAGCTGTACGGCACCGTGCAGCGGCGGGGCTACCAGCCCGCCACCGCGCTCGGCCTCCTGATGGGGGGGCTGATGCTGGCCGGCGCGTATCTGAAGGGCGAGCCGGCCATGGCCTTCTTCCTGGCACTCTCTCTGGTGCTCTCGTTCTTCTGGTACATGGCGGCTCCGCCGAAGGCACGCGAGAACGCCTTGGGGAACATCGGCGCCACGATGCTGGGCATCGCCTACGTGCCGTTCATGGCAGGGTTCATCCTCATGATCCTGGCCCAGCGGGAGTCGGGCAAGGCGCTGATGCTGGCCGTCCTCGGCCTGACGTTCCTGTACGACGTGGCGGCCTACTTCTTCGGGTCGCTGTGGGGACGCCGGCCGCTGGCCGCGACCATCAGCCCGAAGAAGTCCTGGGAAGGCCTGTTCGGGGCGACGGTGGTGACGTTCATCGTGGCCATCTCGCTTGTCCCCACCGCGATCCACGTCATGACCTTCGCGAAGGCCGTCGGGCTGTTCATCGTCATCGCGGTGTTCGCCCCCCTGGGGGATCTCGCGGAATCCCTGCTGAAGCGGGACCTGGGCGTGAAGGACATGGGCTGGATCATCCCGGGGCACGGCGGCGCGCTGGACCGGATCGACTCGTTGCTGCTGGTGGCGCCCGCCGCGTTCTACTTCCTGCGGCTGATCTTCCACTGATATCGGTGTTCTTCTCGAACAAAGGTTGCCTCGGGGGGTAACCTCTAGGAGCATGCGCACCCTGGCGATCCTCGGCTCGACCGGTTCGATCGGAACCCAGGCCCTGGAAGTCGTCCGCCGCAACCCGGATGGCTTCCGCGTCCTGGGGCTCGGCGCCGGCACCAGCCACGAGCTGCTGATCGGCCAGGTGCGCGAGTTCATGCCGCCCCTCGTCGCCATCGCCGACCAGGACGCCGCCCGCGAGTTCACCAACCAGCTGGGGCCGGTGCGCGGCGTCGAGATCATCTCCGGGCCCGATTCGGCCGAGATCCTGGCCCGGGAGTCCGAAGCGGACATGGTCCTGAACGCGCTGGTCGGAGCCATCGGCCTGGGGCCGTCCCTGGCCACCCTGCAGTCGGGGAAGGTCCTCGCCCTGGCCAACAAGGAGTCGCTGGTGGTCGGCGGCGAACTGGTCATGGATCTGGTGAAGGGCGAACCCGACCGCCTGATCCCGGTCGACAGTGAACATTCTGCGCTGGCCCAGTGCCTGCGCGGCGAGCGGCGCGACGACTTGAAGCGCGTGATCATCACGGCGAGCGGGGGCCCGTTCCGCGGGTGGACCCACGAGGAGCTCGCCAAGGCCAGCGTGAAGGAAGCGCTGGCCCACCCGACGTGGAACATGGGCCCGAAGATCACCATCGACTCGGCCACGCTCATGAACAAGGGCCTGGAGGTCATCGAGGCAC
>DHWS01000093.1 GCA_002413305.1 Actinobacteria bacterium UBA5176 | reverse complement strand
TGCCGCTCCTGGTCCGATCGTGGCTCGCTCACGCTCCGCCACCCCCGGCCGCCAGCGTGAAGCGGTCGCAGTGGAAGTCAGCGTCCTCGAGGCCGAGCCGCAGTAGCGCTTCCAGGACCGCGTCGACCATGGGTGGCGGACCAGCCACGTAGGCCTGGGTGCCAGCGGCCACGCCGCCGCCAAGGGCTCGTTCGAGAACCTCGTGGGCAAGGCCGGTCTCACCCTCCCATCGGTCATCCGGGAGCGGTTCCGAGAGGGCGGCCAGCAGGCGGAACTCGGCCAGACGTGAGCCCAAGCTCTCGAGCAAGTCCAAAGAATGAAGGTCGTGCAGCCTACGGACCCCGAAGACCAGCAGGACCGGGCGCCGGCTGCCTGCCTCAGCCAGGTCTCGCAGCAACGAGAGTATCGGGCCCAGCCCGGACCCTCCGGCGACCAGCAGGACGGGGCCGTCCCCCGGTCTCAGGAACATGTTCCCGTAGGGACCCCTGAAAGCGAGCCGGTGGCCGGGCTGCAGCTCACCGTCCAGAAGGCCCGAGAAGCGACCTCCCGGATAGCGGCGGATCAGGAATTCGACCGCCGGCTCACTGGGCAAGCTGGACATCGAATACGAGCGGCTGTCCGCCCGATCGGGCCGCCAGAGCTCCATATACTGACCCGGGCGGAAGGAGAAGCCGGTGCCGGGATCGAGCCGCATCCGGAGCCTGCGCATGTCGTGGGTCAGAGTCTCGACCACCTCGACGGTCACCTCTCCGCTCTGGATCGGCACCTCCAGCCGGTAGTTCTCGGGGTCGAAGTGGAGGAGCTCGACCACCACGTCACTGACCGGCACTGCCCGGCAGAGCAGGGCATAGCCGCGCTCCTCCTCTGCCTCGCTGAGCGCGAAGCTAGAATGTGGTTTGAGATCCACCTCGCCCTCGAGCAGGAAGGACTTGCAGGCCGAGCACTGACCCTCTCGGCAGCCATGAGCGAGCAGGTAGCCGCTGCGGAAGGCAGCGTCCAGGATGGTCTCCTCGGAGCCACAGTCGAAGCCCTCGCCGAGGGGCTCGACCCGGACCTTAAAGGACGTCCGCCTGGGCACGCTGAGAGCGGCCCTCAAGCCTCGACCGGCTCGGCTGCCTCGGCCACCGGGCCGCAGGACGACCCGTTGGCAAGGCCCATCTCCTCGGCGACCCGAATGTTCGGACTGACCATGGTCAGGTCGACCGCCTTGACGTCCTCGAGGGTCCACATCCGACCCGGATCCAGGTCCAGATGGGGCTGTCCGATCAGTGTGCTGCCGTCAGGACGCACGAAACCGAGCTCGCTGACCACCTCCGACAGCTCCCGGCCGTGGAAGCGATCGAAGTAGTTGCGGTCACCCCGGTAACGGCCGGGGTTGGTCTCGTCCACCCACTTGCACTCAGGAGAGCAGTAGAAGCGGGTCCGGCCGCCGACTTCCCGGTTGCACATCTCGTCGAAGACGCAGGCGAGCTGGCAGGTCCAGCAGAAGGGCGGCGCCACGTCGAGGAAGCCCTTTAGGAGCATCGCCCGCTCCTCCCGGCTGCTCAGCTCCTTGAAGGCTTCCCAGAACCAGCCGTACTCGGAGTACCAGCCTGGATAGCGGGCCTCGAACCACTCGAAGTCTCGCTCGTCGAGCGGGTCCAGCCGCCAGAAGAGCATCGGCCAGGCGGCGAAGGCGAACATCACGTTCTTGTGCACCAGGCCGTCGACGATCCGCTGGCGAGCCCGGTGGAAGATGTCGGGGGCGATGTTCAGACCCAGCCGTCCCAGGTTGAGGACGTACTGGCGATACCAGTCGTCCCTCACCCAGCGGTCCCACTTGTCGAGGTAGCTCTCGGGGTCCGAGCGGTCGCGGGAGAAATACTCGATGATGCCGCCGAGAAAGGGGTCGAGAAAGGCATGCGCAACCCACCACGCCTGCTTCAGATCGCGCTCGATCAGGGGCACGTTGTCCGGCTCCTGGAGGACGGTGAGGATGGTGGCATAGCCGTTGGAGATGTGGCGGGCCTCGTCCGACTGGACCGACAGGAAGGTGGTGGGAAGCGCGAAATCTCCGTTGCGCGCACCGACGTCGGGCAGGGCGACGAAGGCGATGTTGGTGAAGGCGGTCTCCGCCACCACCTGGAGAGAGAAGGCGCACTGAATGGGGTCGCCGACGAAGAAGTGGCTCAGGTAGTTGACCGCCGCCGAGGTGATGAAGTTGCGCGCCATCGCCTGCTGGTTCAGGTGCCACCCCGAGGGATCGGGCACGTGGCGCATGTACCAGCGGGCGAGGTTCATCTGGAGGCCGGTATGCCGGATCTCGTCGACGAACTGGATGTGATACCCGTTGCGAAGCTCGTTGTTGGGCACTGCCCCGATCAGGATCGGCATCGCGCGCCCGGCCCCAACCTCGGCGAACGTGGTGACGGCCAGGTAGGGCTTCAACACCTCCAGCCAGCGCTGCTCGGCCCGGTGCGGCACCCCTGCCCGCAAGGCCGCATCCAGGCCGCCGTAGACGCGGTCGTCCTTCTCCAGCTCCATCGGCAGGTATTCGCGCATGACCTGCTTCATGGGGTCCTTGGCCCGGGCCGGGAACTTATAGCGAGTGGGATACTGGACGGGAGCCGGGCGAGCCGGGTTCCAGCCCAGCTGTGCGATCTCCTCATGCATCCGAGTGACGCTCAGCCTTCTCAGTGAATTCGCCTCCGGGGAGTGGGCGCGTACGACTGACGCGTGCCCGACCCCGCACGCTCAGGCTAGCCCCGGCAGGTCTAGGCGCAACCCCCGTTTTGTAGTGATGTGCCAGCACAGGCTTTCGTCCCTGAGGTTGCTGTGCGGTTCAGAGAGTACGTCAGGCAGGAATTGGCGTTTCGGAATACTCGCTCAATAGCCCTCCCAGCCTCGCGCGTCTTCTTAATAGTGGTGCCTGGCCGTCGGATTGGCTCTCCAGGGCGCCTTCGACGGGATCGGGGGCGAGACTTGCGGCGACGGCACTGCCCGTTGTTCATTTCGGTCCGGTTACGGCGCCAGAAATCGAGAAAGTGAGCGGTGCGACGTCGGACTCCGCTGCGCCAACCCTAGCGTCACCCTTAGTCTTTCCTCGCCGAGCTGCGCGGGCTGTCTTCCCACCAAAAGCCGGCGAGGAACTCGCGAGCTGTGACCATGTATTGAATAGTCGGAGTTCCCTCCTCGAGCCAGTTAAGTCGAGCATCTCTATAGAGCCGTTCGATCGGCGTCTTTCTGGTGTAACCGATTCCACCATGAACCAGGAGTGCTCGATCGGTAACTCGAGCAACTGCCTCAAGGCCGAATAACTTGCACATTGCCGCCTGAGCAGCGATCCTTCGGCCTCGGTCGTAGGCGTGGGCTGCGTCTTCGAGCATCAGGCGAAGGGCATGAATATCCGTTGCCATTTCAGCCAGGTAGCGCTGGACGGCCTGGCGCTGCCCGATGGGCTTGCCGAATGTAATCCTCTGCTGAGCATGCTGCAGCGACAGGTCAAATGCGTACTCCGCCGTACCCAGTGAACTTGCGGCGACGAACACTCGGCTGATCTCCAGCGCGCGCTCAAGCTGTTCACTTCCGTGGCCTGGTACTCCCCCCAGTACGTTGGCGACGGGGACTCGTACGTCAGCGAAATGCAGGTGTCCGTGCTGCCCGCCTTTGCATCCCATTGTTTCTGGTAGAGGCTCGATCGTGAGGCCCGGGCGGTCACGCTCGACCAGAATCGCGCTCAGCGGCTCGGGACCAGCGTCTGGTGTCTTGGCGAGGACGATAAAATGGCTTGCGAAGTCAGAGTTGGTGATCAACCACTTCTGGCCGTTGATCACATAATCGTCGCGAT
>DHWS01000159.1:10705-10940 GCA_002413305.1 Actinobacteria bacterium UBA5176 | reverse complement strand
CTCGGCCGGCCGCCTCGGCGAAGCGATCAGCTCCCTTCGCCATCGAGCCATCTCTGTTCCGTCTGCTTCGCGACCTCGGCCGCCAGCTCCTGCAGCAGCCACCGGGAACGTTCCATGGCCGCCTCCATGCCGTACCGTTCGGCGAGCGAGTAGACCCGGACGCGCCCGCCGAGCGAATCGGGCACCGGCACCGTGTCCGAGCGCCGCCCGCACAGCACGAGAGCCGGTACCCGGT
>DHWS01000159.1:6805-10463 GCA_002413305.1 Actinobacteria bacterium UBA5176 | reverse complement strand
CCGGTGCTCCGCGGCAGCCCGCAGGACGCCCGCCACGGTCTTGCCGTGGAGCGACTGCTCGTCGAACGCGCCCTCGCCGGTCACCACCAGGGAGGCTTTGGCGATCCGTTCGGCGAAACGCACGGCCTCCATCACCACGTCGATCCCCGGCCGGAGCCGCGCTCCCAGGAACGCGATCAGCCCTCCGCCCAGCCCACCCGCGGCGCCCGCCCCCGGCATGTCCCGAAGGTCGACGCCCAGATCCCGGTACACCACCGCCGCGAAGTGCCCGAGCGCCCGGTCTAGTTCCGCCACGTCGGCTGCGGATGCGCCCTTCTGAGGCCCGTACACCGCCGAAGCGCCGTGGGGGCCGATCAGCGGGTTGTCTACGTCGGTGGCGACCACGAACGACGCGTCGCGGACCGCGGGGTCGAACCCGCGCAGGTCGATCCGGGCCAGGTCCAGCAACGCGCCTCCCCCGGGGGGAAGGTCGTGACCCGGCCCGTCGAGCAGCCGGATCCCGAGGGCCTGGGCCATCCCGGCCCCGGCGTCGTTCGTCGCACTCCCCCCGATGCACACCATGACCCGCCGCACCCCCCGCCGGCAGGCGGCCAGGATGAGCTCGCCGGTGCCACCGGTGGTCGCGCGCAGGGGGTTCCGGCGCTCGACGGCGACCAGCCCGAGGCCGGATGCCCGCGCCATCTCCACCACCCCGAGCTCGCCCCCGCGCGTATGCACCACGCCGAACTCCGCGCTCACGGGATCCCCGAGCGGACCGGTCACTGTCTCCGCGACCCGTTCCCCTCCCAGGGCGGCCATCAAGGCGTCGAGCGTCCCTTCTCCACCATCGGCCATCGGGACGACGTCCACGTCGGCGTGCGGGAACGCCCGCCACCAGCCCGCCGCCATCGCGTCCGCGGCCTCCTGGGCGCTCAGGGTTCCCTTGAACTTGTCGGGAGCCACGAGGACGCGCACGGTGCCCAGGGTACAATTCCGCGCCGATGGCATTCGAGCAGAACTGGCTGGTGGGAGTGGCCCGGGCCGAACGCGAGGCCCTGGGCCGAACCATCCAGTACACGGAACCGGCCCAATGGGACCTCCCCAGCGTCTCTCCAGGCTGGCGGAACCGCGACATCGTGGCGCACCTCGCGGCCAGCGACGTCCTGGCGGCGGCGGCGATGGGTGGCGAGAGCCCCGCGGAGCTCGAGGAGTTCGTGAAGTCCCGGGAGGGGCAGCCGGTCACTGTGGAGGAGTTCAACGAGTTCTCGGTCCAGCGCCGGGCCGGGGAGCCTTTCCGGGCCGTGGTCCGGGAATGGGGTCACGCCGCCGACCTGTTCCTGGCTCGTGTCGCGAAGGTCCCTCCCGAGGAGTGGAAGGCTCGCAAGGTTCCCTGGGCAACCGGAGACATCGCCGTGGCGTACCTCGTGCAGTCCCGGGTCATGGAATGGTGGCTGCACGGAGAGGACATCCGTCAGGGCGTCGACCTCCCGCCCCGGCTCGAGCACAACCCGATCCTCTGCACGAACGACCTTGCCATCCGGACCCTTCCCTATGCGCTGGGCCTGGCCGGGCTCTCGTTCCCCGGCCGGAGCGTGAAGATCGACCTGGAAGCGGTCGGAGGGGGAACCTGGCACCGAGGCCTCGCGGCGGGCGACGTGCCCCCGCCGACGAAGCGCCCCGAGGCGCTCATCTCGGGCCGGGCCCACGCGTTTGCCCAGGTCGCCGGGCGACGGGTGCCGGCAGAGGACTTCCTCGCCGACGGGGTGCTCCAGATCGACGGCGATGAAGCCCTCGCCATGACGGTCCTGCACCACGTCCGGGCGTTCGCCTGACGATGCGGTCGCCCGAACGTGCCAACTCATCGCCGGCCGGAACCGAAGAACCGCGGGAACGGTTCGTTCGTAGTACCTCCCGTGAGGTCCACCTCCGGGCGTAGGCTCGTGGCCGTGCGCCCAGAATCCAGGCCCGACACCGAACTGATGCGGACGTTCGCCCGGCGCGATCCCGTGGCCGCCGGCGAGTTGTTCGACCGGTTCGCGCCGCGTGTGTTCGGCTTGGGGATGGTCATGCTCGGCAGTGCGGCGCAGGCGGAGGATCTCGTGCAGGACACGTTCGTCAAGGTGTGGAGGAAGGTCGACTCGTTCGACGCGTCGCGGGGCTCGCTCGACACCTGGGTCCTGCTGATCGCGCGAAGCCTGGCCATCGACCTCATCCGCCGGCGGGTGCTCGAGACCCGGATCCTGTCGCAGATGGAGGACCCGGGCGAGGCGTCGGCCGAACCGGGCCCCGACCAGATGGCCGAAACCCACGACCTGGCTGGGCGGGCCCGGCGGGCCATGGCCAACCTGTCGCCGGGACAACGGGCCGCGTTGGAGTTGGCCTACTTCGGCGGCAAGACGAGCGCCGAGGTCGCGGAGATGGAGGGCATCCCGCTCGGCACGGCCAAGACGCGCATCCGGTCCGCGCTCGTGAAGCTGCGGGAAGCCTTGGAGGTCGGCCATGATGTGTGAGCAGGTCCGCGAGCAGCTGCCCGACTACACGCTCGGGACGCTGCCGGAGATCGAAACGGCTGCCGTCCGGCGCCATCTCCGGGGGTGCGCCGCCTGTCGCGGGGAGGCGAACTCGCTGGACGAAGGCGTGGCCATGTTCGCCAGCGCCGCTCACGAGCTCACGCCTCCGCCCGAGCTCAAGGACCGGGTCCTCACCGTCATGGCCGAGGAGTGGCAGGAGACCCCGGTGTCCCGGCGCGACCGGTTCCGCACGCTCGTCCGGTGGCCATCGCTGGCCGCCGCCGCCCTGATCCTGGTCGGGGCCCTCGCGTGGGGCGGGGTCGCGCAGGTCAACGCCAACCGGTTCCACGGCGATGCCGCCACCTATCAGCAGTTCCTGCACTCGCTCGGAGGGCGCGACGTCCGCGTGGGCGTCCTGCACGCAGACGGGAACGTGGCCATCGACGGTACGGCCGTCGTCTACGACTCGGACATCAGCCAGAGCTGGACGCTGATCCTGGTCCGGGCCCCCGGCTACCGGGGCAAGATCTACGTCACCCTGTCGGGCGCCGGCAAGCGGATCCCGCTGCAGCCGGTGTGGATCGACGCGAACGGGGAGGGTTCGACCTGGATGGTCACCGCCAGCGACCTGTCGAAGTTCACCACCGTCCGTCTCACCTCGCCGACGGCCCAGCTGCTGGCGGACGCGACGGTGGCCAACCACCACACCTGAGGAACCGCCCCGTCTCCGACGTTCAGCGTCCGAGCAGCAGCCTCCCGACCGGCCGAGGCGTGGACCCGAACCTGTACTTGTACTCCAGGTCCCCCTTGAGCAGGTCGAAGGTGTCCCGCCCGCTCAGGATCGCCAGGCGGATCAGTTCGGCCACCAGGACCATCCCGGGGGCCAACCGCCAGCGCCCTCGGTCGAACGCTGAGTTGTACAACGAGAACGTGTCCTTGTAGGCGAACCCGATGCCCCCGGCGGTGCGCTCCCCTTCGACCTCCAGGAACGCCAGGTGGAAGATGTGCGGTGGCAGGAACGCCTCGCCGAGCCGCCGGAAGAAGATCTCCATCCCCGCGTGCATGAACCTCCCCTTCGGTCCGGGGCTCGACCGGTGGAGCTCGAAGAACCGGTCGAGGTCGCGGGCCAGCGTCTCCTCGGTGGAGAGCGTGACCCGATAGGGACCGGC
>DHWS01000159.1:0-6628 GCA_002413305.1 Actinobacteria bacterium UBA5176 | reverse complement strand
GAACCCCTGCCCGGCGGCCGCCTGCTCGAGCGATGCGGACCACGGCGAGTGCAGCGGCAGGCCTCGAAGGTCTGCGGTGGCCCAGGAGGCTTCGGCGGAGAGCGCGCACAGCAGCTCCTTGCCGGCGGCATCCTCCGAACCGGGGAGCCCGACCGGCCCCATGTAGTCCGTCACGTCGAACCCGCCCAGGAACCGGAGGGTCTCCCCGGTCAGCTCGAACGCGCACATCGCCACCGTTCGATCCCCGTCCAGGACGAACGCCAGAAGCAGGCGCCCCGAGCCGAACTCCTCCCACCACAGCTTCAGGTAGCCCGGGGTGTGGAAGAAGCTGCCCAACGGGTCGGCTCGGACCAGCCCGCTCCAGTCGCGGCTCGTGAAGGCGGTTGGGTCGTCGGTGAGTTCGACGCGCATCGTCTGCTCGCAACCGGGGGGCCGGAACCGCTATTCCGGCCCCGCCGCCTCGCGGTCCAGGACGAACACGGTGTGGTGATAGGTCATCAGCGTCGGCCACTTCGGCCGGTAACTCTCCACGTGGACGGCCTCCAGGTCGGCCTCGAGGAAGATGGGAAGCCACTCCCCCACCGTCCGGAACGCGCACGGGGTCGGCACCCGGTGACGAAGGTTGAGGACCTTGTCCCAGAACACGTTGAAGGCTCGGTCCGCTGCACTCATCGGGGTGTCCTCGATGACGATCAGGCGTCTGCGGGTCAGCCGGATCGCTTCCGAAAGCACCTTCCCCTGCGACTCGTATGGGTTGTGGTGCAGCGCGAACAGCAGGATCACCGCGTCGAACGCCCCGTCCTCCGCCGGGACGTGGAACGGGTCGTCCATCTGCAGGTAGGGGAACTCCTGCCGGCGGTTGCCGTATTCGACCAGGTCGGTCATGGTCGGCCGGACCCCGGTACTGCGGGCCAGCCAGCGGCTGATCAACCCGGTTCCGGCGCCGTAGTCGAGGATCTCCCAGCCGGACCGAAGGTACGGTGCCACGCGGCGGCCGACCTCGTTGTCACGC
Source organism: Actinobacteria bacterium UBA5176 (assembly GCA_002413305.1). Lineage (GTDB taxonomy): Bacteria > Actinomycetota > UBA4738 > UBA4738 > UBA4738 > UBA4738. The sequence continues at coordinate 5,616 of DHWS01000159.1, read as the reverse complement.
AGGAACACAAGCCAAGTATGCCAGCGATGGCCGGAAATCAGGTGTCCCCGTCAGTGCGGCGACGCCCCAGACGCTTGGCCCGCGGCATCCCCGAGCGCCTCCTGGAGCACGTCCCAGGCGAGCACGGCGCACTTGATCCGAACCGGGTACTTCACCACACCCTTCAGGGCGACCATGTCGCCGAACTCGTCCTCGTCGGGGTCGAGCGACCCCTCCATCATCGACCGGAACTCGCCGGCCAGCTCCAACGCGCGGTCCTTCGACACGCCGGTGACCGCTTCGGTGAGCATCGACGCGCTGGCCTGGCTGATCGAGCACCCCGAGCCCTGGAACGTGACCTCGGCAACGATGCCGTCGCCCAGCCTGGCCTGGATCGTGATCTCGTCACCGCACAGCGGGTTGTTGCGGGAGCACGAGACCTGCGCACCGGGAAGCTCCCGCTTGTTCCTCGGGTTCTTGTAGTGCTCGAGGATGACCTCCTTGTACAGATCCTCAAGCGCCACGTCTGCCTCCCCTCGCTCGTCTATGCACCGAAGATCTCTTGCGCCCGCGCCAGCGAGTCGACCAGCGCATCGACCTCGGACGGCGTGTTGTACAGGTAGAACGACGCCCTCGTGGTGGCCGGTACGCCCAGCCGCCGCATCAGGAGTTGGGCGCAGTGGTGGCCGGGTCGGACGCACACCGCGTCCTGATCGAGGATCTGGGCCAGGTCGTGAGGGTGGATATCGCGGTACCAGAAGCTGACCGCTCCCCCGCGGATCTCCACGTCCTTCGGGCCGAACACGGTCGCCCCCGCGTCCTCGAGCCTCCGGATCGCGTAGGCAGTGAGCTCCTTCTCGTGCTCGCGGATCGCTTCCATCCCGACCGCTTCCAGATAGTCGACGGCCGCACCCAACCCGATCTCCTCCGCGATGTTCATCGTGCCGGCTTCGAACTTGTGGGGCGGGGCCTTGAAGGTCGAATGGTCCCGGTAGACCTCCATGATCATCTCGCCACCGCCGAGGAACGGGTCCATCCGATCCAGCAGGTCCCGCTTGCCGTACAGCCCGCCCGATGCGGTCGGTCCGAGCATCTTGTGGCCGGAGATCGTGAGGAAGTCAACGTCAAGCGCTTCGACGTCGACCGCGTTGTGGGGGACGAGCTGCGCGCCGTCCACCACGATCACCGCCCCGACCGTGTGGGCTGCGTCGGCCAAGCGCCGAAGGGGTGGCAGCGTCCCGATCACGTTCGACTGCCCGGTGATCGCCACCACCTTGGTGCGCTCCGTGAGCACCGAATCCAGCGACGAGAGGTCCAGCGCACCGTCCTCCCCCAGCGTCAGGTACCGGAGGCGTGCGCCGGTCGCCTGGGCGGCGAACTGCCACGGCACGATGTTCGAATGGTGCTCCACCTCGGACAGCAGGATCTCGTCGCCCTCGTGCAGAACGCTCCTCGCGTAGGCGTGCGCGACGAGGTTGATCGACTCGGTCGTCCCCCGGTTGAACACGATGCACGACGGATCGAGGGCACCGACGAACCGGGCCAACTTCCCCCGCGCGGCCTCGAACATCTCGGTCGCCTCTTCGGCCAACTCGTACACGGCGCGGTACAGGTTCGCGTTGTGGCGTTCGTAGTACTCGGTGATCGTGCCGATCACCTGCCGGGGCTTCTGGCTGGTGTTAGCGCTGTCGAGGTACACGATCGGCTTCCCGTGGAACCTCCGCTCGAGCAGCGGGAAGTCCTTTCGGATCCGCTCCACGTCGAGCGGCCGGGTCTGTTCGATCACGCTGGCCATCTCTTTCGACACCATCCCCCGCGGGCTGCCCCGCCGCAACTCCGTTCGGCCCTCCGCCGCTAGGCCGGTCCGCCCTTCGCCGTCTCCTTGGGCGCCGGCTCGAGGCCGAGATCGCTCCGGAAGCCCTCGTATCCCTTCTGTTCGAGCTCGTGGGCCAGCTCGGGACCGCCCGACAGCACGATCCGGCCATCCATCATCACGTGGATCCGGTCCGGCGTGATGTAGTTCAGGATCCGCTGGTAGTGCGTGATGAGGAGCACCCCGAGGTCAGGTCCGATCAGACGCTGGATGCCTTCGGCCACCGCCTTCAGCGAGTCGATGTCCAGGCCGGAGTCCGTCTCGTCGAGGATGGCGATGTCGGGCTCCAGGACGGCCAGCTGCAGGACCTCGTTCTTCTTCTTCTCACCGCCGGAGAAGCCCTGGTTCACGTAACGGGCGACCATCTGGTCCTCCACGCCGAGCATCGCCATCTTCTCCTTCAGGCGCTTGCGGAAGGCAAGCGCGGAGACCTTCTCACCCTTCACGGACGTGTAGGCGCTCCGCAGGAAGTTGACGACCGAGACGCCGGGGATCTCGGTCGGGTACTGGAAGGCGAGGAACAGACCTAGCTGGGCCCGCTGGTCCGGACGCAGTTTGGTGATCTCCTGCCCTTTGAACACGATCTGGCCAGCGGTGACCGTGTAGCTCGGGCGGCCCATGATCACGTTCGCCAGCGTCGACTTGCCGGAGCCGTTCGGGCCCATGATCGCGTGGACCTCGCCCTGCGGGACGACGAGGTCGATCCCTTTCAGGATCTCCTTGCCCTCGACGGAGGCGTGCAGGCCCCTGACCTCCAGGGTCGCCGTGTCGGTCTTCTTCTCGAGCGTCTCGGTCGCCATGGGTCACCGGTCCTCCAATTCGATGAGTAGCGTGTCGCCTTCAACCTTCACGGGGAACGTCAGCACGGGCAGGGTCGCAGGGAGCGTCCTCGGCTTGCCCGTGCGCAGGTCGAAGGTCGAACCGTGCCGTGGGCACTCGATGGTCTCGTCCTCGGTATCGACCTCTCCCTCCGAGAGGGACGACTCCGCGTGGGAGCAGATGTCATCGACGGCCAGAAAGACGCCGTCGCCAAGGTTCGCGATGGCGATGTCGATCCGGTCGGCGGTGAACCGGCGCGCCTCGCCCTCCGGGATGTCGGTCGTCTGGCCGACCTCGAACAGCATCAAGCCTCCTCGGGTTCGCGCTCGAGCTCGGCCGCGATGGCCCGCTCCAGGCTCCCCTTCACTTCGGGCAGTGTGACCCGGTCCAGCACCTCCTGGAAGAAGCCGAACACCACCAGCCGCTCCGCCTCTTCGAACGGGATGCCCCGGCTCTGGAGGTAGAAGAGGACGTCCTCGTCGACCGGCCCGACGCTGGCCGCGTGGCCGCACTTGACGGGGTCGTTTGAGAGGATCTCCAGGTTCGGGATCGAATGTGCCTTCGCCGTCTCGGAGAGCAAGATGTTCCGGTTGGTCTGGTAGGCGTTGCACTTGTGCGCGCCCTGGCGGATCACGACGGTGCCCGAGTAGACGGCATCGCTCCGGTCGCGCATGACGCCCTTGTACAGGAGGTCGCTGGAGGTCTGGGAACCGACATGGTCCTGGATCGACCGGTGGTCGAAATGCTGCTCGCCGGTCCCGAAGTAGACGCCGAGCATCTCGCTGGTCGATCCGTCGCCGGTCAGGAGACTCTCGGCTTCGGCCCGCCCGAGGCTGGCGCCGAAGGCCACGGCCAGGGTTCGGACCTCGGCGTCCCGATCGAGATGAGCCCGCTGCACGCTCAGGTGGGTCACGCCCTGGCCCCATTCCTGCAATACCACGTAGCGGAGGCGGGAGTTCGGGCCGGCGTAGATCTCGACCACCGCATCGGACAGGGCTCGGCCCAGGTCGGGGGATACGTACCGGTCGATGAACGTCAGCTCGGCGCCCTCCTCGAGCGCGATGACCGAGTGCGGGAACACCGCCAGGCCGTCGTGATCCACGTAGGTCAGCGATTGCAGGGGCAGGTCGACCTTCACCCCGGCCGGGACGTGCACGAACGTGCCGCCGGTCCGAAACGCAGCATGCAAGGCGGTGAAGCGGCTCCGGTCGGACGGCACCGCCGCATGCAGCCGGTTCGCGAGCAGGTTCGGCCGGGTGTGGGCGATGTCATCGAGCGAGGCGAACGTCACGCCCTTGGCCGCCGCCTCGGGATCCAGGTGGGAGATGACGACGGTGGAGTTGTGCTGGATCGAGAGCCCGGCCCGGTCCCCCACGTCACCGACGGCTTCCAGGAGGTCGGGCTTCACGTCGTCCAGGGTGTCGGCCGGGTGCTCCTCGCGATAGGCCTCGTAGGAGTCCAGGTCGAATTCCCGAAGGTCGGTGTGCCGCCACTCCTCCGTCTCCGGCGAGGGCATGGGGATCGCTTCGAATTCGGCCAGCGCGCGTTCGCGGAACCGATGCAGGCTTCCGGCGTCGAAGCCGTCGCCGGCCATGAGCGCGTCGAACGCTTCCCTCTTGAATCCGATCCCCGCTTCCGGCACCTGACAGCTCCTTCGCGCGCCCGCTTCGGCGGCCCGACGCGCCGCTCCAGACAAATCCTATCAGCCAGGTGGGATTCACCGGGAGGGAGGGAGCCAGGGGGCCCGCCGTGCTTGGATCCCGTCGAAGATCCCACGCGCTCGTGAGAAGGATCACTGACAACCGAAGCGGCGGCCGCGTAGCCTCGAACATATGTTCGAGATGGGGGACCACCGTGAGCGGGATCGGGGCGGCGCTCATGGCGCTGCAGGGCCAGGACCTGCGCGCGGTGTCGGACGAGGAGCTCGAAGCCGAATTCACAGAGCTGCAGCGCGCCCTGCAGGGCCTCGAGGCCGAGCGCCTCAGGCGACTCGCGGAGATCCACCGGCGGCAGTCGCACCAACGGGCTGGATATCTGAGCACCGCGTCCTGGCTCGTCGATCGTCATCGCTTCGGATGGACGGCGGCGGCGAAGGACATCAGGACGGCCCGGTCGCTGCAGCGGATGCCGCACACTCGGGAAGCGCTGGCGACCGGACAGCTGACGGCCTCAGCTGTCCAGATGCTCGTCTCCGCACGTCATGCGCACCCGGCGCAGTTCCGACGGTCGGAGGCGTCGTTGGTGGAGGCGGCGATCCGCCTTCCGGCGCCGCAGCTCCAGCACGCGGTGTCCCACTGGCGCCAGCAGCTCGACTGGAGTCAGGGACTCAAGGACGCCGAACGGTTGCGCGAACAGCGGCGGCTCAAGGTGTCGACCACGCTGTTCGGGGTCGTCCGGGTGGATGGGGAGCTCGACCCTGAGACCGGGGAAGTCATGCTCACGGCCCTCCGCGGCTACCAGCAGGCGGGACATCGCCGGAAGGATCCGGACGACCATCGGACGCCCACGCAACGACGGGTGGACGCTCTGGGTGAGATCTGCCGGCAGTGGCTGGGCGCGCCGGAGCGATCCGAGGTGGCCGGCGAGCGGCCACACATCGCCGTGGTCGTGGACCTCCGCTCTCTCCAAGGTGGCGCGGGCCACCGGAGCGAGCTCGAACACGTTGGCCCGGTCCATCCCGAAGTCGTCCGGCGGCTGGCCTGTGACGGCTCCGTCAGCCGGATCGTGATCGATGGGGACTCGGAACCCCTGGACGTTGGCCGCCGCACGCCGGTGGTGTCCGCTCCCCTACGACGGGCGGTGATCGTACGAGACCGCCACTGCCGCTTCCCCGGTTGCGACCGCCCCCCGGCGTGGTGCGATGCACACCACGTGCAGCATTGGGCGAACGGCGGGCCAACCGCACTCTCGAACCTCCTGCTCCTGTGCCGACGCCACCACCGGAT
>DHWS01000092.1:409-11580 GCA_002413305.1 Actinobacteria bacterium UBA5176 | reverse complement strand
GACCTGCTGACCGACTCGGGGACGAACGCCATGAGCGACGAACAGTGGGCCGGGATCATGCTGGGCGACGAGGCCTACGCAGGCAGCCGGAACTTCTACCACCTCGAGCAGGCCGTCCGTGAGTACTACGGGTACCCGTTCGTCATCCCGACCCATCAGGGCCGAGGGGCCGAGCACATCCTGTCGCGGATGCTGATCGAACCCGGCGACGTGGTCCCTGGGAACATGTACTTCACCACCACGCGCCTGCACCAGGAGCTGGCCGGCGGGACGTTCCAGGACGTCATCGTCCCGGAGGCGCACGACACCCAGAGCACCTATCCCTTCAAGGGGAACGTGGACCTGGAGAAGCTCGAACGGGTCATCGACCTGGCCGGGCCGGAACACGTCCCATACGTCTGCGTGGCGGCAACGGTGAACATGGCCGGGGGCCAGCCGATCTCCCTGGAGAACGTCCGGGCGGTCCGGGACCTGACCCGGTCCCGCGGGGTCCGGGTGATCCTGGACGCGACCCGCGCCGTCGAGAACGCCTTCTTCGTCAAGGAGCTCGAACCCGGGTACGCGAGCTGGTCGATCTCGGACATCCTCCTGGAGATGTGTGGGCAGACGGACGGCTGCACGATGTCGGCGAAGAAGGATTCGCTCGTCAACATCGGCGGATGGCTCGCGCTGAACGACCCGGACCTGGCGGCCGAGGCCCGCAACCTCTGCGTGGTGTACGAAGGCCTGCATACCTACGGCGGGCTGGCCGGCCGGGACATGGAGGCCATGGCCCGCGGGATCGCCGAATCGGTGGACGAGGACCACATGCGGGCCCGCATCATGCAGGTCCGCGAACTGGGGGAGTCGCTGATCGAGCTCGGCATCCCGCTGGTCCGGCCGATCGGGGGCCACGCGGTCTTCCTGGACGCCGCCCGTTTCTACCCCCACATCGACCAGGAGGAGTTCCCGGCCCAGCGGCTGGCCGCGGAGATCTACCTGGACTCCGGGACGCGGAGCATGGAGCGGGGGATCGTGTCCGCCGGGCGGGACCCCGAGACGGGCCAGCACCGCCATCCGAGGCTCGAACTGGTGCGGCTCACGATCCCGCGGCGGGTGTACACGACCCGCCAGCTCCGCGCGGTGGCCGGTTCGGTCGCCGGCGTCTACGACCGGCGGGACGAAACGGTGGGGCTCGACATGATCGAGGAGCCGAAGTACCTCCGGTTCTTCCAGGCCCGATTCCGCCCGCTCGAAGATCGCTGAAGGCGCGCGGAGGGCAGGCCGAAAGGGAAGGCTCTCAGCTCCTGGGGGCCGGACGGTAGGGCACGTAGTCCGGGAACCACATGGCGCGGTCGACGGCCGGCGCGATCCCGTCCTCCGTCAGTGCCCGGCGGTTGAGGCCCTGCGCAACGACCACGCGCACCACCGCGCGCGCGATATCGCGGGACACGTCCCGCAGCGCGGACTGCGTGGGGTACAGGGCGCCCGCGTCCAGGCGCTCGGCCGACACGTGCTCGGCGAGCGCGTCGGCCGCGGCGAGGAAGACCTCGTCGGTGACCTCGCTCGCTTCGGCGACGATCAGGCCGAGCCCGATCCCGGGGAAGACGAACGCGTTGTTCGCCTGCCCGATCACCCGCCGGCCCCCGTCGGCCAGCTCGACGTCGGGGAAGGGGCTACCCGTTGCGACCAGGGCGCGGCCTTCGGTCCACCGCAGCACGTCACTCGGGGTGGCCTCGGTCTTCGAGGTCGGGTTCGAGAGCGGCAGCAGGATCGGCCGGTCGGCGTGTTCGGCCATCGCGCGCACGGCGGGTTCGGTGAAGGTGCCCGGCTGGGCAGTCGTGCCGATCATGACGGTGGGCTTCATGTGCCGGACCACGGTCTCCAATGCGAACCGGTCACCGCGGCCGAACCCGAACCCGGCCATCTCGCCCAGCCCCAGCGCGAACTCCCGCTTGTCCTCGTCGACGCCCTCCCGGCCCTCGAAGAGCAGTCCCCGAGAGTCGAGCATCACGATCGAACCCCGGATCTCGTGCGCGGACATCGTCGCGCGGCGCATCGCGGCCCGGACCAGCCGGGCGATACCGATGCCGGCGGCGCCGGCGCCCACGAACACCAGCCGCTGGTCGGCGAGGGTTCGTCCCATCCCGCGCAGCCCGGCCAGGATCCCGCCCAGCACCACCGCCGACGTCCCCTGGATGTCGTCGTTGAAGCTCGGCAGCCGCCGCCGGTACCGGTCGAGCAGTCGGATCGCGATGTGCTGTTTGAAGTCCTCCCACTGGAGCAACGCCCGGGGGAACACCTCTTCGACCGCGGAGACGAACGCCTCGATCACCCGGTCGTAGTCCTCGCCGCGGAGCCGGGGTTGCCGCCACCCCATGTACAGCGGGTCGGCCAACAGGTCCTCGTTGTCGGTGCCCAGGTCCAGCGAGACCGGGAGCGTCAGGGTGGGATGGATGCCGGCGCCCGCGGTGTACAGCGAGAGCTTCCCCACCGGGATCCCCATGCCGCCGGCGCCCTGGTCGCCCAGGCCCAGGATCCGTTCGTTGTCTGTGGCGACGATGAGGCGGACCTCGTCCTTGGCGGCGGTTCGAAGCATCTGCGGGATCCGATCGACGTCGGCCGGCGTGATCCACAGGCCGCGGGGGCGGCGGAAGATGTGGCTGTACCGCTGGCAGGCCTGGCCGACGGTCGGGGTGTACACGATCGGGAGGAGCTCCTCGAGGTTCTCCACCAGGACCCGGTAGAAGAGCGTCTCGTTGCGGTCCTGCAGCGCGGACAGCCCGATGTAGCGCTCCAGGTCGTCGCCCTTTGCGCGGTTGTGTTCGAGCTCCACCGCGACCTGCTCCATCATCGACCGGACGCCGACCGGGAGCAGACCCCGGAGCCCGAAGGCGTCTCGTTCGCTATGCGGGAAACCGATCCCCTTGTTGAGCAGGGGATGCTCGAGGAGGTCGATGCCGTGATACGGAACGTCGACCGGAAGTCCGGCTCGAAGCCGTTCGAAGATCTCATGGTCCGGCCAGGTTCGGCCGCGCACCAACGTCGCCATTGCAGCCCTCCCCACTCTCCCCTGTGGTACCTGAATGATGCCCAGGCCGCCGCCGGTCGCGCCGCGGGCGCCCGGCCCGCTCGCCGCGGGACCTTCGGGCCGCCGGTTCGGCCCGCCTCGCCTAAGATTCGAACTTGAGAGCCCGGACGAGGAGGCGCGCAGGATGACCGCGAGCGAAGGCAAGGAGAGCCTGACCATCACCGACAACCGGACCGGGCATGTCTACGAGATCCCGATCGTGGACGGCGCCGTTCGGGCCAAGGACCTGAAGCAGATCGCGCTCTCCGGCGAGGACACCGGCGTCTTGTCCTACGACCCGGCCTTCCTCAACACCGCGAGCTGCCGGAGCTCGGTGACGTTCATCGACGGGGACGCCGGCATCCTCCGGTACCGCGGCTATCCCATCGAAGAGCTGGCGGAGAAGGCCAGCTTCCTGGAGGTCGCCTACCTCCTGACCCACGGGGAGCTCCCCACCGGGGACCAGCTCCACGAGTGGGTGGAGCTCGTCACCCACCACACGTTCATCCACGAGAACATCAAGAAGTTCATCGATGGTTTCCACCACGACGCCCACCCGATGGGGATCCTGGTCTCCACCGTGGGCGCGCTCTCCACGTTCTACGTCGACGCGAAGAAGATCCACGATGACGCCTCTCGCGCACTGCAACGGGTCCGCCTGATCGCGAAGATGCCGACGCTGGCCGCGTTCGCCTTCCGGCACTCGGTCGGCCAGTATTACGCCTACCCGGACAACGACCTCTCGTACGCGGCGAACTTTCTGAACATGATGTGGAAGGCGACAGAGCTGAAGTACGAACCCAATCGGGTGCTCGAGCATGCGCTGGACGTCCTGTTCATCCTCCACGCCGACCACGAGCAGAACTGCTCCGCGCACGCCATGCGCACCGTGGGCTCCTCGCACGCCGACCCGTACTCGGCCACGGCCGCGGCCTGCGCGGCGCTGTACGGACCGCTGCACGGTGGGGCGAACGAGGAGGTCCTGCGCATGTTGCAGGAGATCGGCTCGGTCGATCACGTGCCCGCCTACCTCGAGCGGGTCCGGGCCGGCGAGATCCGGCTGATGGGTTTCGGGCACCGCGTCTACCGCGCCGAGGACCCNNNNCTGCACGGCGGCGCCAACGAGGCGGTGCTGCGGATGCTGAATCGGATCGGAACCAAGGAGAACGTTCCGGACTTCATCAAGGCGGTCAAGAACGGCGACGAGAAGCTGATGGGGTTCGGTCACCGGGTGTACAAGAACTTCGACCCCCGGGCGAAGATCATCAAGACGGTTGCCGATCAGGTGTTCGAGGTGACCGGGCGCAACCGGCTTCTGGACATCGCGCTGGAGCTGGAGAAGGTGGCGCTGGAAGACGAGTACTTCATCTCCCACCGGCTCTACCCGAACGTGGACTTCTACTCCGGGATCATCTATCAGGCCATGGGGTTCCCGGTGGACATGTTCCCGGTGCTGTTCGCCATCGGCCGTACGCCGGGCTGGCTGGCCCAGTGGGAGGAAGGGCTCCTGGATCCGGAGCAGAAGATCTCCCGGCCGCGTCAGCTGTACACGGGAGAGCCCGAGCGGCATTTCGTGCCGATCTCCGACCGGCACTGAGAGGGTTCAGCGCGCCCGCATCCGGCCGTGGCGGGCCATGATCTCGACCAGGCGGTCTGGGGGGAGGGCGTGGGCGGTGATGCCGTCTCGCCCCGTCATCGTCTGCGCGCCGAGGAGCGCGTTCAGGATCGATTCCTCGGTGGCTTCGATGACCGCGTCGAACAGCGGGTCGATGTGGGCATCGGACAGGCGCTCCACCGACCTGGAGACGGGGCCCTCGCCGCGTTCGGCGTCGGGATCCGGTAGCGCGCCGGCGTTCCCGGTCGAGAAGCACAGGAACAGGTCCCCGCTCGAGTTGTAGCCCGCGCCCCCCATCCGGCCGATGCCGAGCCCGGCCCGCTGGGCCAGCCGGTCGCACTGGTTCGACAACAAGGGGGCGTCGGTGGCGACGATCACGATGATCGAACCGGCCCCCGGCGGCGGGCCAACGTGCCGTTCCTGCTCCCAAGGAGACGGGATGTCGGAGGTGGGCAGAGCGTCCCCGACCGGCACGCCGTCCACGCGCAGCCGGGACCGCACGCCGTAATTGGCCTGGACCAGCACTCCCACCGTGAACCCGGAGGGCACACGGCGCGAGGCGGTCCCGATCCCGCCCTTGAACTCGTGGCAGACCATGCCGGTCCCACCCCCGACGCTGCCCTCGGCCACCGGACCGGACGACGCCGTGTCCATGGCGGCGAACAGGTGCTCGGGCTTCACGTGCTGGCCGTTCACGTCGTTCGGGAGGCCGTCCCACGTCTCACCGACCACGGGCAGCGACCACCGGACGTCGCCGGTTCGGCGCGTCCGGACGTCGTAGGCGATCAGCGCGTCGCGGACCACGCCCACGCTGTGGGTATTGGTGATGGCGACCGGCGTGGTCAGCATGCCGGACTCCCGGATCCACTCCAGCCCGGTCAGCTCGCCGTTGCCGTTCAGGCGGTGGCAGCCGGCGAAGAGCGGTTCGGACCGGATCGACGTGCTGGGCACGATCACGGTGACGCCCGTTCGAACCGGGCCCCGGCCGATGACGAGGGGCCCGTCACCCGCGATCAGGGTGGTGTGTCCCACCAGCACCCCGTCGACGTCGGTGATGGCGTCGTTCGGGCCCGGTTCGAGCGTTCCGATCGCCACTCCGAGCTCCCGCGAACGCACGTCCCGGTTTCCTCTCCGTCGGATCGACCTACTGCGTGACCCGCGTGTTCCCCAGCCAGCTCTCGTACAGGCCGGCGTAGATCCCGCCGGCTTCGACCAGCTCGTCGTGCTTGCCGCGTTCCGCGATCCGGCCGCGATGGAAGACCAGCACCATCTCGGCGGTCTCGGCGGTCGACATCCGGTGGGCGATCGTCACGGTCGTCCGGCCCTCCGAGAGCCGGATCAGAGCCTCGGCCAGCACCCGCTCCGTCTCGGGGTCGACGGCGCTGGTGGCTTCGTCCAGGATCAGCAGGCCAGGGTCCCCGAGCTGCGCCCGGGCCAGGGCGACCAGCTGGCGTTCGCCGACCGAGAGGCTCTCCCCGCGCTCGCCGACCCGTGTGTCCAGGCCTTCGGGGAGCCCCTCGACCCACGGTCCTAGCCCGAGCGTGCGGAAGGACCAGTCGATGTCCTCGTCCGATGCCTGCGGATGGCCCATCCGCACGTTCTCCCGGACCGTGGTGTCGAAGAGGAACCCGTCCTGCGGCACCATCCGGACCCGCCCTCGCCGGGAGGCCGGGGCGACCTCGCGCAGGTCGACCTCACCCACCACGATCCGCCCGGAGGTGGGGTCCGCTAGCCGGCAGAGGAGCTTCGCGAACGTGGTCTTCCCATGTCCGGTCTCGCCGACCACCGCGATGTGTGCGCCGGCCGGGATCTCGACGTCGATCCCTCGAAGCACCAGCCCGTCGCCGTCCCGGTAGCCGAACTCGAGGCACTCGGTCTGAACGGCCAGCGAGCCCCCATCCAGCTCGATCCCCGGCGAGGGTTCGATCAGGTCGATCGGGACGTCCAGGACGCCGAGCACCTTCCGCCAGCCGGCGATGGCCGTCTGGGTCATGTCGAACGTCTCGGACAGCTCCGACATGGGCTGGACGAAGATGCTGACCAGGAAGACGAAGGCGACCAGGTCGCCGAACGAGAGCCCCCAGCCCCGGCCGAGCCATGCGCCGATCCCGACCACGGCGGCCACGGAGATCGCGCCGAACAGGTCGGCGGCCGGGAAGATGGTGGCCATGTACTTCGCGCTGAGCATCTCGGCCTTGTACCGGCGCTGGATTGCCTCGCGGAGCCGGCGGTTCGTCCGCTCCTCCAGGCCGTAGGCGCGGACGACCGCCGCACCCATCAGGCTCTCCGACACCTCGGACAGGGTCTCGCCGACCCGGGTCCGCACCAGGTCGTAGGCAGCGAGCATCCCGCGCTGCAGCACGCGCAGCACGTAGAAGAGGGGGAGCACCCCGAACAGCGCGATCAACGCCAGCTGCCACGAGTAGACGAACATCGTCACCGCCGTGCCGAGCATCAGCGCGGTGCTCGTGATCCACGAGATGCCGCCCCACTCCAAGAACTGGCCGAGCGTGTCCACGTCGGCGGTCACCCGGGAGACGAAGGCGCCGCGCTTCTCTTCGGACTGCTCGGCGATCGACAGCTCGTGGATGTGCCCGAACGCGCGGACGCGGAGGGCGGCCAGGGCCGACTCGCTGGCCCGGACCAGCCGTCGGTAGGTGGAACGTCCGGCGAAGTACACCGCCACGATGGCGGCCGTGGCGATCCCGCAGGCCGGATAGATGAACCCGGGTGAGTAGCCTTTCCCGTCGTGCAGGCCCCGGTCGAAGATCTGCTGGATCAGGATGGGGATGAGCAGGCGACCCGCCGTCAGCGCCATCGACAGCAGGATCGTGTAGCCGATGCCCGCCCGGAGCTCGGGACTTTCTCGGAGCCCGCGCCGGAGCAGGTGGAGCGCGCCTTCGACCTCCGGAAGCGGGTCGGCCTTGGAGGGCTGCTCGCCGTCGCGCGGCTGCGGGGCGGAGCCCCCGTCGAACCCGAACGGCGGGACGATGTCTTCGAGGGCTGGCCCGGGATCCTTGCGAGCCCGCTTCCCGTCGACCCGCCCGGCCCGCTCCGAGGCGAACTCACCCGGGTCGACGTGCTGGTCGACGCGGTCGTCCCGAGGGTCGTTCACCGCCTTCACGCGGCACCCCGTTCGTAGGCTCGGACCATCGCCTCGTAGGCCGGGTAGGAGAGCAGCTCGCGGTGTGTTCCGTCGGCTGCGATCCGGCCGTCCTCCAGGAACAGGACGCGGTCGGCCAGGCTGATCGTCGAGATCCGGTACGCGACCACGACCAGAGTGGCCTCGAGCTTCGTCCGGAGCGCGTCGATGATGGCCGCCTCCACCGTGGGGTCCACCGCGGACGTGGCGTCGTCCAGGATCAGCAGGCGCGGGTTCCGCACCAGCGCGCGGGCCAGCGCGACCCGCTGCCGCTGGCCGCCGGAGAGCGTGACCCCGCGCTCGCCCAGCACGGTGCGGTACCCGCGCGGCATGTCGAGGACGAACTCGTGGGCTTGAGCTAGGCGGGCCGCCCGCCGGATGTCCTCGTCGGTGACGTCCTCGTCGAGCGCGATGTTGTCCCGAATGGAGGAGGCGAACAAGAAGCTCTCCTGGAACACGACGGCCGTCTCCCGCCGCAGCCGCTCGGGGTCGATGTGACGCAGATCGACCCCTCCGATCCGGATCGATCCCGCGCCGGGGTCGGCCAGCCGGACCAGGAGTTGGGCGATCGTGCTCTTCCCGGAGCCGGTGGCGCCCACCAGGGCGACCGATTCGTTCGGCCGCACCTCGAACGAGAGATCCTTGAGGACCTGATTCGGACCGTAGCCGAAGGAGGCCGAAGCCACGGAAACGCCGAGCGGTCCCGCGGGGAGCGGAAGCTTCTCGATGGCGGGCGACAGGTCGATCGGTTCGTGCAGCACCTCCTCGATCCGGGTCCGGCCGACCACCGACCGCGGGATGTCGGACAGCAGGAACCCGATGAGCCGCATGGGGAAGGCCAGCAGTTCGAACAGGCTGACGAACTGGACCAGCTCACCGACGGAGATCGAGCCGCGGGAGACGCGCCAGGACCCCACCGCTATGAGGAGCACGATCCCCAGGGCCGGGATGGCCTCGAAGGAGGGTTCGAACGAGGCCCGCAGCGAGCCCATGTGGATCCGCTCGTCGCGCAGGGCGTTCGCCGCGTGCTCCAGCCGGGCCACCTCGGCCTGCTCGCGGCCGAGCGTCTTGACGACCAGGGCGCCGTCCAGGCTCTCGTGGGCGACGCTCGACACGTCGCCGATCCGCTCCTGGGCACGGGTCGCCGGCCCCTCGACCTTCCGCGTGTAGATGCGGTTGATGAAGGCGAGGCCCGGCAGGATCGAACAGCCGACCAATGCCATGAAGGGGTCGGTCACGATCAGCGTGATGCCGGCGAACAGGATGAGCAGTACCACGGCGATCGAATAGGGGAGCGGATGCAGGATGTCCACCGCGGCCAACACGTCGGCCTCGGCGTGCGCCATCAACTCCCCGGTCGGCCTGGAACGGTGATAGGCGAGCGGCAGGGCCTGGTACTTGTCGACCACGCTCCAGGCCAAGCTGCGCTTGGTCCGCGCGGCGGTCATCCCGGCGAAGTACCGGCGGGTGATGATGCCGCCGGCCCGGATCACGGCGACGGCCATGATCGCCACGACGCCGCCGACGATGGTCCCGGGCCGCACGCCGCCATGGAACGCCGGCAGCAGGACGTGGTCGGTGACGTGTCCGAGGACCACGGTGGTGGCCACCGTCATCAGGGCGTAGACGGTGGCCCCGGCCACCGCGATGGTGAACGGGAGGGGATGCATGCGGATGTACGACCAGATGTAGGCCAGGCCGCGGCGAAACACGCTGCGTGGGTCGAGCGATCCGATCTGGACGTCCATGACTCCCCTTGTCGTGCCGCGATACGTCTGCCGGCAACGCGCGCGCCGAAGCGCCACGCAGTCATACGTTCGAACTGGCTTGTCAGGCTCCGGCCGCCCGGGATCGTCGAGCCGTCGGACGCCACCCCCGCCGCGACCGGTCCTCGCACTCCCGTCCCAGAGTACAGGTTCGGTACGGTACGGAACACAGCGGTGGGCGGCCGGTTCCGCTACACGCCGAGCACGGCGCCCTCGGCACGGGGATCGGTGGCGCCGGCGTAGCCGCCCTCGGTCACCTGGATCGCGTGGGCGTGTCCGAGGATCGGGTCGAACGCTCCGGTCACGGCGATCACATGGCCCCGCTCCTGGAGGTCCTGGAGGACCTCGGGTCCGAACCTCGACTCCGCGGTCACGGACCAGTCGCGTGGCGACACCATCCAGCGAGGAGCGTCGATGGCCCGCTGGATGTCCCAGCCGTCGCCGACGATCATGACCAGCAGTTGCAGGTGGGTCTGGGCCTGGCCGTCGCCGCCCATGGTGCCGAAGACGAGCCAGGGCTTGCCGTCCCGGAAGGCCATCGCCGGGATCAGCGTGTGCAGAGTGCGCTTGCCCGGTCCGATGGCGTTCACGTGTCCGGGGTCCAGGGAGAAGAACGTCGCCCGGTTCTGCAGGTTGATGCCCCACTCGGGCACGGTGACGCCCGACCCGAACCCCGCGTAGTTCGACTGGATGAGGCTGACCAGCATGCCGTCCCGATCGGCCGCGCAGAGGTAGACGGTGTCGCCGGGCGAGTCCCGCTCGGGTTCAGGGGCCGCCGCCCTGGCCGGATCGATCCGGGAGGCGCGCTGCGTGGCCCACCCCGGATCGAACAACCTCTCGGGGGCCATCCGCATGGTGGCCGGGTCGCCCACGTGCTCGTTCCGGTCGGCCAGGGCCAGCTTCATCGCTTCGATCAGGAGATGCTGCCGGTCGGCGCCATCCGGCGGCAGCGAGCCCGTCGCCTCCACGATCGCCAGCGCCTCCAGCACGGTGACGCCCTGGCTGTTCGGCGGCAGCTCCAGGATCTCCACATCGCCGAACCGGCCCCGCAGCGGCTGCACCCAGTCGCCGCGGTGCGCGGCCAGGTCCGTTTCGGCCATCAGGCCTCCCAGCGACCGGAGGTGACCGGCGATCGATCCGCCGATCGGCCCCCGGTAGTACGCGTCGGGACCTTCGCGCGCGAGTGTTTCGATCGTCCGGGCCAGCGCGGGCTGGCGGAGTACCGCTCCCTCGGCCGCCGCACCATAGATCGCCTGCCACTCGGGCGACTTGGTGAAGATGGCCCGCGTCCGCTGCAAGCTCTCCGACGCCTTGCGCGTCAGCTCGAACCCGTCCCGCGCGTAGGCGAGCGCGCGAGCGGCGAGCTCCGCGAACGACCGCGTACCGAACCGATCGAGCAGGGCGAACCACCCCTCCACCGCCCCGGGGACCGTGACGGTCTGCGGCCCGAGGTACGGCATCTGGCACGCGCCGCCCAGGGCCGCCCGGACCGCCTCGGGCGTGGCCGCGGAAGGGGCCCGCCCGGAGCCGTTGTAGGCGGCGATCCGGCCGTCCTTCCAGACGATGGCGAACAGGTCCCCGCCGTAGCCGCAGTGGTAC
>DHWS01000092.1:0-203 GCA_002413305.1 Actinobacteria bacterium UBA5176 | reverse complement strand
GTCGCCACGGCCGCGTCCAGCGCGTTCCCTCCGGACGCCAGCACGGCCAGCCCGGCCGCCGAGGCCAGGTAGTGCGGGGACGCCACGCACCCCGAGGGGAACCGCTTCGCTTCGGCCATGTCGGTAACGCTACCGAACGCTCGGGCTTCCGGGCGGTCGGCCCGGGGTCGGGCGGCGGCTACGGCGCCGGCGGGGGAGGGGGG
>DHWS01000109.1:2207-2933 GCA_002413305.1 Actinobacteria bacterium UBA5176 | reverse complement strand
GCCTCGGCCCGAAGCAGAAGCCCGGACAAGACCGGGAGCGCGCCGGTGCGGGACGCGACCGCGCGGTACGCCGTGGCTACGGCGTCAGCAAGGGTGTCGCGCTCGCAACGGAACTTCACGGCCGCTCCTTCAGGGGCGTTCTGGCTCTGTCGTCTTCTATTAGTACCAAGGTTCGTCGTTGTAATAGGGGCTGTGGATTGTGGGCGATGTCGTCGGTTCCCAGGTCAGGGACGGAATCACCATCCCCAGGGAGGACGGCGGATTGGGGAAAAGTCCCCGAGACCAGCTGCCCGGATGCGGAGCATCGCACGGTATCCAAGGTTGGGGCAGGGTTTCCCCAGCGCTCCACAGCGTTGTCCACACGGATCAGCTGCTGCTGCCCAGCCGGATGCGGGCGATGAGCTCGGTGACCTGCTCGAACGTGTGGTGACGCTCGGTCATCTGACCGCGGATCTTGTCGACCGCGTACATGACGGTGGTGTGATCCCGTCCGCCGAAGGCTTGGGCGATGCGGGGATAGCTGAAGTCGGTGAGCTCCCGCATCACGTACATGCCGATCTGACGGGCGTTCACCAGGGGTCGGCGGCGGCTCTTGCCGCACAGGTCGTCGATCGTCCAGCCGAACTGTTTGGCGGTCTCGTCCAAGATCAGGTCGGAGGTGATCTCGCGGGCTTTGGTCGCGGGCAGGAGGTCGGCGAGGACCGAGCGGGCGACCTCCTCGGAGAG
>DHWS01000109.1:1620-1985 GCA_002413305.1 Actinobacteria bacterium UBA5176 | reverse complement strand
GGCTGGACGTCGGTGATCAGGCCCCACTCGAACCGGCTGCGAAGGCGGTCTTCGAGCGTCGCGATGGACTTCGGTGAGCGGTCAGACGAGATGATGATCTGCCCGCCGGCGTTGTGGATCTGATTGAACGTATGGAAGAACTCCTCCTGGAGCTCTTGGGTCCGTTCGAGGAACTGGATGTCGTCGATGAGGAGCACCTCGAGGTCGCGGTACCGCCGCTTGAAGACCGGCATCCGGGTGCGGTCCCGGATGGCGTCGACGAAGTCGTTCATGAACGACTCGGTGGTGAGGTACCGGACCCGCATCTTCGGGAACAGCGCCCGCACGTGGTGCCCGATGGCGTGGAGGAGGTGGGTCTTGCCGAG
>DHWS01000109.1:348-1350 GCA_002413305.1 Actinobacteria bacterium UBA5176 | reverse complement strand
GCCACCGAGAGCGCGGCGGCGTGCGCGAAGCGGTTCGAGGCACCGATCACGAACTGATCGAACGTGTAGCGAGGGTTGAGCGTCGTGGACGCCCACGGCGTGTCCGACACCATGGGTGCCGGCGCCGAACTCAGCTCGGGCTCGGCCTTAGGGAGCTCCGCCGCGAGGAGAGCCAACGCCTCGTCGACCCGGGCCTCGGTGTCCACCTGCAGTTCGACGGCCAGGCCCCGGCCGGTGGCCTGG
The DNA here is from genome assembly GCA_002413305.1 of Actinobacteria bacterium UBA5176. GTDB lineage: Bacteria > Actinomycetota > UBA4738 > UBA4738 > UBA4738 > UBA4738. The sequence goes on along the minus strand of DHWS01000109.1, from coordinate 1,107 downwards.
AACAGCGCGGTCTCGACGATCGGGAGGTACTGGGACGTGATCCGCTCCGCCGCGAGGCTGTTCGGGACTCCGAGCACCAGAACGTCGTGCTCGAACCGCAAGGGGCGGACCCCCGGAAACCAGGAGTGCCAGGCCGCTTCCGCCAGCTCCGCTCGGACTCGCGTCCGGGCCTGCTCCCAGATCCGATCGGCGAGATCGTCGTCGGACGGGGAGTCCGTCCGCTCTCGGTTGTCCACAGGCGCTTCCACAGGTGTGGAGAACGGGAGTAGCGCTGGGGCGCCTTCCCCTCTCAGGGTGGTGGCCGGGATGAGGCGGTGGCCCCTGGGGAAGTGGTGTCGTCAACAGGCCGGGTTGACGGCGAGCGCGGAACGTAGCACCGGGCGCGCGCTCCGACAAGAGGTGAACAGAAGCCGACCAGTCGGAGTCGCGCGCGGGACCCACGACCCGCGTTGCGGGTGCCGCGGCCCGGCCCGTACACTCGAGCGTCAAGTCGTGGCGCGCCCGCTCGGTAGAGCCCCGCCCTTCCTTCGGCGGACGCCGAACATCTCGGGCGCGAGCCCAGGAGGCCATGCGTGAAGCGCACGTTCCAGCCCAACAATCGAAAGCGCAACAAGACTCACGGCTTCCGCCACCGCATGCGGACCCGGGGAGGCCGGGCGGTCCTCAAGTCCCGACGGGCGCGGGGCCGCAAGCGGCTCGGCGCCTGACGCAGCCGATCCGCGACCGTGGAACCTTCGAGGCGCTTGCCCGAGCCCAGGC
>DHWS01000109.1:0-124 GCA_002413305.1 Actinobacteria bacterium UBA5176 | reverse complement strand
CGCTGACGATGCCCTTCGACGAGTTGGTCCGCCGCCTCGGGGAGCTGTTGACCCGATCCAATCGGGTGACCCTGTGAACGAGCGCCGAGGGCCATCGGTCACGGCCCGGGTGCTCATGGCGCCG
>DHWS01000133.1:8318-52857 GCA_002413305.1 Actinobacteria bacterium UBA5176 | reverse complement strand
CCTCACGCCCTGTATCCGCGCCCTCTCGCGCTCGTTCCGTCTCGCTTCGGCGGCGAGGACGTAGCTCAGGGCGGAGGGCCGGGCCTTCGGGGGGTCGCCGATCAAGTAGCGCTCGGGATCGGTGAGGTTGCCGCCGTGCAGCCACGCCGACTTGACGCACCAATACGTCGAGCCCGACTGGCACGACTCGCACCCGCAGTTGAGGGTCACGTCACCGCCTCGCGCAACTCGGCCACGAGCCCGGCCCGTTCGGCTGTCCCCAGGTGTCTCCGATAGAGGTTCAACGAGATCACGTGGTGCCGCCGCTCGGCCTCGGTGGCGAAGTTCCGCACGAGGCGGGGGAAGTCGATCCCGAGCTCGGCGGCGATCTGTGCGCGGTGGTGCCCGTCGAGGAGGTTGCCGTCCTGGTCGTACTCGATGGGCACCAGGATCCCCCGGGCGGTGATGTCGGCCCTGAGCGCGTCGTACTCTTCCGGGCTGAGCGGCGAGAAGAGCTGATAGTCGCTCACGGCACCAACCCCCTCCGAAGGGCATGGGCAGCGAGGGAGGGACCACCCCTTGCAGCGAGGGAAGCACCATCCCGGTTCAACCCCTTCCCCCTGTTCTTGGGGCTCTGCGCGACATCCGCCGCGACAGCGACACGGGGACCGCGACAACAACCGCGTCATAAAGACGCGGTATGTCGTCGCACCCCCTGTTCGTGCTCGCCGACGGGGTGCGACACGCCCATTTCTGTGTCGCGGTCCGTGTCGCGGTCATGTCTTCCACCACCTGGTCGCCCTGCCGGTGCTCTTGTCCGCGTCGGCCCTTTTGGCGTCCTCGAGGTCGTTGAGGCTGCGCTGGATGGTGCGGGCGGTGAGCGGTCCGCCCATCCCGTCTCCGGCCACCAGGTCCCCGATCTCGCTCACCGTCCGGGGATGGGATTCGGGCCCGAGGACCCGGAGCACCCTGTCCGTGGCCGATGTGACGTCCCCGCCGCTGACGCTGACCTTGTAGTTCAGGGGCGAGTCGAGGTCGTCGGGGTTCTCCGCCCACACCCGACGCTGGACGCGGAAGGCGGTGTCGGGGATCTCCGACCCGGTGAACTCCCACCGGCTCGACACGATGGACACCCCATCCTGGGTGGCCTTCCTCTCGATCGCCGCCGACCCGAGGAATCGTCCCCACTCGGCCGCCCCGGCTCCGGTGAATCGCAAGGGTCCCGTCCCTCGGCCGGTCTGGTTCCAGTGCCACACCGTGACCAAGGTCGCTCCGGCGTCCTGGCACTGCTCCTGGATGGGGGCGAGCATCTCGCCCATGTCGAACAGGCTCCCCGGCTTGGCACCGGCCGCGGCGACGTAGGCGGGGTCGACCACGCACAGCACCGGCCGGATAGAGGCGAGGTCTTCGGCCACTCGGGCAAGGTGCTCCTTGTTGCCGAACCGGGGCACCCGGAGAGCTACGTGCAGGCCGTCCAGGTCGGAGATATCACTTCCCCGGCTCCGCATGATGGCCGCGAGCCTCCGGACGATCTGGGCCTGGTCGCCCTCCCCGAAGTACGCGGTCACCGGCCCGGGACTCGGACATTCGAAGTGCCCGAACCACGCCGAGCCGGTGACCACCGAACAGGCGAGGTCGCACACGTCGAACGTCTTCATGCCCTTGAACGTTGCCCCCAACACCCCGTAGGAGCCACCGACCATCAGCCGCTTGACCAGGAACGTCCGAGGTCCGGCCGTGCGGACCTCTTCGGCCACCTCGGCGATCGGCCGAAGGCGAAGCGGGTCGATGGTTGGGGACGCCGGTTCGGTCGGCGCGTGTCCGTTCGGGTCGATGCGGTAGCCGGCCCTTGCCAGGATGGCCTCGGCTTCAGTGAGGGTGACGGCCTCAGTCATGGCCCAGCACCTCCCGGGCCGCCCGACGTATCCGCCGGATCAGCTCGTCGTCGTTCGCCGCCTGGTCCTGGGGAGTGGTGGGAAGGTGGCCCTGGACGGCCGCGGCCGCCTCTTCGACTGCCGCCCGTGCACGCTCGATGCTCTGGACCGAGTACCAGTGGCCGGCAGCATCGCGTCGGGTGTCAGGATGGTGGTCTGGGTGACGGAGGTAGCCCGGCCGTCTCGGGTCGGGAGTCCAACCGCCGAGGGAATTCCAGGGCTCGCTCACGACGTCGCCCTTGCTTCGACGAGCGCTTCGTCCTCGATTCGCTCAATGTCCACCAGGCGAAAACGGATGGCACGAGCGCCGAGACGCACAAACGGGATCTCATGCGCGGCGACCTGGGCGTAGATGGTCTTGGGATGCCGACCCCAGCGTTCGGCGAGACTGGAGACGGTGAGGAGCTTGCTGAACTCCACGGAAAATGCCCTCCTTCACCCCCGTTCGGGGCTTCGCTAGGAGGGCATGGGGGCCCGTGGATTCTGTAATTTCGCCCTTGGGATTCGGCGTTCCGTGGATGGTAGCCTGTGGGAGCGATGCAGTCAACTACTCCCGACCAGGGCCATGCTTTCCGGCCTGACGACCTCGGCGCCTGCCTCATCTGCTACGGCCCTGAGGGCGACCCGCGCCACCGATTCGTCTCCCGACTAAGCCGTGCGGAGGCGAGAGGTGACTTCGTCAGGAGACTCGGTCCGAGCAGCGGCTATGACGCTCGTTGTGGCGAGTGCCCCTGGAGCCACCGCCCTTTCCTCAGGTGGATCTTCGTGTACCGAGCGACGGGGACGGCTGGTGCGTTCCAGCGAAAGCATCGAGTCAAGACCAGCCATGCTCAGCTCGGTTCGCGGACCGTCATTCCGGCGGCCGATGCCGGCTGGTTCATCGACGGTCCCGTGGAGGTCACACGCCCACGCGGGCATGTGATGGTGGTGGATGAGAACTCCGTGCCCGACGATTCGGGAGTGGTCTACCTACGCTCGACGAGGGGACAGGGCGTCTAGGGTCCGAACGCTCCCGGACCAACGGCCGCAATGTTGAGCGAATTGTGTACCCAAGGTATGACATCGGATGACCTGCATTGTTCCTTTGTGAATTGGGGAAAGTCCCGTCCATCGGCCGGCAGAGGTCGGCGGCCCTCATAGACAAGCATTGTTCAAAGCTGAGTCAGCCAGGCAGCGTGTCAATCCGTACAACCTCGGCCTCGGGGCGGCCGGCGACCTCGTCCAGCCTATCGGCAAGATCCTCGTCCAGCGACGGGAACAGCGACCCGTACACGTCGAGCGTCGTTCGGATGCTGGCATGGCCGAGTCGGGCCTGGACCTGCTTCGGGTGGCCCCCTGCCGCGATGGCCAGGGCAGCACCGAAGTGCCGGAGGTCATGGGGTCGAACGCCCGATAGCCCGGCCTTCTCGAGCGCGGGTCGCCACACTCGCCGGGTCCAATTCGTCCTGCGGATGAATCCCCCGTCGGGGGCCGGGAACACGAGGTCGCCGGGATGCTTGCCGAGGTGGTCGGTGAGAGCTTCGACCACCACGTTCGGCATGGTGATCGTGCGGATGCTGGCCTCCGTCTTCGGTGCGCCCTCCGTGACGACCCCCCGAACCTCCGAGAGCGCCCGAGAGATCGTGAGCCGCCGACGGTGCATGTCGATGTCGGAACGGCGAAGGGCGGCCACCTCACCGAAGCGAAGGGCACAGAACGCCTGCGTGAGAACGAGTGCCTTGTACCGGGGGTCGATGGCATCGGCGATCGCGTGGACGTCGCCGACGGAGAGGGTCCCCGGCTGCTTCCGCCTGCTCCGGGGGGGTGACGATCGAGCGGCGGGGTTCGACGGGATGATGCCGTCATCGACGGCCTGGCGGAGTACCCGGACGACCAGGCGTCGGGCCACGGCGATGGTCGGCGCGCCCACTCCCCTATCGGCGAGGGTGCCGATCCACGACCGGACGTCCTGGGGTCGGAGGGCGGCGAGTGGCCGTCGGCCGAGACCCGGGCGGACGTAGCGTTCGGCCATGGTGCGGTACAGCGCCATCGTGGACGGGGCGAGGTCGACGGCTCCGCTCAGGTAGGCGTCAAGGTAGGTCCCGAACGGTTCCTTGCCGGCGCGGGGGTCGCGGTAGGTCCGGGCAGACTTGGACGCCTCGACGGTATGCAGCCAGTCCTCGGCGTCGGCCTTCCGGCTGAACGTCTCCGACAGGAGCTCGCCGGTGAGCGGATCCCGTGTCCTCACGCGGTAGCTCCGCCCCCGTGGTCCCTCGCGCTTCTCGATGAAGCTCACGGGAGCAATCCTACTCCCGTCCGCTCCCAAATACTCCCAAGCTTCGGGGTTGGGCCGGGGATCGCGGAGTGATTGGGCCTCTGACCTGCGGTTTCTCGGTGGGCACTAGAGGATTTGAACCTCTGACCTCTTCCGTGTCAAGGAAGCGCTCTCCCCCTGAGCTAAGCGCCCGATGAGGGCCATTCTACGGACTCGGTCCCCCTGTCGACTTCGGGCGAGCGTCCGGTTCGCGCGGAGCGGCCGCGGGGTACAGGACCCTTGCCATGCCACGCCTTCGCAGGTCCGATGCGTCCATGCCCGGCTTCGCCAGGAGGCGCCGGGGCTCCGGTTTCCAGTATCTCGATCCGGACGGCCGTCCGGTGGGCGACCCGGAGACACTCGAACGGATCCGCGACCTGGCCATCCCTCCCGCGTGGCGCGACGTCTGGATCTGTCCCTTCGACAACGGGCACCTGCAGGCGGTCGGCATCGACGCGGCCGGCCGCACGCAGTACCTCTACCACCGCCGGTGGCGGGAACGCCGGGACCAGGCCAAGTTCGAGCACATGGTCGAATTCGGCCGCGCGCTTCCCGGGATCCGGGCCACGACCGCCGAAAACCTTGCGCTGCAGGGATTTCCGCGTGAGCGGGTTCTGGCGTGCGCCGTGCGGCTCCTGGACATCGGCTTCTTCCGGATCGGGTCCGAAGACTACACGGAGCTGCACGGAACGTACGGCCTGGCCACGATGCTGAAGCGCCACGTCGACATCGACGGCGACATGGTCACCTTCGACTACCCGGCGAAGGGAGGGAAGCGACGCATCCAGTCGGTCGTCGATCCGACCGTGGTCAAGGTCATCGCGGGACTCAAGCGCCGCCGAGGCGGCGGGCCCGAGCTCCTCGCGTTCAAACGGGGCAACCGGTGGCGGGACCTGCGCTCCGACGACATCAACGACTACATCAAAGACGTGGCCGCGGACGAGTTCACCGCGAAGGACTTCCGCACCTGGAGCGCGACGGTGCTGGCCGCGGCGGCGCTCGCCCTGTCCGCCGATGGCACGTCGAAGACCGGCCGGCAGCGGATCATGTCGGCGGCGGTGAAGGACGTGGCGTGGCACCTGGGGAACACGCCCACCGTGTGCCGCAACTCCTACATCGACCCGCGCGTGTTCGACCGCTATCGGGCCGGCGTCACCATCCGCGACGCGCTCGGGAAGGTCACCTCCATCCGCGGCATCGACCTCCACGTGATCCAACGGACGGTCGAATCGGCTGTGCTCGATCTGCTGGAGGAGGACGCCAAAGACCCAGCCACGGCCTGAACATCGGCCCGTCGTTGCGGCACACACCGAGAGGCCCGGCGCCACGGCCGGGCCTCTCGGTCTTGGTGTGCGGTGCGGCGATCAGGGAGTGGTGCCGGTCGCACCGCGCGGGCCAGGCCCGCCGAACCCGGCGACCGTGCTCGTGACCTTGAAGCTCTTGTCGAGTTTCACGGTGACGAAGCTCCCGTCGGCCTTCTTCATGTGAGCCTCGTACGCAGCACCATCAGAGTCGGTCTCGACCCGGATGATCGTGGCCCCGGGGACCGCCGCCTTGGCCGCCGCCGTGACCCGCGACGCGGTCGTCCCGGTGAGCAGGGTCTCGCCGGGCCCGTGCTTGACCGTGGCCGGGTCCGGCATCGTGGCCTGACTGCTCGAGCTGTTGCTGGTTGAAGCCGTGGCGGTCGTGGCAGCCTTGGATGATGCCGCGTTCGTCGTAGCCGCGCCCGCCAGGTGGGAGCCCGCCAGGATCCCTCCGGCCACAAGGCCGGCGCCCAGCACGCCGAACGACCTGATCCATCGTCGGGGGGCCTTCGCCCGGCCCGATGTCGCCCTGCCTTCGTCCATGGTTCCTCCTTCTCGCGGCGCCCGGTGCGCCGCTTCCGAGTGCCATGGTCGGCGGCGGGGCTTGGAGCCTCGTCTGACAGGCCTGTGGATTCAGGAGGAAGATGCAGGGTCGCTGACCCGAACCCTCTCCCCGCGAGCCCAATGAGTCGCCCGTCTGATGGGCTTGTTGACGTGTGAACGGAGCGTTTGACACGTCTCAGCCAGCGGCAGAGACTCCCCGAGGTTCACCCCGAATGCTCAGCGGGCGGTCGTGCCTCGAGATTCGCCTGTCGGCCGGGCGAGCCGTGGATCAGGGTGTGGGTGGGCAGGTTTCGCGAAAGGGGAGACCGTGCGGAGGATCCTGACCATCACCGTCGCGGCGGCCACCAGCCTCGGGCTCGTCGTCAGTCTCGCCGCCGTATCGACCGCCGGTACGGTGACGAATGCCCAGGTGAGCGTGGGCAGCCCCTCCGGGGACACTCCGCGCAACCATCAGAACGAGCCGGCGGTGGCCATCGATGCCCACCAATCCAACGTCCTCGTGGCGGGATCGAACGACTTCATCGACCAGCAGCCCTGCCCGGAGGAGACGGCCACCGACTTCGGCAGCTGTGAACCGCCGAGCCGGGCGAACTTCGGCGTCTCGGGCGTGTACTTCTCCTTCGACAGCGGTGAAAGCTGGGTCCAGCCGACGTACACGGGATGGACCGGCGCGAACTGCGCTCCAACCACGCCCTGCGAGGGCGAGTTCGGTCCGATCGGCACCCTGCCCTGGTACTACGAATCGAACCTCGTGTCCTTCGGTGACCCTGCTGTGGCGGTGGGCCCGAAGCCTGGTCCAGACGGTTTCTCGTGGGACAACGGCTCGCGTGTCTACTACGCGAACCTCACCGCGAACTTCGGCGCTATCGAGCAGCCCGTCCAGGGCGGGCTGTTCAAGGGCCTGCTCGGCGTGGCGGTCTCTCGTCTCGACGATCCCACTCAGACCCGCGTCCAGCAGAAGTCGAGCTGGCAGCCGCCGGTGATCGTGATCAAGGGCGCAGGGACGTTCACGCTCGAGGACAAAGAGCAGATCTGGGCCGACAACGCCGCGTCGAGCCCGTTTTTCGGCAACGTCTATACGTGCAACAGTGAGTTCCGCGGGTTGACGGGGTCCGGCGTCCCGGTTCCGGTCATGGTGGCGAGCTCGAGCGACGGCGGTACCACGTGGACGCAGCGTCAGATTCGGGGGAACTCCGGCGGTGGAATCTCGTTCCTCAAGAAGGGCTACCTGGACGGGTGCACCATCCGCACGGACAGCCACGGCGTGGTCTATCTCTTCCTGACGCGGTTCGCGGGCACGGCCACGCCGGAGATGCACGCCATGTTCAAGTCCTTCGACGGCGGCAAACACTGGACGAAGGAACAGGACTTCGCTGCGGTCACCGATCCCTGCTTCAACGTCGATCCGGTGTACGGACGGTGCGTGATGGACGGGTTCGCCGGGGCCCGGATCGACCTGTCGGCCATGCCCTCGGTGGACATCGCCAACGGCGCGCCCACGGGCCAGAGCGCGACGAACCTGCTCGTCGACGCATGGAGCGACGGCGCCGCCGGACTGAACCAGGAGAAGACGCTCGTCACGTGGTCTGGGGACGGGGGGTCGACGTGGGCCGGCCCCGTTGACGCCACCGCGGCCGGTGACCGCTCGATGTACTCGGCGCCGGCCATCTCCCCCGACGGATCGACCGTGTACGTGGTGTACGAGGGACCGACCTCGCCCTGGCGAGGCTCCGACATGACGTCGCCACGGCTGTATCACGGCGTGTTCCGCCAAGCCACGGTCAGCGGCGGCGGTCTCTCGTCGTGGACGACGCTGTACAACGGGCCGCTCGCGGATCTCCGCGCCTCCTATCCCGGACACGACATCTACCAGGAACGGGTCGGCGACTACGTGTACGCAGCCGCCGCCGACGGGTACGGGGTCGGTGTGTGGGCTGACCTGCGCAACGCGGGTGTCTGCGGTGCCGTGCAGCAGTATCGGGCCGACTCGCTCGCTCAGGGGAGCCTGGCCCTGCCGGCGCCGTGGCCGCTCCAGGACTGCCCGGCGACGTTCGGGAACGTCGATATCTGGGCGGCCACGACAGGATAGGGACCCGGCGCCGCGCCGGCGACTAGCAGAGCGAGGAACGAGCCGAAGAAGCTGGCGTTCGTCATCAGCTCACCAGGGAGGAGGCCAGCACGAGCGCAAGACCAGCCTCTTGTCCTTGAGGCGGGGAGCGGAATCGAACCGCTGCAAGAGGTTTGCAGTCCGTTCCGGCCACTGCTCGATACCTCTGGCGTGAGCGAGTCCACACCGACCCTTCGTGCAAGAGGGCCTCGGCCAATCGGACGGCCTCGACGCCGCCGCCGAACCGCAGCCTTCTCGATCATCACCCGCCAGGCCATCCCCCGGGGGGAACCGTCGGAAGTGTCCCCGACCTCATCGCCTCGATCCATCGATTCATCGACGGCTGGAACGACCGCTGTCATCCCTTCGAGTGGACGAAATCATCGGATGAGGTCCTCAGCCATGCTCGACGCCGTAAGAGAACTTCGGACGCGCGACACTAGTAAGGCCGCTGCTGGCCACGCGGTTGGATGTCATTGCCCGGCCGTTGACAATCGAACATTGAACACTCAGGCTGGGAGTCTAGCGTGGTCCGATGCGGCAGGACTCGGAGTCGTGGGAGGGTAGGCCGACCGCATCACGTGCCACCCGGCGGCCCGCCGTGATTCCATCGATGAGTACGCGCATGCGGCGAGCCGCCGTCTTCATTGGCGTGATGATCGCCGCTGTGGCGTGTCCTGGACCTTCCCATCCGACGCCGACCTCCGCTCCCTCGGCCGAGCGGGGCGGAACCTTGCGAGTCGGCGTTACCACCTCGCAGGGCCGCGACTACGACCCGCAGGTCTACAGCGGCACATGGATGTTCGACGAGTTGGGACGATGTTGCCTGCTCCGCACGCTGCTGTCGTACAACGGGCAGGACACGTTGCATGGCGGGACGTCCCTGCACCCGGATCTCGCCACCGCGCTTCCGGAAATAAGCACCGACGATCTCACTTGGACCTTCCGCCTGAAGACAGGGATTCACTACGCGCCCCCCCTTCAGCACACCGAGATCGTGGCCGAGGACTTCATCCGCGCCATCGCCCGCGAGATCGCCCCGGCCCCACCCTATGTCGGCTTCTTCAGCGGGCTCATGGGCGATTCGGGCGGAACGGAAGCCTTCACCACTTTCATCCAGGGGGCGAAAGCGTATTCGGAGGGGAAGGCCTCGAGCATCTCAGGCTTGGCGGCTCCGAACCACCACACACTCGTCGTTCATCTCACGGAGCCGTACGGCGACGTCGGATACCAGTTCGCTACGCCGGTAACCGCTCCAATCCCGCCGAATCCGAACGACCCAGCGGCGCGTTTCGGCGTCGCGGAGGGCCACGACGGGGATTATGGAAAACTACCTGGTGGCCTCCGGCCCGTACATGATCGAGGGAAGCGACAAGCTCGATTTCCGTCTGCCGCCGATCAGCCAACCCCCGGCTGCGGGCATCCGGCCCGCATCCATGACGCTGGTCAGAAACCCTTCATGGACCCCTGCCACCGACCATCTGCGCCGGGCATCGGTCAACCGGATCGTCATTACCCCGGTTGACCCAGAGGAGGCGGCCGCGAAGGTCGACCGAGGCGAACTCGACCTCGTCGCCGACTGGCAGGCTCCGCCGGACGTCGTCGCCCGGTACCGGGCCGGCGCTGCGTTGGCGAAGCGCGTGTTCCAGACCCCGGCGGACTCTGTCCTCTTCTTGCCCCTCAACATCGCGGTGCCCCCCTTCGACGATCTCCACGTGCGAAAGGCCGTCAGCTATGCCATCGACAAGGAGGCCGTGCTGGCGGCCTTCGAGAAGGGCCGGAATGCGTTGGCCAGTCTCGCCACGCACCTGGCGCCGGACAGCCTCGAGCACAATCTCCTTCTCAACTTCGATCCCTACGGGCCCGACCATGCTGGGAACACCGCCGCCGCCAGGGCGGAGATGGCGAAGTCGAAGTACGACCGCAACCACGACGGCGTGTGCGATGTTCCTGCGTGCGCGAACGTCCGCTTCCTGGTACCCGATAGCAAACCGGAGCGGGTAGCGATCGGCCGCCTCGCCCGAGCGGATCTCGCACGCATAGGGATCCACCTGCGACTGGATATCGTCGACGGGCCGACATTCTTCTTCACGAGGACCGACCCCAAGTCTCGGGTGCCAATCACCCTCCTCGAATCGAACCGAGGGCTTCCGTCGGCGGCGGACTTCCTGGGGGGCTTCGCCCAGCAGGCGGAGTCCAATCTCGGCCAGAGCCCCTCCTACCTTCGCCGGAACGGATATCGGGTGACCCGTGTGGCCAGCGTCGCCGATCGGGTGAAGGCGTGTTCGATCACGCAATTCGAGGCGGCGATCGAGTGTTGGACGGCCCTCGATGAGTACCTCACGCTGGATGTCATACCCTGGGTTCCGCTCGTCGGGACGATCGTAGAGACGATCGCCTCGAGCAGAGTCGAGCGACTCACCTTCGACCAAGCGAACCTGAACCAACCCGTCCCGGCTCTGGACCAGGTCGTCCTGAGTCGGGCGGCCGCGAGAGAAGGCCCGTCGCCCGAGCCGGCTCCATCCTCGGTGGCGTCGACGCTCCCGGCGATCCCCGACGGTACATACTCGACAACCGTGACCGCGGGGGATCTGGTAAGGGCTGGCGCCGATCCGACCGACGAGTTCGACCTGCAGCAGAGCAGCGGGCGTTACGACCTGACGCTCTTCCACGGGCGCTGGCGGGGAACGCTGACCTCACCGGACGTGTGGTTCGCTCCCGTGGCCACGGGGGTCTACTTCGGATCAGGCGATCGCGTCACGCTGATCACTCAGACGCCCGGAGTCAACGCCATCACCGTAACCCTGCGATGGCGGTTCGACGGGCACACGCTCCGGCTGAAGGTGCTCGACCCAGGATTCAAGGACGCGCTCCCCTGGGTGAGAGGGCTCTACGAATCACACGGATGGACGCAAGCCGCATGATTCGACCGGTCTAGGGGCTACCTACCGGACGGCCGCCGGTGCTCGTGCGTCCTCGGTGCGTCCTGAGATTGCCGAGGTAGCCGCGCTCCTTACCCGAGGCGGGGAGCGGAATTGAACCGCTGTAAGAGGTTTTGCAGACCTCTGCCTCACCACTCGGCCACCCCGCCGGACGGCGCGCGAGCGCCGGCAGAACAGTCTACCGGGCCGGTCGGGACGCCCTTGGTGACGGTTCGGGCTACTTCGGCTCGCCGTCGGCGGAGCCGCGCAGGAGTTCGGGGGCCTCGCCCAGCGCGTCGCACACCAGCAGGAGCTCCCGGAATCGGGGTTCGGTCTCGCCGCGGATCCACCGGCTGACGGTCTTCAACGAGACCACGATCCGACGGGCGGCCGCCTCCTGCGAGAGGTTCCTGGACCTGAGCAACCGGGAGAGCCAGTCGCCGAACAAGTGCATCCGAACCTCGTCTTCGGGTTCGGGCGGGAGCTCGCTTCGAACCTCCACCTCCACCTCGACCTGCTGGCCGTGAACTCGGACCAGGATGTCGAACGAGCCCTCCTCGATCGACTCGCGGTCGACGGCGCCCCGAATCGCCTGCCGCACGCCCTCGGCCTCCTGCCGCGAGAGGACCCGGGTCCCTTGGCGGCCGGAGGCGGTGGTGCCGAAGCGCTGTTCGGTGGTGGATGGCGGGCTAGCCACGGTGCACCCCCTTTGTTCGCTCCAGACAGAAGGGTACGCCCGATCCAGAGATGCTGCCGAGCAGACCAAGCACGGGACGGCCCCGGACCGGGCCTCGGATGGAGCGGACGACGGGATTCGAACCCGCGACCTCAACCTTGGCAAGGTTGCGCGCTACCAACTGCGCTACGTCCGCGTACCCCGATTCTATCAAGCGAGGCCGGAAGGGTCGCGGGGGGCCTCTCCGGGCCGAGCCTCGCCGAACCCACCCGATGAGCCGAATCCCCCTGCACCCCGTTCCGACGCGGGCAGGTCCTCCATCCACCCTGGCTCGACCGCCGGCACCGCCACGATCACCAGCTGCGCGATCCGATCCCCCCGCCGGATCGACGCCGTGTCGGATGGATCGAGGTTCACCACCGCGCACGTCACCTCGCCCCGGTACCCGGCGTCGATCAGCCCGGGGGCGTTGGACAGGGTCAGCCCGTGCCGCGAGGCCAGGCCCGAACGCGGCAGCACCAACCCGGCGAACCCTTCCGGGATCGCCACCGAGACCCCGGTCGGGATCATCGCCCGCTCGCCCGGCCGGACGTCCACGTCCACGGTGGACGTGAGATCCAGCCCGGCGTCGCCCGAGTGGGCCCGCGAGGGCAGGGTGGCCTCCGCGCGGAGCCGCTTGACCGGGAGGTGCACGCTTCGGGCCGAACTCAGCCGAACACCCGGTCGCCGTCCTTGTAGACGGCGACGACGCGCCCGGGGAGCTTCGCCAGCTCGAACGGATCCCCGTCCACGACGACGAGGTCGGCCCGCTTCCCCGCTTCGATCGAGCCCAGCTCGCGCTCCAGGCCCATCAGCTCGGCCGCGGTCGCCGTGGTCGCGGTGAGCACCTGCTGCGGTGTCATCCCGCCCGCCTCCATGAGCTCGAGCTCGCGCAGGTTCTCGCCGTGGGGTGTCACGCCGCTGTCGGTCCCCATGGCGATCTTCACCCCCGCCGCCACGGCCTTGGCGAACGACTCGCGGTGGACTCCCACCACGTCCTTCGCCTTCTGCAGGCTGGCCTCCGGGATCTGCGCGCCGTGCTCCGCGGCGATCACCACTCCCTCGGCCGCGACCAGCGTCGGCACGAGGTAAGCGCCCTTCTCCAACAGCAGGGAGATGGCCTCGTCGTCGAGGTAGATGCCGTGATCGATCGAACGGACCCCGGCCCGGAGCGCGTTTTTGATGCCCTCGGCGCTCTGGGCGTGCGCCATGACCCACCGCCCGGCCGCGGCCGCTTCGGTCACGATCGTCTCGAGCTCGTCCAACCGGAAGTGGGCGTGGCGCGGGTCGTCGCGCGCCGAGAGCACCCCGCCCGAGCTGGCGATCTTGATGACGTCCGCCCCATCGCGGAGCAGCTCCCGGACCTTCTTGCGGATCTCCTCGGGCCCGTCGACGACGGTGTGCGGCGAGCCCGGATAGGACTTGAAGAACGGGACCTCGATCCCGGACGGGAACCATTCGTCGCCGTGCCCGCCGGTCTGGCTGAGCATGTTGATCGAGATCTGCATGCGGGGTCCCGCGATCAGGCCCCGTTCGACCGCGGTCTTGACGCCGAGGTCGGCCCCGCCGGCGTCCCGGATCGTGGTGATGCCGAGGTCGAGTGTGGCCCGTAGGTTCCGCATCGCCTCATAGAACATGAGGCTGAACGGCGACTGGACCATCTTCCAGATGTCGACGTGGCTGATCATCACGTGCGTGTGGCAGTCGAACAGGCCCGGCAGCAGCGCCTTGCCACCGACGTCCACCCGCTCGTGGCCATCCAGCCCCGAGCCAACCTCGACGAACCGGCCGTCCTCCACGACCACGTCGGCTTCGGACAGGGTGCCGCTCCCGTCGAACAGCCGGCCGCCCCTGAACAGGGTCCTCATCGCGCGTCCTCGCAGTCAGCTCGCGCGCGAGACCGCCGCGCGGGCGCTCGTCCGGTTCGAACTGGGTCTCGGGCTGGAACGCTACACCCCGGCCCCGGCGTGGGTCGAACCGTTCACCCCCCCTCCCGGCCGATACGCTTGGACCCATCGGATCGGAAGGAGCGGAAGGCATGGCGCGGGCGACGGCGAACGGCATCCAGCTCAGCTACGAGGTGCACGAGGAGGGCGAACCGGTCCTCCTGGTGTGCGGCACCGGCCAGGCCGCCTACACGTGGCAGTTCTTCCAGGTCTCCCCGCTGACCGCCGCCGGCTACCAGGTGGTCACCTTCGACAATCGGGGGATGCCGCCGTCGGACTGCCCGCCTGCCCCGTACACGGTGCAGGAGATGGCCGCCGACGCGGCCGCGCTGATCGAGGCGACCGGGATCGGGCCGTGCCGGGTGGCCGGCATCTCGCTGGGCGCCTTCATCACCCAGGAGCTCGCGCTGGCCCGGCCGGACCTGGTCCGCGGAGCGGTGATGATAGGCACGATGGGCCGCCAGGACGTGTTCCGCCGGGCCATCGCCAACGCGTGGCTCGAGATGGACGGCCGGAGCATCGAGCTGACGCCGAGGTTCGAAGCGGTCATGCTGGCCTTCACGCTGTTCTCCCCCGGCGTGCTGTGCGACGACGACCGTGTACAGCTGTTCCTGGACCTCACCGCCGCCGCGCCGCGATGGGAGAACCCCGGCCGGCGCGGGCAGATCGAAGCCGACCGCGCCTACGACGGGCGGCTGGAGGCGTTGTCCGGCATCTCCGTGCCGTCCATGGTCGTCGGATTCGAGCTGGACATGCTGACCCCGGCCGTCCGCAACCGGGAGGTCGCCGCGGCCATCCCGGGCTGCCGGTACGAGGAGATCGACAACTGCGCCCACGGCGGCCCGTTCGAACGCCCCGACGAGGTCAACAAGCTGCTGCTGGACTTCTTCGCCGGCGTGTGACGGCGAGGAACGGGGTCCGCCCAGCGGCCACCCGTCTACGAGCAGCCGCTGGTCGAACCGCACCCCGTGCACACGTAGCACGAACCGGCCGGCTGCATCTTCGCGCCGCACGAGTAGCAGAGCGGCGCGTCCAGGATCCGGGCGCCGGGCTTCGTGACCACCTCGGCCGCGGAGAACAGCTGCGGCTCGGCCTTCGAAGCGGTGGGGAGATCGGGGGCATCCCCGGTATCGCCTTCGATCTGCTGCCTGGCGTACTCCTTGCGTTCGTCGATGCTCTGGACCCCCAGGCCCGCGCGCTTCTCCGGCGGCAGGTACTCGAGCGCCAGCCGGCGGAACACGTAGTCCACGATGGAGCTCGCGAACCGCACGTCCGGGTCGTTCGTGATCCCGCTGGGTTCGAACCGCATGTTGACGAACTTGGAAACGAACGCCTCCAGCGGCACGCCGTACTGCAGGCCGAGCGAGACCGCGATGGCGAAGGCATCCATCACCCCCGAGAGGGTCGAACCCTGCTTGGAGACCTTCAGGAAGATCTCGCCGATGCCGTCCTCCGGGTATTCGCCCGCGGTGATGTAGCCCTCCGCTTCACCGACCGCGAACGAGACGGTGCGCGCCGGACGCGACGCAGGCAGACGGCGGCGGACCGGTTTGCCGGGCAGCTCGACCACGGGCGTCGCCGCCTTCTTCTTGTCCGCCGACAACGGCTGGGCGACCTTGCAGTTGTCGCGGTAGATGGCCACGGCCTTCAGGCCGAGCTTCCAGCCTTCGAGGTAGAGCTGTTCGACCTCTTCGACGGTCACGTGCTCGGGCATGTTCACGGTCTTGCTGATCGCGCCGGAGATGAACGGCTGCGCGGCGGCCATCATCTTCACATGCCCCATGTAATCGATGGCCCGCTCTCCCATGGAGCAGTCGAACACGGGATAGTGCTCCTCCTTCATGAACGGAGCGCCACCGACCGTGTTGTGCTCGGCGATGTAGGCCACGATCGCGTCGACCTGGTCGTCGGCGTACCCGAGCTTTCCTAGCGCGCGGGGGACCGTCTGGTTGACGATCTGCATGGTCCCACCGCCCACCAGCTTCTTGTTCTTGACCAGGGCGAGGTCGGGCTCGATGCCCGTGGTGTCGCAGTCCATCATCAGGCCGATCGTCCCGGTGGGAGCCAGCACGGTGGCCTGGGCGTTGCGGTAGCCGTGCTCCTCGCCGAGCCCGATCGCCTCGTCCCACGCCGTCTTCGCCGCCTGGAGCAGGCCCTCGGGGATCTTCTCGGGATCGATCGTGTCGGCCGCCGCGCGGTGCTTGCGCATGACCCGGAGCATCGCGTCGCGGTTCGGCGCGTAGCCGGCGAAGGGTCCGGTCTGCTCGGAGATCTTCGCGCTGGTCCGGTAGGCGTGCCCGGTCATCAGCGCGGTGATCGCGCCCGCCCATGCCCGCCCGCCGTCGGAGTCGTAGGGCAGACCGCGCGCCATCAGCAGCGCCCCGAGGTTCGCGTAGCCCAGGCCGAGCTGACGGAAGGCCTTGGCGTTGCGTTCGATCTTCTCCGTCGGGTAGCTCGAATTGCCGACGATGATCTCCTGCGCGGTGAACACGACCTCGACGGCGTGCTTGAAGGCCGGGATGTCGAAGTTCCCGTCGTCGTCCAGGAACTTCAGCAGGTTCAGGCTGGCCAGGTTGCAGGCGCTGTTGTCGAGGTGCATGTACTCGCTGCACGGGTTCGACGCGTTGATCCGGCCGCTGGCCGGGCAGGTGTGCCAGTCGTTGATGATCGTGTCGTACTGCATGCCGGGGTCGGCACATTCCCAAGCCGCCTGGGCGATCTCCCGCATGATGTCGCGAGCCCGGGCGGTCTCCACGGCCTCACCCGTGGTCACGCTCTTCAGCTTCCAGTCGCGGTCGTCGAGATAGGACTTCATGAACTCGTCGGTCACCCGGACCGAGTTGTTCGCGTTCTGATACTGGGTGGAGTGGCTGTCCTTGCCGTCGAGGTCCATGTCGAAGCCGAAGTCGCGCAGCACGCGCGCCTTCCGCTCCTCGACCGCCTTACACCACACGAAGTCGCGGATGTCGGGGTGGTCGACGTTCAGCACGACCATCTTCGCCGCGCGCCGCGTCTTACCACCCGACTTGATCGTCCCGGCGGACGCGTCGGCGCCGCGCATGAAGCTGACCGGTCCGCTGGCCGTCCCGCCACCGTGGAGATGCTCCTTGGACGAACGAAGCACCGAAAGGTTGATCCCCGAGCCGGAGCCGCCCTTGAAGATCGTGCCCTCTTCGACGTACCAGTTGAGGATGGAGCTCATCCGGTCCTCAACAGCCAGGATGAAGCACGCGCTGCACTGCGGCTTCGCCTCGGCCCCCACGTTGAACCAGACCGGCGAGTTGAAGGCGGCCTTCTGGTGGACGAGCAAGTGGGAGAGCTCTTCGGCGAAGACCGTGGCATCGGTCTCGGTGGCGAAATAGCGATCCTTGATGCCCCACCCGGTGATCGTGTCGACCACCCGGCCGATCATCTGCCGGACGCTGGACTCGCGCTGCGGCGTGCCGAGCGGCCCGCGGAAGTACTTCTGGGCGACGATGTTCGTGGAGTTCTGGGACCAGTTCTTCGGAAACTCCACCCCGCGCTGCTCGAAGGCGTTCCCGCCCTCCTTGTAGTTCGGGATGACAGCGTCGCGCACCTCCCACTCGACCTCGTCGTAGGGGTGCACGCCGTCCTTGGTGAAGTACCGCTTGAACCGGAGTCCGCTCCGCTTGATGCCGAGGTCCCGTTCTTTCGTCGCCACGTCGCCCTCCTGTCGAGCCGACATACTTGGGGAAGGCTTCCCCACCGGTGGAATCCGTGGGGACAAACTTGGGGATAAATCACACTCGTGTGATTCGGGATTCTGCCCCCGGGAAGCGCTCCGTGTCAAGTCGTTCGACCCCTCTATTCTCACCCCAGATGTGGGGTTTGCCAACCCGCGCTTGACCGGACACCACAAGATGTTGTGGTTCGTCGAGACCGCCCTTGAGGGCTCTGAAAGCAGCCCGCGCTCGGCTCGTGCTCAGCCCGAACGAGGCCGGGACGGGACCCGCTTCTGGAGCAGCAAGCCGACCTCCCGTTCGAAGTCGTCGAGCTCCTGGAAATCCTTGTAGACGCTGGCGAACCGCAGGTAGGCGACGTCGTCCAGCCGGCGCAGCTGGGCCAGCACCTCGATCCCGACCTCCTGGGTCGTGACCACCGGTCCCTTGCGGCGAAGCTTCTCCTCCACGCGCTCGGCGAGCCGTTCGACCTGTTCCTGGGTGACCGGACGGTTCTTGATCGCCTTGCGCACCCCGGACATGACCTTGGCCCGGTCGAAAGGCTCCTTCGCGCCGTCGCGCTTCACCACCGTCAGGCTCACGGCCTCGACGCGCTCGAACGTGGTGAACCGGCGACCGCAGGTAAGACACTCGCGGCGGCGGCGGATCGAGGAGCCGGCCTCAGCGGTACGGGAATCGACGACCTTGTCGTCCTGGCCGGCACACCATGGGCATCGCACTGATGTCCACCCCCGGGGAAGGGAGGGGGCAGGCCATCTGACAAGGCCTGACCACAAGATGTTGTGGCCAGACCAGCGTAGCCACCGAGATATGCCCCGTCAACGACGGGCCGAACACTCCCGGCCTAGCCCGGGATGAGCAACCGCTCTCCGGGGATGATGACCGCACCGGGGAGTCGGTTCTGCTCGAGGATGGCGTCGACGACCGGGCGCGGGTCCTGCCGGGCCCCGGCGACGCGCCCGGCGATGGACCAGACGGTGTCCCCGGCACGGACCACGTAGATCCGCTGGGCCACCGGAGCCGCTCCACGGCTCCCTCTGGACCAGCCGTGCGAGCCCAGCAGACCGGCTCCGCCCAGCACGAGGGTGGCGGAAACAACGACCCGGCCCCAGCGAACGTGTGTTCGACCCATGCCGGCAGTATGCCGAACACCTGTTCGGCTGTCAAGGGCGGAATCGAACATATGTTTGAACCCACCGTGCTCACGTGCTAGCTTCCTCGGCGGAGGAGAAGACATGGATGACATCACGGCACGGCAGCGCAGGATCATCGAGTACATCCGCGAGACGGTCGCCCAGCGTGGGTACCCGCCGACCGTCCGGGAGATCGGCGAGGCGGTGGGGCTGACGTCCAGCTCCAGCGTGCACGCCCAGCTGGCCAACCTCGAACGCCGCGGGATGCTGAAGCGAGACCCCACCAAGCCCCGGGCCATGGAGATCCGGGGGCATCGCCGCGAGCGCGGCGGCGGCGTCCCGGTCCCCCTTCTGGGACGGATCTCGGCCGGCGCGCCGACGCTGGCCGACCAGGACGTCGAGGACTACCTGGTGGTTCCCACGGGGTACGCCGGCCACGAGGACCACTTCGCGCTGCGGGTCTCCGGCGAATCCATGATCGGGGCGGGCATCCTGGACGGCGACATCGTCGTGGTGAAGCGCCGCGAGGATGCCGACGAGGGCGACATCGTCGCGGCGCTCCTCTCCGGTGCGGCGGAGGACGAAGCCACGGTCAAGCGCTTCCACCGCGAGGACGGCCGGATCGTCCTGGTCCCCGAGAACCCCGCGATGGTCCCGATCGACTTCAACGGCGGGCAGATCCTCGGCCAGGTGGTCGCGGTCCTGCGGAAGCTCTGAGGGCCTCGGCGGTCAGGTTCGAACCCGGCGTTTGACCGGCCGGGTCAGGAACTCCTCCACGGCCGGCAGGTCGGCACCCGAGATCCTGGCCCGGACCCTGGACCCCTCGGGGACATCCTCCACGCTCAGCACCTGGCCGCGCCGGTACAGCCGGGGCACGACCTCCGGACGGTCGAACGGGACAAGCAGGTCCACTTCGATCGGCGGTTGTGGGAGGGTCTCGCCCAGTCGGTCCAGCAGCCGGTCGATCCCGCCGCCCTCCAGAGCCGAGATCGGGACGCCGTCCGGATGGCGGCGCAGGATCCGGCCCCGCTCCTCCCCGTCCACCAGGTCCCACTTGTTCAGGGCCAGCACCTCGGGAAGGTCGCCCGCCCCGATCTCGGCGAGGACCGAACGGACCGCGTGCATCTGATCTGGGAGGTCAGTGGCCGACGCGTCGGCCACGTGCAGGACCAGGGCGGCGCGGGACACCTCCTCCAGGGTGGACTTGAACGCCTCCACCAGGTCGTGCGGCAGCTTGCGCACGAACCCCACCGTGTCCGAGACCGTCGCCCACCGGCCGTCGCTCAGGTGCAGCCGCCGGGTCTTCGGGTCGAGCGTGGCGAACGGCTTGTCGGCCACCAGCGTCCCGGCGCCCGTCAGCGCGTTCAACAGCGTGGACTTGCCGGCGTTCGTGTACCCGGCCAGGGCGATCTGGGGGATCCCCGACCGTTCGCGCCCCGCGCGTTTCACCCCGCGGCTCTTCCCCAGCTGCGCAATGTCCCGGCGGAGCTTCGTGATCCGCCGGCGGATGTGCTGGCGGTCCACCTCGAGCTTGGTCTCGCCGGGGCCCCGCGTGCCGATACCACCGCCCAGCCGGCTCATGGCCTCGCCCCAGCCTCGGAGCCTCGGCAGCAGATAGCTCAGCTGGGCGAGCTCGACCTGCGCCTTGCCCTCCCCGGACCGGGCGTGGAGGGCGAAGATGTCCAGGATCAGCGCGGTGCGGTCGAGCACCTTCACCCGGAGGCGCTCCTCCAGGTTCCGCAGCTGGCCGGGCGAGAGCTCGTCGTCGAGGATCACCGCGTCGGCGCCTGTCGCATGCACCAGGTCGTGCACCTCGGCCAGCTTGCCCTTCCCGATGAACGTGGCGGGGTCCGGCGCCGCCCGCGACTGGATCACTCGCCCGACCGGCTCCGCTCCCGCCGCCCGGGCCAGGGCCGCCAGTTCGTCCAGCGACTCCTCGCCCTCCCCCAGGACCAGGCCCACCAGGACGGCCTTCTCGCGGACCGCCGGACGCCATGTCGCGGAGAGTGGCGATTCGGATGCGTAGCGGTCGGTCATCGAAGGCGGCCGGTGAGAAGGGACAAAGGGGCGGGGAAAAGCGAGAGACGCCTTCTGGAGGGCCTCGGGAAGCGCCCCTTTCCCCGAGATTCCTCCTCCGGCGTCTCTGCCAGCGCCATCATTCCCGCATCGGAACCTCTCAAACTCCCGGCGGGACGAGATCCGTGCGCTTCCGGCCGAAGGACACGTCCGTGGCCCTCGGGCGTGGGAACGAACACCCTCACGCCATCCGCTCGCGGATCCGGCCCATGGCCTCTTCGATCCGCGCGTCGTCGATGGTCAGCGAGATCCTGACGAATCCCTCCCCGTGATCGCCGTACCCGGTGCCCGGCGCGACGATCACGGCCGCCTCCTCCAGTAGTTCGGCCGCGAACCCTTGGGACGTCCGGCCCTCCGGGACGGGGACCCACACGTAGACCGAACCGAGCGGCGGCTCGAGCGAGATACCGATCTCCTGGAAGGCCGACACCACCAGGTCCCGCCGCTTCTGGTAGATGGCCCGCACCTGTTCGACGTGGTCCTGCGGCCCGGCGATCGCGGCGATGGCCGCCCACTGGACCGCGTTGAAGATCCCCGAGTCCAGGTTCGTCTTCAGGGTGGCCAGCGCGCCGACGGCCGCCGCGTTCCCGACCGCGTATCCGATCCGCCAACCGGTCATGTTGTACGTCTTGGAGAGCGAACCGAACTCGATCGTCACGTCCTTCGCGCCCGGGGCCTGCAGCGCGCTCGGGGCCACGTAGCCGTCGAAGGTGATCTCCGTGTACGCGGCGTCATGGGCCAGCAGCAGGTCGTGCCGGCGGGCGAACGACACCGCCCGCTCGAAGAAGCCGAGGTCGGCCACGGCCGCCGTCGGGTTGTTCGGGTACCCGAGCCACAGCACCCTCGTCGCCTCGGTCACCGGCAGGGTGTCGAAGTCCGGCAGGAAGCGGTTGGACGCGTCCAGAGGGAACCCGACCGGCCGCCCGCCGGCGAGCATGGTGCTGGTCGCGTACACGGGGTAGCCGGGATCCGGGATCAGCGCTTCGTCGCCCGGCCCGAGCACCGAGAAGGACAGATGCGCGATCCCCTCCTTCGACCCGATCAGCGGCAGGACCTCGGTGGCGGGGTCGAGCTCAACCCCGAACCGCGTCCCGTACCAGCCCGCGATGGCCTCGCGGAGCTCGGGGAGCCCATAGTAGGAGGGGTAGCGGTGGGTCGAAGGATCCCCCGCGGCCTCCTGGAGAGCGCGCACGACGTGCTCCGGGGTGGGCAGGTCGGGATCGCCGACCCCGAGCGAGATCACGTCGGCGCCCGTGGCCCGCTTCGCGGCGACCCGTCGGTCGAGCTCGGCGAAGAGATACGGCGGGAGGCTCGCCACGCGGTCGGCGAACCTCACCGGGCCACCCCTGCCTGGAGCTGCGCGAACCTCACCGGGCCACCCCTGCCTGGAGCTGCGCCAACCACGCCTCGTCCACCTCGGCCCGGAACACGCACACGGCCGGGCCGGACAGGAACACATGGTCGTCCTCGCGCCAATCGACCTCCAGCAGCCCGCCGGGGAACTCGACCTCCGCCCGGCGCGAGGTGAGGCCCGCTTGGGCGCAGGCCACCAGGGCCGCGCAGGCCCCGGTCCCGCACGCCATGGTCTCGCCGGATCCCCGCTCCCAGACCCGGAGGCGGATCCGGCCGTCCTCCACGGCGATGAACTCCACGTTCGCCCTGTTCGGGAACAGCGGGGAACGTTCGACGGCCCGTCCGATCCAGGCCACGTCCATCTCGGCCAGATCGTCCGACGGCTCCAGGAACAGCACGCAGTGCGGGTTCCCCATGGACAGGGCGGAAGCGGTGAACGCTCGGTCGCCGGCTTCGATCTGGCCCAGAAGGAACCGGTCCTGTGGATCGCCCGTCATGGGGATCGCCGCACGCTCGAAGGCCGGCGGGCCCATGTCCACGGTCACCCGCCGGACCCGGCCGTCGCCGATCTCCAGGACGAGGTGCTTCACGCCGGCCCGGGTCAGCACGTCGAGCTCCTCCCGGGCGGTGAGGCCCTCGTCGTGGACGAGCTTACCTAGGCACCGGATGCCGTTCCCGCACATCTCGGCCACCTCGCCGTTCGCGTTCCAGTAGTCCATGAAGAAATCCGCCCCATGGGCGGGTGCGACGCGGATCAACCCGTCGCCGCCGACCCCGAACCGCCGGTCGCACAGCGCCCGCACGAGCTCCGGCGTCGGCGTCACCCGGTCCGCGAGGTCCTCCAGCATCACGAAGTCGTTGCCGGTCCCGTGATACTTCGCGATCCGCATCCTCAAGCTCCCGTTCCGCCCATGCCGCCTTCGTCCGTATCCGGTTCGCCGCCCGCCAGATATTCCGCGACGGGGCCGGCCGCGCCGAGCGCACCTTCCGGGCCCGCGTCGAACCACCGGATCCGTGGGTCGCGCCGCAGCCAGGCCATCTGCCGGCGAGCGAGGGCGTTCGTCCTGCGAACGGTGGAGGCGGCGGCTTCGGACCGCGTCATCCTCCCCTCCAGGCAGGCCACCATCTCAGCGTAGCCGATGGCCTGCGAAGAAGTGAGGAAGCCGCCGGATCCTCGCGCCATCAGCGCTTCGGTCTCCGCCGCCAGCCCGGGCAGCATGTCCTCGACCCGCCGCTCGATGCGTTCCCGCAGGTCACGGCGGTCGAGCCGGATGCCGGCCGCCCGAACGGCCCCGGTGGGGAATCGCTCCCATGCCTCCGCGTAGCTCGAGAACGGCCGGCCGGTGATGGCCGCCACTTCCAGCGCCCGGACCGTCCGGCGCACGTTGCCCGGTTCGATCCGCCCCGCGGCGACCGGGTCGAGCGACGACAGCCGCCGGTACAAGCCCTCCGCGCCCACCGCGCTGGCCTCGGTCAGGAGGAGTTCGCGGATGGGGGGATCGGTCCCCGGGAAGTCCAGCCGGTCCACCACCGCCCGGTAGTACAGGCCGCCCCCCCCGACAAGGAGCGGCGTCCGGCCACGCGCACGGATCCCTCGTATCGCCCCGAACGCGAGCTCCTGGAACCGGGCCACCGAGAATGCTTCCTCGGGCTCGGCCAGGTCGATCAGGTGGTGCGGTACCCGTTCGCGCTGCTCCGTCGTCGGCTTCGCCGTCCCCACGTCCATCCCCCGGTACACGAGCATCGAATCCACGGAGACGACCTCGGCACCCAGACGCCCGGCGATCAAGAACGCAGCCTCTGTCTTGCCGGAAGCGGTGGGGCCGACCAGAGCGAGGAGCGGAGTGGGGGCGCTCACGCCACCACGGCGGCCACGGCGGCCACGGCGGCGGCCGGGGCCTCTACGAGCCGCCCGGCCAGGTGGTGGGGATGCGCTTCGTCCAGCTCGACCCAGGCGAACGACCCGGCCGGCACCTCACCCGACATATGGACCAGCTTGTTGGTCCGCGACCTGGCCTTCAGGTTCCCCTTCCGGCCCTCCCCTTCGACCAGCACCTCGACCACGTCTCCGATCAGTTCCCGGTTGCGCTCCAGCGAGATCCGCTCCTGCAGCTCCACCAACCGGTCGAACCGCTCCTGAACGACCGCCTTGGGCAGCCGGTTCGGGTACGAGCCGGCCGGGGTACCGGGGCGGGGCGAGTACTGGAATGTGAACGCCGCGTCGAACCGGGCCGCCTCGACCACCCGCATCGTCCCGGCGAAGTCCTCCTCGGTCTCGCCGGGGAAGCCGACGATGATGTCGGTCGTCACCGCCATGGCCGGCACTGCCTCGCGGATCCGGGCAAGCCATGAGAGGTAGCGTTCCGCGCGGTACGAGCGCTTCATGGCCCGAAGCACCCGGTCGGAACCGGACTGCAGGGGGAAGTGGATGTGCTCGCAGACCCGATCGCTCTCCGCCATGGCCTGGACCACGTCATCGGTGAAGTCGTGCGGGTGCGGGCTGGTGAACCGGATCCGGCGGATGCCGTCGATCTCGTTCACCGCTCGGAGCAGCTCGGCGAACCGAGGCCGGGAGGGCGAGTCCGGCGCCGTGAGGTCCCGGCCGTAGGTGTTCACGTTCTGGCCCAGTAGGGTCACTTCGACCACGCCCTGCCGCGCCAGGCCATGGACCTCCGCCAGGATGTCGCCGATCGAACGGGACAGCTGCGGGCCGCGGACCAGCGGGACGATGCAGAACGTGCAGCGGTTGTCGCAGCCGACGCTGACGCTCACCCACGCATGGTGTTTCGAACCGCGGCGGGCCGGAAGCGCGCTGGGGAAGACCTCCGTGTACTCGCGAACGTCCATCTGCGGGCCGTCGCGTTCGGCCGCCCGGACCAGCGCCAGAAGCGACGGCAACGCATGCGTGCCGATGACCACGTCCACCCACGGCGCCTTCGCCTGGATGGCCCCCTGATCCTTCTGGGCCAGGCAGCCGGCCACCACGATCCTCATCCGGGGTCGGCGATCCTTGAGCGGCTTCAGGTGACCGAGGGCGCCGTACAGCCGGCGGTCGGCGTTCTCCCGGATCGCGCACGTGTTGAGGACGACGATCTCCGCATCCTCGGCGTCGCTCGTGGAGACGTAGCCGTCGCTCTCCAGCACGCCGGCGATCCGCTCGGAGTCGTGCTCGTTCATCTGGCAGCCGAAGGTGCTGATGAGGTAGCGGCCGGTCACGCCACCGAGTCTAGTGGAGTGGCCGGCCGCCACCCTGGAGGACCTGCCGGGTGGTCCCGGCGCTACGGGTTGGTCGTCGTCGCTGCGGGCGGCGGCACTTCCCGATACGGGGGCGCGGCTGACGCCGCTCCGACCGCCCGCGTCCTGGTCCCGAAGAACCCACCGATCAGCGCCACCACGCCACCGGCCAGGCACACCCACGCTCCCAGCCCGATCGCGCTCGGAAGGGAGACGTTCGGGGCCCGGTACAACTGGATGACGAACAGCACGAAGCCGACGATGCCAAGCGCGCCGGCGACCCGGGTGACCCACCCGCCACGCGCTGCGAGGCCGACGATGGTCACCAAACCGGCCCCGATCATCGCGAACCCGGCCGTCTTGTAGAAGGTCGAGTGGTGGGCGAACTCCGTGGTGACGTAGACCTTCGCGGAGAGGTCGACGCCGGCGGTGGTCGTGCCCCGTATCCAGTTCAGGAACGCGCCGACGATCAGGCCGGCCGCGCCGGCCAGCGTGAGGACGATCCGGAGGATCAGGCTCCCCACGGGCATCTTCGCTCTGGTGGTCACCGGCGTCACCGCGGTGGGGCCCGTGTACTGCTGGGCAGGCGTGTCGTACGTGTGAGCGGGTTCGGTCATGACAAAGACCCCCTTTCGCTCTCGCCCGAACATGTACCCTCCCGCCTCCAGCGAAACGAGCCCAGGTTCCGGCTCGAACCCCTGAACCCGGTTCAGGGACCCGGAACCCGGGACCGCCGCCTCACTTCGCGTATTCGACCGCCCGGAGCTCCCGCACCACCGTGATCTTGATCTGCCCCGGGTATTGCAGCTCCTCTTCTACCTGCTTGGCGATGTCGCGGGCCAGTACCTGCACGCCGACGTCGTCGAGCTGCTGCGGCTTGACCATGACCCGCACCTCCCGCCCGGCCTGCATGGCGAAGGTCTTCTCCACGCCGGGATAGGAGGTGCAGATCTCCTCCAGCCGCTCCAGCCGCTTCACGTAGGTCTCCAGCGACTCCCGCCGAGCGCCCGGCCTGCCCCCGGAGATCGCATCGGCCGTCTGGGCGAGGACCGCCTCGATCGTGCGCTGTTCGACCTCTCCGTGGTGCGACTCGATGGCGTGCACGACCTCCGGCGATTCCTTCAGCCGCCGGGCCAGCTCGGCGCCGATCAGCGCGTGGGATCCCTCGACCTCGTGGGTAACGGCTTTGCCGATGTCGTGCAGGAGCGCGCAGCGCTTGACCAGCTTCGGGTCGACGCCCAGCTCCGCGGCGAGCGCGGCGCCAATGTGGGCGGCTTCGACCAGGTGCCGGAGGACGTTCTGCCCGTAGGAGGTGCGGTACTGCAGCCGGCCGAGCACCTTCACCATCTCGGGATGCATGTCCGTGATCCCCACCTCGGCCAGGGCGTCCTGCCCGGCCCGCTTGATCTGCTCCTCGACCTCGCCGGTGGAGCGCTCGTAGGCCTCTTCGATCCGGGCAGGATGGATGCGCCCGTCGGAGACGAGCTTCTCTAGGGTGAGCCGGGCGACCTCCCGTCGAACGGGATCGAAGCACGACAGGACCACCGCTTCCGGGGTGTCGTCGATGATCAGGTTCACCCCGGTGAGCGCTTCGAAGGCTCGGATGTTGCGGCCCTCGCGACCGATGATCCGTCCCTTCATGTCGTCGCTCGGCAGCGAGAACACCGACACCGTCGACTCGGCGGTCTGCTCTGAGGCGACCCGCTGGATGGCGATGGTGACGATCTTGCGGGCCCGCTTCTCGCCCTCCTCCCGGGCCTGCTGCTCGATCTCCCGAACCGTGGCCATGGCGTCCCGCTTCGCCTCGTCCACGACTTGGGCGACCAGTGACTCCCTGGCCTCCGAGGCCGTGAGGTGGCTGATCCGTTCGAGCTCCTGGCGATGCTCCGCAGCCGCCTTCTCCAGGCCCCCCCGCATCCGCTGCAGCTCCCGGCCTGCCCGTTCGAGCCGTTCCTCCTTCGCCTCCAGCTCCGCGGCCTCGGCCTCGGCGCCCTCCTCGCGGCGGGTCAGCCGGTCCTCCAGCTTCTTGACCTCCTCCCGGCGAGCCCGAAGATCGGCTTCGGCCTCCCGGCGCATGCCGGAGATCTCCTCCTTCACCTCGCCCAGTGCGAGGCGAACCCGGGTCTCCGCCTCCTTCTCCGCTTCGGCCATCAGCCTGGTCGCCCTGGCCTCCGCGGTGTCGACCCGCCTGCCGGTCACCGAACGGTAGACGGCGAGACCCACGGCCGCGCCGGCAACCAGGGCGATCACCGCGACGATCGCGTCCTTCATCAGGTCCTCCTGTGGTCCGCAAACGACGAAAGCCGAGCCAGGCACCGGCTCGGCCTTGTCTGCTTCCGCGAGGATGGGACGAACGACGAACGGGTCAGGTCCTGGGTCCCTCCCGCGACCTGTCCCGCTTCACCACGTCACCTGAACCCTGATGTGAGGTCATACGTCTCGTCATCCGAACACGTTCGCTGAATCAGATGAAGCCACCGGTTCACTGTCTCGTTCGCACCAATGTACGGCGGGGTGCGACATGTTGCAAGAGTGGTGAGGCCGCCGTGAGCTTGGACGGGGACCAGCCAGCCCGGTTCAGGGCGCCTCGTCGAGCGCCGAGGCGCCCGCGAAGGCCTCCCGCAAGGCCAACCTGGTCGCCTCCCGGGCGACGTCCGGCGAGAACCCCCGCCGGACCAGCAAGCCGAACAGCCGCCGGTACGCGACCTGCGGCTCGAGGCTGGTCATCCTGGCCGCCTTCCGGGCCGCGAGCTCGGCCGCCCGCTCGGCGTCCTCCCCCAGTCCGGCCAGAGCGTGCTCGGCGACATGGTCCGCGACGCCCTTCTCACGGAGCGCTGCCCGGATGACGCGCTCGCCCGACATCCGTCGGGTGGACTGGTCGCGCACCAGCTCCCGGGCGAACCGTTCCTCCTCCACCAGGCCCGCTCGCTCCAGATCGTCGAGGGCGGCCTCGATCGCCTCGGGTTCGAAACCGGCCTGCCGGAGGCGGCGCCGGATCTCCTCACGACTCCGCCACCGGACGGCGAGGAGGCGGAGCGCCCGATCCTTTGCGGTTCCCGACGGACCCGTCGCCACCCCCGCGGAGGCCGAGCGCCCTGATCTTCCACGCATCACGATCCCCTTGGATACCCCGGTGGGAAGGAGCCCACCGGGGTTCGGCGAAGCCCCTTCCCCTTAGCTTGCCGGAACCCCGGCGGGCTCGCTCTCGGACTCATTGGAGGCATCGGCTTCGGCGTCGATCTCGATGACCTCGTCCTCGTCCGCACCGAACGAGGTGAGCCCCACGGCCTCCCGGACCTTGCGTTCGATCTCAGCGGCCAGCTCCTTGTGTTCGATCAGGAAGTCCCTGGCCTTCTCACGACCCTGCCCGAGCTGGTCGCCCTCGTAGGTGAACCACGACCCGCTCTTCTTGACGATCTCGGCGGCCACCCCGACGTCGAGCAGGCTCCCCTCCTTCGAGATCCCCTTGCCGTACACGATGTCGAACTCGGCCAGGCGGAACGGAGGGGCCAGCTTGTTCTTCACGACCTTCACCCGTACCCGCGATCCGATGGCCTCGGCGCCGTCTTTCAGGTTGTCGATCTTGCGGACGTCCAGGCGGACCGAAGCGTAGAACTTGAGCGCCCGCCCGCCCGGGGTGGTCTCAGGGTTGCCGAACATGACCCCGATCTTCTCCCGCAGCTGGTTGATGAACAGGGCGGTAGTGTCGAACCGGGACAGCGACCCGGACAGCTTCCGCATGGCCTGGGACATCAGGCGGGCCTGGAGGCCGACGTGGGAATCACCCATCTCGCCTTCGATCTCTGCCCGCGGTACCAGCGCGGCGACGGAGTCCACGACGATGAGGTCGACCGCGCCCGACCGGACCATCATGTCCGCGATCTCCAGGGCCTGCTCGCCGTTGTCCGGCTGGGAGACCAGCAGCTCGTCGATGTTCACCCCGAGCGTCCGCGAGTAGGTGGGGTCCAGGGCGTGTTCGGCGTCGATGAACACCGCGATACCGCCCATCTTCTGCGCCTCCGCGATGACGTGGAGGCAGACGGTGGTCTTTCCCGAGCCCTCCGGCCCGAACACCTCGACGATCCGGCCGCGGGGGATGCCGCCGATCCCCAGGGCGACATCCAGCGCCAGGGATCCGGTCGGGATCACGGAGACCCCTTGTCCCGCTGGGTGCTCACCGAGACGCATGACCGCGCCCTTCCCGAACTGCCGCTCGATCTGCGACAGCGTCACGTCCAGCATCTTGTCCCGCTCCATCCCCGGAACCTCCTCGAGCCACCGTGTCCCATCCCCGGACCGCCTCCGCCGGCCGTCCTTCGCGGTGCTCATCCCGGGCGCGACTCTAGCCGTTGGCTCTGACATAAATTACACCCCTGTTGTTCGCTTGGCGATTCCCGGTGATTTCGGCACACGATATTCGAACACGTGTTCGAGGTCAAGCACCCTCGCCGAACTTCGCCTCCAGCAGCGGCTCGTACCTCGCACCGCGGGACGACAGGTGGCTCCGGTACAGCACCAGGCGGTCCACCATGAAGGGCTCCGAGGCGATATCCGTCTCGAGCAGGTCCGGGACGAACTCCGACAGCCGCCGGGGCGGCAGCAGGCGGGCCAGCGTGAGGTGGGGCGTGAAGGACCGGAGCTCCGGTTCGAAGTGCTCCTGGAAGGCCTTGTCGAGCGCGGTCGCCACCGCGGTGTACCTCCCGGCGGAGTCGTCGAAGCCCGCCCACAGGACCCGCGCCCGGTTCGGGCTGGGGAACGCCCCCAGGCCGGCCAGCCGCGTCCGGAACGGCTCCCCCGTCGAACCGGCCACCCGGCCCACCGCCGCCTTCACCTCGGACTCCAGCCGTGGCCATACCCAGCCCAGGAACTTCACCGTGACGTGCCACGCATCGGATCCCGTCCACCGGGCGCCGGGAAGACGGCCTCGGAAGGGCGCGATCGTCTCCGCCAGACGGGTCTTCACCGCGTCGGGAACCTCGCAGGCCACGAAGAGCCGGATCGGCTTCGTCTCGGGCTCGGAGCTGCGGCCGGCGGGAGGCACGTGTTCAGTCCGCTGTGCCGGTGGCCGGCCCGAGCTGCGCGGGGACCGGGAGTCCGGCCAGGTGGCGGCGGAGGAGATCCAGCGCGGCCTGCTCGGCCCACCGCCGGACCATCTCCCGGTCGCCTGGCGCCCGGAACGTTCGAGCTTCCTCGACGTCCTCCCCACAGAGCCCGACGCACACCATCCCGACCGGCTTCCCGCCGTGCTCCTCCGGCCCCGCCACGCCGGTCAGCGACAACGCGACGCTGGCCCCGAACAGCCGGCGGGCCCCGCAGGCCATCTCCAGGGCACATTGCTCGCTGACCACCCCGTACTCCTCGATGGTCGACTGCGACACGCCCAGGATCGAGCGTTTCGACTCGGTCGTGTAGCAGACCGCGGAGCCGAGGAAGGAGGAGGACGAACCCGGCGCCCAGGACAGTCGCACCCCCAGGCTTCCGCCGGTCAGCGACTCGGCGCAGGCCACGGTCATCGCAGAGGCCTTCAGGAGCCTCGCCACGACCTGCTCCAGCGTTTCGTCGTCGGTCGTGTACGCGTGCTCACCCAGCCGGGCCCGGACCTCCTCGGCCACCGGGTCGATCAGTGCCTCGGCCTCCGGGCGGGAAGCCGCCTTCGCCGTGATGCGGACCTTGGTCTCGCCCCCTCCGGCGAGATAGGCGATGGAGGGGTTGGCCGATCCCCGGTAGAGGTCGTCCAGGACCTCCGCCACCTTCGACTCGGACATGCCGGCCACCCGGACCGTGCTCGACACCAGGGCCGCCGGCCCGGAGAGCGCGGCCATCTCGGGGAGGATGTGTTCGTCCATCATCTCCCGCATCTCCGAGGGCACGCCGGCCACGGCGTACAGGCGCACCCCATCGGCCCGCTCGAAGGCCAGGCCCGGCGCCGTCCCCCGCTTCGGGACGAAGTACCGGCCCCCCTCGGGCACGTCCGCTTGCTGGAGGTTCGACTCCGGCATGACCCGGCCGAAGGCGGCGAACCGCTTCCGAAGGAACCGTTCGATCTCGGGCTCTCGGACCAGCCGGGCGCCCAGCGCCGCCGCGATCCCCTCCCGTGTGATGTCGTCCTGGGTCGGCCCGAGGCCGCCGGTGACCAGCACCACATCGGCCCGCGAGAGCGCCACGCGGAGGATGTCGGTGATCCGGCCGAGGTTGTCGCCCACCGCCTGGTGGAACAGGACGTCCCAACCGATCTCCGCCAGCTTCTGCGACATCCACTGGGCGTTGTCGTTGCAGATCTGGCCGAGGAGGATCTCGGTCCCCACCCCCACGATCTCCGCCCTCATGCAGGTTTCCCGGTCGGCGCGGGGCGGGTCCCGGTTCGAACCCACCCGATGGCCCGCACGAGGTAGTCGACCCCGGTGGCCGCGGTCATGACGACGGCGATGCAGAGCAGAGCGAGCTTCGTGGACGACGCGCTCGCACCCAGCGGAAGGATGTACAGCGTGATCGCCAGCAGCTGGCTCGCCGTCTTCATCTTCGCCGCCCGGGAGGCGGGCAGAGAGATGCCGCGAAGGCCGAGCGCCACCCGGAGCAGCACGATGGTCACCTCGCGGGCCACGATGACCGCGGCCGCCCAGATCGGGAACCGGCCCAGGGCCATCAGGGTCAGGACGGGGGCCCCGACCAGGGCCTTGTCCGCCAACGGATCGAGCCACTGCCCCGTCCGGGTGGTCGACCCGTACCGGCGGGCCAGATACCCGTCGATCCCGTCCGTGGCCGCGCCGGCGACGAAGATCCCGGCGGCGACGGCCAGCTCCGGCCGTCCTCCCGCCACGATCAGGATGACCAGGAAGGGCACCAGCGCGATCCGGAAGGCCGAGATGACGTTCG
Organism: Actinobacteria bacterium UBA5176; assembly: GCA_002413305.1. Classification (GTDB taxonomy): domain Bacteria; phylum Actinomycetota; class UBA4738; order UBA4738; family UBA4738; genus UBA4738. The sequence continues at coordinate 20,724 of DHWS01000133.1, read as the reverse complement.
GCCAGCCGAAGCCGAGGGGCGTCAGGGAGCGCTGGGCGATAGCGAGCTCCTCCCGGACGTGGAAGGGGACGGATGGGCCCGCCCGCTCGGTGACGGGGAGGCCGGAGTGCGGAAGTCGGTCGGGCCGAACGACGCCCGGTAGGAGCCCGTCAGTACGCCGGGCACCCCCAGTGAGTGCCCGTTGACGGTGATCGCGGTCACACCACCCTGTGACAGGAGGACCTCGATCCGGGCTTCGGCCTGGAACGATCGCGACTCGTTCGCCCGGAGTACGTAGTTGGTCGCCGAGCCGCCGTCGAGCCGGACAGTGAGGTGGACCTCCTGGATAGCTCGCAGCGTCACGGTGACGGGTGGCGGGAGGGCGGGGATCGACGGCTGGCTGGCGCCCAGGTTCTGGGCCGGAGGGACGGACCTCGAACGCGACAGCAGTCCCACCGCGCCGAAGATGGCGAACAGCAGCAGCGCGACACCGATCAGGAACCGCCAACTCGGGTGGAGCCGGTGATGCTCGGGGAGATGCGGCGTGGTCGACCTCGAGACCCTGGCCGGCCCGGGCGGCGGCGCCGGTAGCGTCGTGCCCGGCTGGCCGAAGTGGCGGTTGTAGATCGAGAGGACCTTGTCCGGATCGAGCCCGAGATAGGTGGAGTACGAACGGAGGAACCCGCGGACGTAGACGTCACCGAGGAGGGCTTCGAAGCTCTCGCGCTCCAGTGCATGGAGGTACTCGGCGCGGATCCGCGTTTCCCGGCTGGCCTCCTCGATGGACTTCCCCCGCAAGAGCCGGGCCCTCCGAAGCGCCGGCCCGATCCCGATACCCTGCACGAACGCGTTCCTCCTGGGCTCGGTGGACTCCTCGCCGCGTCGGCCCGTCCCCGGCCCGGTCCGTATCCGCCGACCGGCGATTCTACCCGTCGCTCGCAGGCAGCAGATCGTTGACCCCTGCCCACGCTCCCGGAGCGGAGGGTCGCCGCCCCCGGCCCGGTTTTGTCAGTCGTTTTCGTCCGAAACGGCATCCCCGGCTGGACAGCGGCCGGAGGCGTGGGATACAGTCCGGCCCGTCACGAAGCGAGGCAGCGCCGCAAGGCGCAGCGGAGCGGAGTGACGGGAGAGAGCGAGCCTTCGGGTTCGCTCTCTTCCTTATGCAGAGGGTCAGGCCCGGGCCCGCGATTCCTGCCATTCCTCCCAGGTCATCAGGACGTCCCTGGCCTTCGAACCCACGCTCGGCCCGACGATCCCGCGTTCCTCCATGAGGTCCATCAGACGCCCGGCCCGGGCGAACCCAACCTTGAGCTTGCGCTGGAGCATGGACGTCGAACCCAGCTGCGATCGGACCACCAGCTCGATCGACTGGCGCAAGAGGTCGTCATCGTCCCCCACGCCATCCTCGTCGTCGGCCGGTGCGCGACCCAGGCCGTCGATGTGCACCTCGTACTGCGGTTCGCGCTGGTTCCGGCACCACGTGGTGACGGCTTCGATCTCCTTCTCCGTCACCCAGGCCCCCTGGATGCGGACGGCTTTGGAGACATTGGCCGGCTGGAACAGCATGTCGCCGTGCCCGACCAGCTTCTCGGCGCCGTTGGAGTCCAGGATGACCCGGGAGTCCGCCTGTGAGGAGGTCATGAACGCGATGCGCGACGGGATGTTCGCCTTGATCAGGCCGGTCACCACGTCGACCGACGGGCGCTGGGTGGCCACCACCAGGTGGATCCCCACCGCCCGGGCCATCTGGGCGATGCGGCAGATCGCGTCTTCAACATCGCGCGGCGCCACCATCATCAGGTCGGCCAGTTCGTCGATCACCACGACGATGTACGGGACCGGCCCGAAGTTGTGCTCCTGGCCGGGCGGGATGCGAAGGGTGCCTTCGACCTGGGCCTGCGCATAGGTCTCGATGTCTCGCATGCCGACCGTGGCGAACGCCTCGTAGCGCATCTCCATCTCGCGGACCACCCAGGCCAGCGCCTCGGCGGCGCGCTTCGGATGGGCGATGACCGGGCTCAGCAGGTGTGGAAGGTCGGCGAAGTGCGACAGCTCCACCCGCTTGGGGTCGATGAGCACCATCTTCACCTGATCGGGCGTGGTGCGCATGAGGATCGAACTGACGAACGTGTTGATGAGCGAAGACTTCCCGGCCCCCGTGGCCCCCGCGATCAATAGGTGCGGCATCTCGGCCAGGTTCACCAGAACCGACTGCCCGTGGACGTCCTTGCCCAGGGCCACGAACAATGGCTTGGACAGTTCCCGGGCCACCTTCGACCCGAGGACGTCCCCCAGCATCACGAACTCCCGGACCCGGTTCGGGACCTCGACGCCGATGGCGGACTTGCCGGGGATCGGGGCGATGATGCGGACGTCCGGCGTTGCCAGGGCGTAGGCGATGTCGTCGCCCAGCGAGAGCACCCGGTTGACCTTCGTGCCGGCTTCGACCTCCACCTCGTACATGGTGACCGTGGGGCCGCGGTGGGCGGCGACCACGCTGGCCGGCACGCCGAAGTTCTGGAAGGTGCGCTCCAGCGCGGCCATGGTGTGCTCGGCGTCGCGCGTGTCGGCCCTGGTGGCCGGGGCGCGCCGAAGCAGCTCCAGGGGCGGCAGCTTGTAGCCGTTGCCATGAGAGGTGATGGGCAGGCGGATCTGTTTCGGCTCCCCCACCGTGATCGCGTCGGGCTCGGGCTCCGCCATCCGGGCCCCCATGGCGGAAGACGAACCGTCGTCGGGACCCAGGCGAACCCGGCGGTCCCGACGTGCCTCGGGGTCGGCGACCGGAGCTTCGGTCCGGCGGCGGCCCCCGAACACCCACCACACGCCCCGTCCCACGGCGGAGATGGGGGTGGCGGTGAACACCAGCGCCCCCAGCGCGACCAGCCCGAGGCAGACCACGACCGCGCCGTACACCGAGAGCAGCCTCGACAGCGGCCACCCTACGGCCGCCCCGAAGAAGCCCCCGGCCTTCGACACGAGGTGGTACCCGGCCACCGGCGATGGGTCGCGTTCGATGATCGAGGCGATCGCGAGCACACCGAACGCCAGGATGGTCAAGCCGACCGCCATCCGCCCCCGGTCGTCCCGGGCGGTACCCCGGATCAGCAGCACGGCCCAGTAGCCGGCCAGTACCGGCATCACGAATCCGACGGGGCCGAACAGGGCCAGCACGGCGGTGGTCAGGGCTCGGCCGAACGGCCCCCCGGCCCGGACCCACAGGCCCAGCACCGACAGCAGAGCCAGGACCACGAGCCCCACCCCGATCGCCTCGGCCGCTCGCGGGGAGAGGTGGCGAGCCACCCTGTTCCCGGCGGCCTTCAGCCGCTCGGCGGCCTGGCCCTCCCGCGCCGTTCGGCGCCCCCGCGGCGGGCGCCCCGAACCGCCCCGCGGCCTGCCCTTCGACTTCGTCCTGGTCGCGGCCACCTACACCTCCATGATCACCGGCACGATAACCGGCTTTCGCTGCGTAATCTCGAAAAAGTACTTGCCGAGTGCGCGGCGGATGCTGTTCGCGAGCACGCTCTGGTCGGTCACCTGGTCGGCGGCGCTCTCCTTCAGCGCGAGGACCGTCCGCTCCCGGGCCTCCTCGATGATGTCCTCGGCGGTCTCGTCGAACACGAACCCGCGGTTGATGACGTCCGGGCCGGCCACCAGTTCGCCGGTGCGCGCGTCCACCACCACCACCACCACGACGATCCCATCACCGGCCAGCTTCCGCCGGTCCCGGAGCACCGCCTGCCCCACGTCGCCGATCCCCAGCCCGTCGACGAACGTCATCCCAGCCTGGACCCGCTCCCCCCGCTCCAGCGTCTCCCCCAGCCACACCGAGTCGCCGTCCTCGCAGATCAGGATGCGGTCAGGCGGGATCCCCACGTCGCGGGCCAGCCGCGCATGGTGGGCGAGGTGCCGGAGCTCGCCGTGGACGGGGATGAACCACCGGGGCCGGACCAGGTTGAGCATGAACTTCAGCTCCTCCGCCGCCGCGTGCCCGGACACGTGGACCGGGACGATCGGCACGTGGAAGACGTCAGCGCCGGTTCGGTACAGCCCGTCCAACACCCGGTGGATCGCGGTCTCGTTGCCGGGGATAACCGACGACGACAGCACCACGGTGTCACGCGGCTGCAGCTTCACCCATTTGTGCTCATGGGCGGCCATCAGCGCGAGCGCGGAGAGCGGCTCTCCCTGCGAGCCTGTGCAGCACACCACCACGGTCGACGGATGCATGTCGTCGACCGCCTCGATGGGGACGATCTCGTCGTCCCGCACTTCCAGGTACCCGTGCTCGCGGGCCGCCCGCACGCTCTGATGCATGCTGCGCCCCAGGAAGGCAACCTTCCGGCCGCCGGCCCGGGCCGCGTTCACCACTTGCTGGATCCGGTGGATGTGGCTCGAGAAGCACGCCACCACCACCAGCCGTTCAGCGCCTTCAACGATCTGCGCCAGCACCGGCCCCACGGTCCGCTCGCTCCCCGTGAAGCCGGGGTCCTCGGCGTTCGTCGAATCCGCCAGGAACAGATGGACACCTTTGCGAGCCTCGGAGGCGATCCCCTGGAGGTCCGTGACCCGCCCGTCGATCGGCGTCTGATCCAGCTTGAAGTCGCCCGAGTGCAGCAGCACCCCCGCGGGGAGGTCGATGGCCACGGCGCAGCCGTCCGGGATCGAATGGGAGACCCGGTAGAAGCGCATGGTGAACGGGCCGGCGCGAACCTCCTCCCCCGGCGTGACCTCATGGAAGTCTGCTCGGTCCCGGACCCCGTGCTCTTCGAGCTTGCCCTCCAGGAGCGCCAGGGTGAGCTTCGTACCGTAGATCGCCAGGTCGAACTCCCGGAGGAGGTACGGGAGGGAGCCCATGTGGTCCTCGTGGCCGTGGGTCAGCACCACGCCCTGCACGCGGTTGGCGTTGTCCCGCAGGAACTGCCAGTTCGGCAGGACGAGGTCGATGCCGGGCATCTCGACCTCCGGGAAGGAAAGGCCTGCATCGATCAGGAGGATCTTGCCGCCCATGTCGAGGGCGGCCATGTTCCGGCCGACCTCGCCGACACCGCCCAGGAAGACGAGGCGCGGATCCCCGGCGGCCACCGTCGGCTCTTTAGAGGACCCCGACCGCCCGCATCGCCTCTTCGATCTTCTGGCGTTCCTCGGGCGAGGCCGGGACCAGGGGAAGTCGAGGCGGGCCGGCGGGGCGGCCGGCGATCTCCAGCGCGGCCTTGACGGGGATGGGGTTCGTGGTCACGCCCATGGCCTTGAACAGCGGGACCAGGTCGTGGTGGATCTTGCGGGCGGCCGGGACGTCGCCGCCGTCGATGAGGTCGATCATCTGCTTCATGCGGTCCCCGGCCAGGTGCGACGCGACCGCCACCACGCCCACGCCGCCCAGACAGCAGATGGCGAACGTCTGGGCGTCGTCGCCCGAGTAGATCTCGAAACCGGGCGGGCCCTCGGCCACGATGCGGGAGATGCCGGCGTAGTCACCGGTGGCGTCCTTGACGCCCACGATGTTCGTCACCCCGGCCAGGCGGAGCACCGTGTCGGTCTCGATGGTGCAGGACGTCCGGCCCGGGATGTTGTACAAGACCACCGGCAGCTCGGTGGACTCGGCGATCTTCGTGAAGTGGGCGATCAGCCCGCGCTGGGGCGGCTTGTTGTAGTAGGGAGTGACCGCCAGGACCGCGTCGGCCCCGGATCGTTCGGCCAGCTCCGTGAGCTCGATCGATTCGGCCGTGTTGTACGTGCCGGTGTTGGCGATAACCGAACCCTTCCCCTCGGCCGCCTCGACCACGGCCCGGAACAGGTCGCCCTTTTCGTCGTGGGTCAGCGTGGGCCCTTCGCCGGTGGTCCCGGCCACCACCAGGCCGTCGGAGCCGCTGTCCAGAAGCTGCTTCGTCAACGCCTGCGCGCCGTCGAGGTCCAGGGAGTAATCGTCGCGGAACGGCGTGACCATCGCCGTGATGACCGAACCGAACCTGCCCGCCATCGTTCCTCCTTCCCGCGACGGTCAAGCGACTTTACCATCTTCGGGCGACCGAGAACAGCAGGATGCGTTCCGAACGCTCGCCTCGATGCCTGCGCGCCGCCGCGCATGGCTATCCTAGCCGCGTGCGCATCTACACGAAGACCGGGGACGACGGCACCACCGGTCTCCTGTACGGCGGTCGCGTGCCGAAGTCCTCTCCCGCCACCGAGGCGTACGGGAGCGTGGACGAAGCGGTCGCCGCGCTGGGCCTGGCCAGGGCGTTCGCTTCGACGTCGGCGGAGGCCGCCGACCTCATCCTGGACCTGCAGCGGGAGCTGTTCGTGGTGGGGGCCGACCTGGCCACCAACCCCAAGAAGCGGTCCAAGCTCGAGCCCGAGGTCTCGCTGGTCACCGCCGGGATGGTCGAGCGGCTGGAGTCCCTGATCGACGCGCAGGTCGAAGCCCACCCGCTCCCCGACCGGTTCATTGTCCCTGGCGCGAACCCCGTCTCCGCCGCCCTGGACCTGGCCCGCACGCTGGTCCGGAGGGCTGAACGACGCTCGGTCGAGCTGCGGCGGTCTGGCGCTCCAGTCACCGACGAGGTCCTACACTACCTGAACCGGCTCTCCGACCTGCTGTTCGTCCTGGCCCGGTGGCAGGCCGGGGGTCCCGAAGCACCCAGTCGATAGCACGCACGTTCGAGGAGGGATGGCCATGGTTCGCGTCCACATCTGGCTTCGCCGCAAGGAGGGCATGAGCCCCGAGGACTTCGCCGACTACTGGCTGAAGCGCCACGCGCCCATCGCCCGCGACGGGTACCCCGGGCTGAAGGGCTACACGGTCGACCTGGTGACGAAGGTGCCGGGCGGCGGCGAGGCACCCTACGACGGCATCGCGGTGCTCACGTGGGATACGCGCGAGGAGTTCTCCGCGGACATGAAGAGCGACGTGGCGGCGAGGGCGACGGAGGACATGCAGAGCTTCACCAGCGCCTCGGGGCTGCTGTTCGTCGAGGAGCACGTGGTCAAGTAGGAGGCCCCGGTGTCGGAGGAAATGACTGGTGAGGAGATCGACGCCTTCCTCGCCGAGCCGCGGATGGCGCACTTCGCGACGATCGGGTCGAACGGCGAGCCGCACGTCCGCCCGGTCTGGTACCTGTGGCGCTACGGCATCCTATGGATGACCACCCGGCGGAACGTGCGGGATACCGGACGCGATCTGGACGCGCATCCGGAGGTCGCGGTGTCGATCGCCTCCGAGGAGCGCCCGTACCGTGCGGTGGTGGTCCATGGCAGGCCCGAGGTGCTGCCGAAGGACGAACAGCTCCTGCTGGACATCTCGACGCGCTACGGGGAGGAGCTCGGGCGCGGATGGGTGTCTATCGCCATGCGCCAGTCCGACCGGGTAATCCTCAAGCTCGAACCGGACACCCTGATCAGCTGGGACTACGGGAAGGGCGACGACTGACTCACTGGATCGTGAGCCACACGTTGCTCCCACCCACGGCCAGTCCCCCGATCGGACGCCCCACCCGCGCCGTCCGTACCAGATCACCGGTTCGAGGATCGATGCGCTCCAGGACCCCGTCGGAACCCCCGATCACCCAAATCGCCCCCGGCTGCACCGCGACCGCCGAGGGATCGACGCCCAGGGGGGTGGACGCGCGGATCGCGCCCGTGGACTGGTCGAGCTTCCAGAGGTGGTCGTCCCCGGAGGTGGCCACCCACACGAAGCCGTCTCCCGAGGCGATCGCCATCGGCCGGCCCGGAAGGCTGGCTTCGACCGCCACGGTGCCATGCACCGGGTCGACCCGGTCCACCGACCGGTCGCTGTACTGCACGGTCCACACGGCATCACCGACCGGGGCGATGGCCCTCGGCCGGTTCGGAACCCGGGTCGTGGAGGTCGAGCGGAGGCTGCCGGGGTCCAGCCTGAGCAGCGTGGCGTCGGCGAGCCCGACCCACAGATCGCGGGACGTCGCCACGGCGAGCAGTCCGGGGACCGGTGGGCCTGGGAAGAACGGTGCCGACACCTGGCCGTACGCGGTGAGGATCCTTGACATGGTCCCTTCGAAGCCATCACCGACCCACACCACGCCGGGGCCCACCGTGATGCTGGTCGGCATGCTCGGGAGGCCGTACGTCCTAACCACCTTCCGACTGGCCAGGTCGATCTCGGTGACCGTGCGATCCTCGATGTTCCCGACCCAGACCGATCCCGCGGAAACAGCAACGGAGCCCGGCCGGCTGCCGACGGTCACGTCGTCGACGAAGGCGCCCGTCGCAGCGTCGATCACGGCAACGGAATCCGGACGGACCGGGAAAAGCCCCGGCGGCGGCGTGTGCCTCGGCCCACCGGAGAGCGCCAGCAAGAGGCCGATGGCCAGGGCGGCCGTCGCCGTACCGGCCGCGATGAGGACGTGCGTGCGCGAACGCCGACGACGCGGCACGCCGCCCCCGCGGGCAGGGGATATGGGCACATCCAGCCGCCTCGCCGGGGGGCCGGCATCCTTCGCTGGCGGCGAGGACGGGTCAAGGGTTGACCGCGAGGGACTCAATCCGGGGTCATGTCGAAGGATCTGCTCCTGGAGCCGTTGAAGCTCCGGGGTTGGTTCCAGTCCGAGCTCCTCGGCGAACCTGCTGGCGGCCTGCCGGTAGACGTCGAGCGCGTCGGCCTGCCGGCCGGTGCGGTACAGCGCCACCATCAGCTGAGCACAGAACCGCTCGCGGAACGGATTGCGAGCCAGCAGGTCGCCGAGCTCCCCCACGACCTCGGCCGCCCGCCCGGCCGCCAGCTCGGCGTCGATCCGGCCCTCCAAGGCCGTCAGACGAAGCTCCTCGAGCCGGGGGATCGCCCCCCGCGCGACTATCTCCGTCGCCAGATCCGACAGCGGTCGGCCTCTCCAGATGGCCAACGCTTCGCGGAATTTCGCCGCCCCGTCCAGCGGGGAGGCGGGCATGGCTCGCCGGGCCGCATCCGCCAGAGCTTCGAAGCGATCGACGTCGAGCTCGCCTGGTTCGACCAGCACCCGATAGCCACCAGCCGTGGTCTGGAGGCGCCCGGCGGCCTCCCCGAGCAGCCGGCGGATGCGCGAGACGTAGACCTGGACGCTCTTCATCGCCGTCGCCGGGGGTTCGAGCCACAACTCGTCGACCAGATGGTCGACCGGCACCGACCGATTGGCCTGCAGCAAGAGGACCACCAGGAGCGCCTTCTGCTTCGAGGACCCCAGGTCCAGCGGCGTTCCGGCCACGCGAACCTCGAGCGGGCCCAGGAGCCCAAAGGTGACCGCGGCCGCACCCGCCGTCGGGAACGGACGATCCGGTCCACCTGAACGATGCGCCACGTTCGATCCCTCCGCTCGCCGACCGCACGGTAGCACGGGCGTTTACCAGCGAACAGGCCGGGCTGCTACCGACATCGGGCACCGTCGTCCCAGCAGCGGACGGACCGCAGCCGATCGGAAGGAGGACGAGCCATGGGCGGACATCCACCAAGTGCGGGAGGATCGCGGGTGCGGATGCCAAAGGCGCGGAAAGGAGCGGGGATGGCCAGGGGGAAGGGCGTGGCGGTGGCGTTGGCCATGGCTCTGGCTCTGTTGGGTTCGGGGTGCGCCTCCTCGGCGCGGAGCACGAACCGCCCGAGCGGTGCTTCCGGAGCGACCCCCTCGTTCGGCCCGGTCCCGAGCCAGCAGCCGACCCGCCCACCCCTCAGCCAGCCGACCCTCGAGCCGGGGGTCCTGGCTTCGATCCCGCTCGAAGGGGGCCCGCTGACCGTCGCCACCGGCCTCGGGTCCGTGTGGGTGGCCAGCCACCGCGGGTTCGACGTCTACCGGGTCGATCCGACCACGAACAAGGTGGTGGCCACCATCGACACGGGACAGGAATCGTGCGGCACGCCCGGCCTCGGGTTCGGCAAGGTCTGGGTCGCCGGGTGCGGGCCGGGCGACATCGCGGTCATCGACGCGTCCACGAACCAGATCGCCGGACGCCTGCAGGAGGGAGGCCTGGAGGTCGGGTTCGGTGCCGGGAGCGTGTGGTGCTCCACGCTGACGGGGGGCATCGCTCGAATCGACCCGACGACCCTGCGGGTCCAGGCCACGATCGAGGTCGACGGGAACGTGACATTCGGTGGCGGCGCCGCCTGGGTGGCCATCTCGAACGGGACGGTGTCCCGCATCGACCCCGGGACCGATCGGGCGGTGAAGACGGTCCCCGCCGGAGAGTCAGGAGGCGACGGCTCGCTCTTGTGGTTCGCCGACGGGAAGGTCTGGGCCTATCCCGCTTCCGGGAGCGGGGACTCGGCTTCGGTCATCGATCCCAGGAGCAACGCGGTCCATCAGGTGAGCCTCCATCCCCTGTCCGTCAGCAACTCGACGTTCACCGTGGGCCTGGGCGACGTGTGGGTCCGGGGGCTGGCCGACCAGGTGGCGAGGTTCGACGAGGCCACCGGACGCCGAACCGCCAGCCTGCCCGCCGACACCTCCACGAGCGGATTCATCGCGTTGGGGTTCGACTCGCTGTGGGAGACGAACCTCGACACCAACACGCTGTGGCGGGTGCGCATCTGACCGGTTGGTTGGCCGAGGAACGATCGCGACCCCGGTCAGCCGTCCAGGCCGAGCAGCGGTTCCAGCCCGACCGTCAGCCCAGGCCGGGACGCCACCGACGTGACCGCTAGCAGCACGCCGGGCATGTACGACGCCCGGTCGGGGGCGTCGTGGCGGAGCGTCAGTGTCTGGCCCAGTCCACCGAAGATGACCTCCTGGTGGGCGACCAGGCCGGGCAGGCGGACCGAATGGATCCGGATCCCTTCAACCTCTCCACCGCGCACATGGTCGACTGTCTCCTTCGCGGGGCCCGACCACTCCTCACGCCGCGACTCCGCCATCCGGCGCGCGGTGGCGATGGCCGTCCCGGAGGGCGCGTCGAGCTTCGTCTCGTGGTGCAGCTCGATGATCTCGGCGGCCGGGAAGACGCGGGCGGCCTGTTCGGCGAAGCGCTGCAGCAGGACCGCCCCGATGGCGAAGTTCGACGCCACCACCACGTTCGCCCCGCCGCCCTCGGCCAGTGACCGGATCTCCTCCAGGTCCTTCGGGCCGATGCCGGTGGTGCCGACCACCGCATGGATGCCGTGCTCGACCAGCCAGCGGATGTTGCCCATGACCGTCTGGGGCGTAGTGAAGTCGACCGCGACCTCGGCCTCGGCGTGGAGGAGCGCGTCGAGGTCCCCCGAGATCCGCACGTCCACGTCCCCGTGGCCGATCAGGGGGCCGAGCTCGGTGTCGGCTGACCCGGGACCGATCCCGGCCACGAGCGCCAGGTCCGGATCGTCGGCGACCGCCCGGCACACCAGCCGGCCCATCCGGCCGGCCGCGCCGAGCACGCCGATCCGGATCATCGCCTCGGGGCCTTCCGGGCCGAGGCCTTCGTCTTCTTCTTCGACCCGGCGCCATCTCTGAACTCGTCCTGGCCGAACGGTCCGATGACCGCCATGGCCATCGGACGGCCGAAGACCTGGGCGGCCACCGCGCGGGAGGCTTCGGCATCGACCGCTTCGATCCGTTCCAGGATCTGGTCGACGGTGAGGATCTCGCCGTGGCTGATCTCGGAGCGGCCGATCCGGGACATCCGGCCGCTGGTGTCCTCCAGCGAGAGCACCAGCGACCCTTTCATATGGCCCTTGGCCCGTTCGAGCTCTTCGGACGTCAACCCGTTCGCGGCGATCTCTTCGATCTGACCGCGGGCGATCGAGACCACCTCGTGCGCGCGCGACGGCGTGGTGCCGGCGTACGCGGCGAAGATCCCCGTCTCCGCGAACATCGAGTGGTAGCTGTAGACGGCGTAGGCCAACCCCCGCTTCTCCCGGACCTCCTGGAACAGACGCGAAGACATCCCACCGCCCAGCGCGGAGTTGACCACGCCGAACGCGAACCGCTCGGGGTCCTTACGGGAGTACGCGCCGGTCCCGATCACGATGTGGGCCTGCTCGGTCCGCCGCTTCTTCACCAGCGTGGCCGGGTTGAGCTTCGGCGTGTCACCGCCCTTGCGGACCTTCGGCGCGGCCGACGCGGACAGCCGCTTGCCGGTGTCCATGTTCGCCTCCGCGAGCCTGCAGAGGTCCTCGTGCTTCAGGTTGCCGGCCGCGGCGATGACGAAGTGTGGGGGCTCGTACAGCCGGTCGTAAAACCGCTTGACCTGGTCCCGGGTCATGGCCGTGATCGTCTCGCGGGTGCCCAGCACGGGGCGGCCGAGCGGATGACCCGCCCACAACGTCTCCGCGAACAGGTCGTGGATGAGGTCGTCCGGCGCGTCGTCCTGCCGGTTGATCTCTTCCAGGATGACCAGGCTCTCCTGTTCGAAGTCCGGCTTGTGGATCACCGAGTTCTGCAGCATGTCCGCCATGTACTCGACGGCCATCCCCAGGTCCTGGTCGCGGACCCGGCAGTAGTAGCAGGTGTACTCCTTGGCG
>DHWS01000133.1:7013-8130 GCA_002413305.1 Actinobacteria bacterium UBA5176 | reverse complement strand
TTGAACAGCAGGTGCTCGAGGAAGTGGGAGGCGCCGTTCATCGCCGGGCGTTCGTCCCGCGACCCCACGTCGACCCAGACGCCGAGCGCGACGGACCGCACGCCCGGCATCGCCTCGGAGACGATCCGCAGGCCGGACGCGTACTCGGTGCGGGCGAAGCCGTCCGAAGCGGCCGCCCGGCGTGCGCGGGCTGGGCGGGCCGTGGGGCGAGAGGCCCGGGGGCTCACGAGTCGCTGCGGCGAGGCCGGGAGCCACGGTCGCGGCCGCGGTCTCCCCCGCCGCCGCGCCGGTCACGGTCCCCTTCGCGGCGTGGCGGCCGGCGGTCTTCGCCCTCGGCACCTTCGACGCGCGGCCAGCCGCCCTCCGGCGGGTCCCAGCCCTCGCCGACGGGCTTCAGGCTGACCCGGGTCCGGCCCATGTTGTCCTGTTCGATCGAGTCGATCTCGACCTGAAGGTGGTCGCCCATGTTCACGGCCTCCTCGACGCTGTTCAGCCGCTTCCCGCGGCCGAGCTTGGAGATGTGGATCATGCCGTCGCGGCCGGGGAGGATGTTCACGAACGCACCGAACGTGGTCGTCTTCACCACCGTGCCGTCGTAGCGCTCGCCGACCTCCGGCATCCGCGGGTTGACGATGGCCTCGATCATCTCGACGGCCTTCTCCGCGCCCTCGCCCTCGCGGGAGCCGATGAACACGCGCCCGTCGTCCTCGATGTCGATGTCGGCCCCGGTCAGGGCGATGATCTCGTTGATCCGCTTGCCCTTCGGCCCGATCACCTCGCCGATCTTGTCGATCGGGATCTGCTTCATGATCACTCGGGGGGCCTTCAGCGAGAGCGCCTCGCGAGGGGCGGGGATCACGGCCAGCAACTTGTCCAGTATGAACAGGCGGGCCTCCTTCGCCTGCTTCAGCGCGCCGGACAGGACCTCGGTGGGGAGGCCCGTGACCTTGGTGTCGAGCTGGAGCGCGGTGACGAAGTCCTTCGTCCCGGCCACCTTGAAGTCCATGTCGCCCAGCGCGTCCTCTGCGCCGAGGATGTCTGTCAGCGTGACGAACTCGCCGCTTTCGGCGATCAGGCCCATGGCGATCCCCGCCACCGGCGCCTTGATCGGCACGCC
>DHWS01000133.1:0-6720 GCA_002413305.1 Actinobacteria bacterium UBA5176 | reverse complement strand
CGCTCGGCGAGCGCCCCGTGGCCGATCTCCCGCCGCTTCGGCGAGCCGACCCGGCCGGTCTCACCGGTGGAGTAGGGCGGGAAGTTGTAGTGGTGCATGTACCGCTTGCTGTCCTCGGGGTCCAGCGTGTCGATCATCTGGGTCATCCGGAGCATGCCCAGCGTGGCCACGTTCAGGACCTGGGTCTCGCCCCGGTTGAACAGGCCGGAGCCGTGGGCCCTCGGGATGAAGCCGACCTCGCAAGAGATCTGGCGGATCTCGTCGACCTTGCGGCCGTCCAGCCGGACGCCCTCCTCGACGATCCGCTTGCGCATCGCCTTCTTCTGGAGGTCCTTGAAGGCGGGCGATATGTGGCGCTCGAGCTCGGCGTACCGGTCCGGGCCCCATTCGGCCGCCAGGTGCTCCTTGAGCTCGGCCTTCAGCGTGTCGAGGTTGGACTCGCGCTCGGCCTTCGCGTGGACCAGCGCACCGGCCAAGCGGGGTCCGGCGAAGGCCTGAACCGCCGCGCCCACCTCGTCGGCGTACAGCGGTGTGGGTTCGAAGTCCGACGCCTGCACACCGGCCTGGGCGAGGAATTCGCGCTGCAGGTCGATGATCTCGGAGATGTTCTGCTTGGCGATCTCCAAGCCCTCGGCGACGATCTCCTCGGTGGGGGCGGTGCCCCCACCCTCCTCGGTGATCAGCGCCCAGGAGCTCTCCGGGGCTTCGCCTTCGACCATGAGGATATCGACCTGGCCGCGGTCGTTGACCCTCCCGGCCACGACCACGTCGAACGTGGCGAGGTCGAGGTCCTGGTAGGTCGGGTTGACCTTCCACTGGCCGCCGATCAACCCTACCCGGACCGCGGCGATGGGGCCGTCGAACGGGAGCCCGGCCAGCGAGACGGCCATGCCGGCCGCGTTGATGGCGGGGATGTCGTACGAGTTCGCCATGTCCGCGCTGAGCACGGTGACGACGACCTGGACCTCGTCGCGAAAGCCGTCCCGGAACGTCGGCCGGAGCGGCCGGTCCGTCAGGCGCGCGGTGAGGATGGCGGTCTCGGACGGGCGGCCCTCACGGCGGAAGAACCCGCCGGGGATCTTGCCGGCCGCGTACATCCGTTCCTCCACGTCGATGGTGAGGGGGAAGAAGTCGATGCCCTCGCGGGGCTTGGCGGTGGTGCAGGCCGCGAGCACCTGGGTCTCGCCGAGCGTCACCGTGCAGGCACCTTTGGCCTGCAGGGCGAGCTTGCCCGACTCGAAGGTGATCTCGGACCCGCCGATGGTCTTGCTGAGCTTGATCGTGTTCATGGGTATGTCCTCCTGGACGGCGGCCGCATTCGAGCGCGCGCCGCGGTGGGGTGGTGGAGGCGGGGAGGGCCGGAGCTTCCGTCTCGGCCAGTTCTCAGTGGTGGGCCTCGGGTCTTCGCTCCGCGTGGTCGCGGGGACCGGGGGTCCGCAACTGATAACTGACCGGGAGCTGGCGGTCGCCCGCTCCGTGGGGTCTTGCTGCGGTTCGTGGGTGGGTTCCCGCTCCTTCTCGCGAGGAAGGCGGCCCCAAGGGCCGCCTCCGTGGGTTCGTGCTACCGCCGGAGCCCCAGGCGCGAGATCAGCTCGCGGTAGCGTTCGACGTCCTCGCGCCGGAGGTAGTCCAGCAGGCGACGGCGGCGGCCGACCATCTGGAGCAGCCCACGACGGCTGTGGTGGTCCTTGGTGTGGGTCTTGAGGTGCTCCGTCAGTTCGGAGATGCGCTTGCTGAGCATGGCGACCTGCACCTCGGGCGAGCCGGTATCGGTCTCGCTTCGGCGGTATTCGCTGATCAGCGCGGATCTCTGCTCTTTGACAAGTGCCATAGGGTCGAACATGAGGTTACCACACAGCTCCGCGCCGGCCTCGGACGCAGCTACGACTTGGCTACCGGACGATCAGACGCGTTCGGGCCACATCGTCCTCGATCTGCCGGGCGAGCTCCCCGGCGGACTCGAATCGCGTCTCGTCACGAAGGCGCTCCCAGAACTCGATGACCAGCGGCCGGCCGCGCAGATCCCCCTCGAAGTCCAGCAGGAAGGCTTCGACGTGGAGCGGCTCGCCTCCGAAGGTGGGGTTCGTGCCCACGTTGATCGCCGCGATCTGGGTCGAACCGTCCTCCAGCACCGCCCGGCCGGCGTAGACGCCCTCCGCCGGCAACAGGATGCGGGGCGGCACGTCGAGGTTCGCCGTGGGATACCCGAGGCCCGCGCCGCGCCCGGCCCCGTTCGTCACCCGCCCCTCGACCGCGTACCGCCGGCCCAGCGCCTCGGTGGGCCACGGCAGATCGCCCCCGGCCAGCGCCTCCCGGATACTGGAGGACGAGACCGCCCGCCCCTCGAGCTTGAGCAGCGCGACGCCCTCGACGCTGAACCCGCTCGCCGCGCCGAGGTCGGTGAGCACGACCAGGTTCCCCATCGCCTTGTACCCGAACGTGAAGTTCGAACCGATCACGGCATGGCGCGCGTTCGATCCGTCGACGAGCACCTTCTTCACGAACTCCTCGGGCGTCCACTTCGAGAAGTCCTCGTCGAACTCCAGCACCAGGAGCTGGTCGATCCCCAGCGCATCGATCAGCGAAGCCTTGCGCTCCAGGGTGGTCAGGAGCTTCGGCTCGGTGCCCGGCGCGTAGACCTCGCGGGGATGCCGGTCGAATGTGACCCCGACGGAGGTCAGCCCGCGGTCCCGGGCCACGTCGACCGTCCGGCCGAACACCGCCTGGTGCCCCCGGTGCACGCCGTCGAAGAACCCGATCGTGACCGCCGTCTCCTGGCCGACGAGCGGGAGCGAACCGATGCCGCGAAGGACCTCCATTGGGGTGCGAGGGTACAGGAGTTCAGGCCGGGGCCAGGATGATCTCCGGGACCGCCTTCGCCCCGTCGTCGCGGTAGATGCCGATCAGCCGCCCGTCGGGCGCGATGGCGCGGTACGGGCCGGCCAGCCCGGCCGGCCCCAGGCAGCAGCCGTGCACGGCCACCTTCGCCTCCTCCTCGTGGAGGGTGATCGCGGCGAGATGGGCGACGGCCGCCTCCAGTGGCAGCAATGAATCGGTCGCATCCTCGGGCGGGACGGCGACGTCGACGCCGAATGTGCCGATCGCCGTTCGCCGGAGCGCCGTCAGATGGGCCCCGCATCCCAGTGCCGTCCCGGCGTCCCGAACCAGGGACCGGACATAGGTCCCGCTGGAGCACCGGACCCGGAAGTCGAAGTCCGGCGACGCGAACCGGGTCAGGTCGAACGCGTCGACGCGGACCGGCCTGGGGGGGGCTTCGACCTCCCGTCCCTCGCGGGCGGCCCGGTACAGGCGCTCCCCGCCGATCTTCACCGCGGAGAAGGCGGGCGGAACCTGCAGAAGGTCGCCGGTCAGCGCGGAGAGCGCTTCCCGGAGCGAAGCCCGGTCGACGTCGACGGGAGCCTCCCGGACGGCGTCCCCGTCCGCGTCGAGGGTGTTCGTCTCGATCCCCAGGCGGGCCGTCCCTTCGTAGACCTTCGGCAGGTCGCCCAGGAACCGGAGCAGCCGCGTGGCCCGGCCCACCCCCATGAGCAGGAGGCCGGTGGCCATGGGGTCGAGCGTGCCCGAATGCCCGACCTTCCGCGTGCCCAGCGCACGACGGACACGGGCCACCGCGTCGTGCGAGGTGATGCCGCCGGGCTTGTCGACCAGCAGGAGTCCGCTCGGCCCGACGCCCGCTTCAGCCACGGAGGGCTGCCTCCAGCGCTTCGATCGTCTCCTCCAGGCCGCCGGTGGCCGTGTAGCCGGCCGCCAGCCGGTGCCCTCCCCCGCCGAACGCCAGGGCAATCGCCCCGACGTCGGCCACCGACCGCGACCGCAGGCTGACCTTGAACCGGCCGTCCCGCTGCTGCTTGATCACGCAGGCCACGTCGGCCTCCCGGGCAGTTCGAACCACATCGATGAGATCGTCGGCGTCACCCATGGTGATGCCCGCGGCCGCCAGGTCGGCCTGGGTGAGGTAGGTCCAGAGCAGGCTGAGATCCGGCACGTGGACGGCCCGCTCCAGGGCCACGGCCACCACCCGGAGGTACCCCAGGGCGTTGTCCTCGAACAGCACCTGGCCCATCCGGGCGTGGTCAAACGGGTGGGTTCGAAGCTCCGCCGCCACCCGGAGCGTCTCCGGCGTGGTGGCTTCGTACTGGAACCGGCCGGTGTCGGTCAGCAGGCCGGCGTACAGGCAGGCTGCGGCGCCGTCGGGAAGCTCGCCGCCCATCCGCTCGATCAGTCGGAACACGAGCTCGCAGGTCGAGGACGCCACCGGGTCCAGCAGCAGGACAGTGCCGAACCCCGGGTTGGTGCGGTGGTGGTCGATCACGATCATCTCGGCCGCGCGCTGTGCGTTCGCCGCCAGGCCGCCCAGACGGTCTGGCGAAGCGGTGTCCAGCGCGACCATCACCGGGGGCGACGCCGGGAACCGCTTCGGCTCCACCAGGAGCTGGTGGCCGGGAAGGATGGAAAGCCACCGGGGACGGTCGAGCGGCTGCGCCCCCCATGAGCACCGAACCTTCTTCCCCTGGGCGGCGAGGTAGCCGGCCAGGCCGAGCATCGAGCCGAGCGCGTCCGGATCGGGGTTCACGTGGCAGGCGAGCGACACGTCGAGCGCCGCGGCCAGGATCTCCGCCGCCCGGTCCAGGGCGGCCGCCACGTCACGCTCCGGCGGGGCTAGCGTCATTCGACCACCCCCGAATGGCTCGAACTCTCTCCGTCGGGGCCCTGTTCGCGTTCGATCTCCCGCAGGAGCTCGGTGATGCGTTCGACCTGGGACAACCCGACATCCTCCTTGAAGTCGAGATCGGGGGTGAACTTCAGGCGGACCGTGTGGCCGAGCACGGACCGAAGGTGGGTGCGGGCGGAGACCAGCCCGGCTCGGGTCCGCTTGCGGTCCCGGTTCTCGCCGAGCGCCGTGTAGTAGACGACCGCCCGCCGCAGGTCCGGGGTGACCTCGACCCGGGTCACCGTGACGAACCCGACCCGGGGGTCCTTCAGCTTCGGGATCTCCTCGGCCAGGACCTCCCGGAACTCCTCCGCCACCCGCTCGGGACGCGCTCCACCGCTCATGGCCCCTCCCCGTCACTCCGGCCCGAGGAGCGAGAGCTCCCGGTCGATGATCTCGACCTCGAACCACCGTTCGACGTGTCGCTCGACCTCGTGCATCACCTTCCGGAGGTGGTAGCCCTCCGCCCCCACCGCGGAGACCGCGATCGCCGTCCGCTGCCACAGATCCTGATGGTCGACCTCGGCCACGCTCACGTTGAACTTCGCGCGCAGGGAGCCGGTGAGCGTCTTGACCACGTGGCGCTTCTCCTTCAAGGACGTGACCCCCGGGATGCGGAGGTCGAACCGCTCCACCGCGACCAGTGGGCCAGACATCTACTGGAGGGTCCGGGCGACCTCGTGGATCTCGTAGGTCTCGACGACGTCGCCCTCGTGGATGTCCTGGAACCCCTCGAGGCCGATGCCGCATTCGAACCCCTCCGCCACCTCGCGCACATCGTCCTTGAAGCGCCGGAGCGACGCCAGCCGCCCGGTCCATACGATGGTCCCGTCGCGGACCAGCCGGGCCAGATGGTTCCGCCCGATCGTGCCGCGGGTGACCATGCACCCGGCGATCACCCCCCGCGGGGTCCGGAACAGGGCTCGAACCTCCGCCCGTCCCAGGTCCGCTTCCTGCACCGAGGGAGCCAGGAGGCCCGTCAGTGCCTGACGGATCTCGTCGAGGGCCTGGTAGATCACGCGGTACAGGCGAAGGTCCACGCCCTCCTTCTCCGCGAGGTCGCGGGCGTTCGGGTCGGGGCGGACGTTGAACCCGATGATCACTGCGCTGGAGGCCGCGGCCAGCGCGACGTCGTTCTCGGTGATCCCGCCCACGCCCCGGTGGATCACGTCGATCCGGACCTCGCTCTGGGGAAGCTTGTCCAGCGCGTCGACGATGGCCTCCAGCGAACCCTGGACGTCCGCCTTGATGATCAGGTTCAGCGCGGGCAGCTCGCCCTGGCGGGCCTGGATCAGGAGGTCGGTGAGCGACGTCCCGGTCCGGGTCGTGGCGAGCTCGGCCGCCCGCTCGCGCGCCTCCCGCTCCTGTGCCACGTGGCGGGCTTGGCGTTCGTCCTCCACCACCCTGAAATCGTCCCCGGCCTCGGGCACGTGCGACCACCCGAGTACCTGGATGGGCTTGGCGGGCCCGGCCTCCTTCACGGGCGTCCCGTTCTCGTCGAACATCGCCCGGACCTTCGCCCAGGCGGCGCCGCAGACGACGGCGTCCCCGACGCGCAGCGTGCCCTTCTGGACCAGGACGGTGGCGATCGGGCCGCGCCCCTTGTCGAGGTGCGCCTCGATGGCCACCCCGCGAGCCGGCATCCCCGGATCCGCCTTCAGCTCCAGGATGTCGGCGACCAGCACGATCGTGTCGAGCAGCTGCTCGAGGTTCTGGTGCGTCTTCGCACTGACGTCGATGAACTCGACCTCGCCGCCCCATTCGGCCGGGACCAGGCCCTGGTCGACCATTTGCTGGCGGACGCGGGCGGGATCGGCTTCGTCCTTGTCGACCTTGTTGACGGCCACCACGATCGGGACCCCCGCCGCCTTCGCGTGGCTGAGCGCCTCGACGGTCTGGGGCATCACGCCGTCGTCGGCCGCGACCACCAGGACGACGATGTCCGTCATCTCGGCCCCCCGGGCTCGCATGGCGGTGAACGCCTCGTG
>DHWS01000017.1:27161-27713 GCA_002413305.1 Actinobacteria bacterium UBA5176 | reverse complement strand
CTCGCCGTACTTCGTCACCGACCAGGAGCGGATGGAAGCGGTCCACGAGGATCCCTACATCCTGCTGGTCGGCAAGAAGATCTCGAGCGTACAGGACCTGCTGCCCGTCCTGGAGAAGGTCGTCCAGGCCGGCAAGGCGCTGGTGGTGATCGCCGAGGACGTCGAGGGCGAAGCGCTCGCCACGCTGGTCGTCAACAAGATCCGGGGGACGTTCCAGTCCGTCGCCGTCAAGGCGCCCGGGTTCGGCGACCGTCGCAAGGCGATGATGCAGGACATGGCCATCCTCACGGGCGGCCAGGTCGTCAGCGAAGAGATCGGGCTGAAGCTCGAGAACGTCGCGCTCGACCTCCTGGGGAGGGCACGCAAGGTCGTCATCACCAAGGACGACACCACGGTGGTCGAGGGCCAGGGCTCCGAGGAGGACATCAAGGGCCGGATCAACCAGATCAAGGCCGAGATCGAGCGGACCGACTCCGACTGGGATCGCGAGAAGCTGCAGGAGCGGCTGGCGAAGCTGTCCGGCGGCGTGGCGGTCATCAAGGTCGGCGCGGC
>DHWS01000017.1:17828-26973 GCA_002413305.1 Actinobacteria bacterium UBA5176 | reverse complement strand
GGCGCGGCCACCGAGGTCGAGCTGAAGGAGAAGAAGCACCGCATCGAGGACGCCGTCAGCGCGACCCGCGCGGCCATCGAGGAGGGCATCGTCCCCGGCGGCGGCGTGGCGCTGATCCGTGCCGAGGAGGCCGTGGACCCGGAGAAGCTCGGGCTCGACGGCGACGCGGCCACCGGGGCCCTCATCGTGAAGCACGCGCTGCGCGAGCCGGCCAAGCGGATCGCCGAGAACGCCGGCTTCGAAGGCGGCGTCATCGTCGAACGCATCCGCAATGAATCCGGCGCGACCGGGTTCAACGCGGCCACCGGCGAGTGGCAGGACCTGATGAAGGCCGGCGTCATGGACCCGGCGAAGGTCACCCGCTCGGCGCTGCAGAACGCTGCTTCCATCGCGGCCCTGGTGCTCACCACCGAGAGCGCCGTGGTCGAGAAGAAGGAAGAGGAAGAGCCGGCGCCCGCGGGCGGCGGCCACATGCACTGACGCTGCGCACAGGGCAGAGCGAACACGAAGGGCCGGGAGCGTGAGCCCCCGGCCCTTCGTTCGTCTATGCGCCGCGGATCGCGGCGGGAAGCCACACGGGGTGCAGGAAGACCAGGCTGGCCAGCGCCAGCAGAAGGACCCCGGTGACCGGCAGCGCGCCCTCCCTCGAGCGGGAGACGCCATCCCAGTCAGGGGAGGGGCTGCTCGCGGGAGCTGACGAACAGCCCGTACAGCAGACTCAGCGTGAGCACCAGGTCGACCACGCCGAACGACCACCAGAAGGGGCCGCCCGGGTGCGTGTCATGGATGCCGACCGCCGCGAACAGGAGCACCACGGCCGTCACCCCCACGCTCACCAGCGCGAACCCCCAGGACCACCACCAGAGCTCCTCGACCCGGTGGCCGACCATCACCATCACCATCGAGAGCCCGAGCGCTTCGACGCCGGCGATGCGGATCCACGGCAGCTCGGGCCCGGCGCCCAGGGTCCCGGGCGCGACGGCCACGAGCAGGCCGGCCAGGCCCCACACGGCCGCCTGCGCGTAGAGGGCCCGCCGGAGGGAGTTCATCGGCCGGTACAATACTGGGGCTCGGGCGAGTCACGGCGGGGATCGGCCGTGCGGCCGCAAGACGCGGGCCCGGAGTTCGCACGACCCCGAAAGGAGCGAGATGACGACTGGTCCGCGCGTGGCGGTGATCGGCCTGGACTGTGGCACGCCACAGCTCCTGTTCGACGAACTGGCCGAGGAGGTGCCGAACATCAACGCGCTGATGCAGGGCGGGATGCACGGTCCGCTGCAGAGCATCACCCCACCGATCACCATCCCCGCCTGGGCCTGCGCGATGAGCGGGAAGACCCCGGGCCAGCTCGCGATCTACGGGATGCGCAACCGCAAGGACACCACGTACGAGGGGCTGTCCATCGCCACCAGCATCTCGGTGAAGGAGCCGCAGGTGTGGGATGAGCTGGGCAAGCGGGGCATGAAATCCCTGCTCATCGGCGTCCCCCCCGGCTACCCGCCGAAGCCAGTCGAGGGCTGGCGGGTCTCCTGCTTCCTGACCCCGCCCTCGGCCGAACAGTGGACCCATCCCGCCGACCTTCGCGCCGAGATCGAAGAGGAGCTCGGGGCCGACCCGTACATCTTCGACATCCCGAACTTCCGCGAGCAGGGCGAGGATCTCGTCCTGGAGCGTGTGTTCCAGATGACGGAACGCCGGTTCAAGGTGGCCCGCCGGCTGGTCACGAACAAGCCCTGGGACTACTTCATGATGGTCGAGATGGGGCCGGACCGGCTCCACCACGTCTTCTGGCAGCATTTCGACCCGAAGCATCCGAAGTACGTACCGGGCAACCGGTTCGAGACGGCGTTTCAGGACTATTACCGGTTCCTCGACCGAGAGCTCGGGAAACTGCTGGAGGTCCTCCCGGACGATTGCGTGACGATCGTGATGTCCGACCACGGCGCCCGGCGGATGGTCGGGGGCGTGCGCTTCAACGAGTGGCTGGCGAAGGAGGGCTACCTTCGGTTCGCCGTGGAGCCGGACGGGCCGACAGCGATCGGCAACGCGCAGATCGACTGGCTGGCCACCACCGCGTGGGGCGACGGCGGGTACTACGGCCGGCTGTTCCTGAACGTGGCCGGCCGGGAGCCCTCCGGGACCGTACAGCCCGAGCGGTACGAGGAGGTTCGCGACGAGCTGATGGCCAAGCTCGAGGCCATCGAGGGCCCGGACGGCGAACCGCTCGGCACGAAGGTCTACCGGCCGCAGGACGTCTACCCCGAGGTCCGCGGCGTCGCCCCGGACCTCATCGTGTACTTCGGGGACCTCGAATGGCGAAGCGTGGGTCAGGTCGGAACCGGTCAGATCTTCACCTACGAGAACGACACGGGTCCCGACGGGGCCAACCACGACCGGACCGGCGTGTTCGCCATGCGCGGCGTACCAGGGCAACCGCTCGGCCGGGTCGACGGGCTCGCGCTGGTCGACGTCGGTCCCACGATCCTCTCGCTCTACGACATCGATGCCCCGGAGGGGGCGCAGGGAAGGAGCTTCCTGTCATGACGCACCACCCCGATCAGCAGGGCTTCACCGTGTGGTTCACCGGGCTCTCCGGCGCGGGCAAGTCCACGCTCGCCGAGATGCTGTTCCACGAGCTGCGCCGCCGGGATATGAAGGTCGAACTCCTGGACGGCGACGTCGTCCGCACGAACCTGTCCAAGGGCCTCGGGTTCAGCAAGGAGGACCGGGACACGAACATCCTGCGGATCGGGTTCGTGGCGAACCTCCTGACCCGGAACGGCGTGGCCACCATCACCAGCGCGATCTCGCCCTACCGCCACGTGCGCAACGCCTGCCGTCAGATGATCAAGGACTTCGTCGAGGTCCATGTCGACGCGACCGTGGAGGAGTGCGCAAGGCGGGACGTGAAGGGGCTGTACGAGAAGGCGATGCGTGGGGAGATCAAGGGCTTCACCGGCGTCGATGATCCCTACGAAGCTCCCGCGAGCCCGGAGGTGTACATCGACACCATGACCCAGACGCCCGAGGAGTCGCTCCAGCTCATCCTGGACGCGCTCCTGGAGGAGGGCTACATCGAAGACTCCACTCGGCTGGTCCACGCCCCGCAGGCGCACTCCGGGCTGACGGACCTGGACGGCCAGATCGGGACGAGCCTAGCGACCGGTTCGGTCCCGAAGGGCGGCGAGGGCTCGAACTGACCGGCGAGGTCGACCTTCGCCGCTTCGGCTGGTAACGTTCCGTCATGCAAGCCTCGAACGCCTGCCCGTCCCCGGGCGGGCGTTTCGTGCATCACGGGGACTAGGCGGAGGGTTCGGCCCGGGCGGCCCGGCGAAGGAGGCCCATGTATGGACGTCGAGATCGGCATCGGCAAAACGGCGCGGCGCGCCTATGGATTCGATGAGGTGGCCATCGTGCCCTCCCGGCGGACCCGGGACCCCGACGACGTCGACATCTCGTGGGAGATCGACGCGTGGACCTTCCCGCTCCCGCTGATGGCCTCGGCCATGGACGGGGTGGTCTCGCCCGCCACGGCCGTCGAGGTCGGGCGGCTCGGCGGGCTGGCGGTGCTGAACCTCGAGGGGCTGTGGACGCGATATGAGGACCCGGAGCCCATCCTGGACGAGATCGCCGCGCTGACCGACGACAAGGCGACCGCCCGGATGCAGGAGGTCTACCGCGAACCCATCAAGGACGAACTGATCTCCCGCCGGATCCGCGAGATCCGTGACGGCGGGGTGGTGGCGGCCGCCTCGCTGACTCCACAGCGGGTCCGCCGATACGCCAACCTGATCCTGCAGGCCGAACTCGACGTCCTGGTCATCCAGGGCACGGTGGTCTCGGCCGAGCACGTCTCGACCCGGAGCGAGCCGTTGAACCTGAAGGAGTTCATCGCCAACTTCGACATCCCGGTGATCGTGGGAGGATGCGCGTCGTACCAGACGGCGCTGCACCTGATGCGGACCGGGGCGATCGGGGTGCTGGTGGGCGTGGGGCCGGGTGCCGCGTGCACGACGCGCGGCGTCCTCGGGATCGGCGTCCCCCAGGCCACCGCCATCGCCGACGCGGCCGGGGCCCGTATGGAGCACCTGCGGGAGACCGGCCGGTACGTCCACGTGATCGCCGACGGCGGGATGCGGACCGGCGGCG
Organism: Actinobacteria bacterium UBA5176; assembly: GCA_002413305.1. Classification (GTDB taxonomy): domain Bacteria; phylum Actinomycetota; class UBA4738; order UBA4738; family UBA4738; genus UBA4738. The sequence continues at coordinate 22,824 of DHWS01000017.1, read as the reverse complement.
ACATCGCCAAGGCCATCGCCTGCGGGGCCGACGCGGTGATGATCGGGTCGCCCCTGGCGAAGGCCTACGAGGCTCCCGGCCGCGGCTACCACTGGGGCATGGCCACCTTCCACCCCGACCTCCCCAGGGGGACCCGGGTGGCCACGAAGCGCTCCGGGACGCTCGAGGAGATCCTGGTCGGACCGGCGCACGAGAACGACGGGACCCTGAACCTGTTCGGCGGCCTGCGGACGTCGATGGCCACCACGGGGTACGCGACCGTCCGAGAGTTCCAGAAGGCGGACGTGGTGATCGCCCCGGCCATCAAGACCGAGGGCAAGCGCGACCAGCAGGCCCAGCGGGTCGGGATGGGCTGAGGCGCCGGTGACCGACCCGAGGCCCGTGCTCGTCCTGGACTTCGGGGCCCAGTACGCGCAGCTCATCGCCCGCCGGGTCCGCGAGTGCCACGTGTACTCCGAGATCGTGCCGTTCGACATGCCCGTCGAGGAGCTCGAACGACGCCGCCCGGCCGGTCTGATCCTCTCGGGCGGTCCCGCCTCGGTGTACGAACCCGGCGCCCCGGCGCTGCAGCCCGGGGTGCTCGCGCTGGGCGTTCCCGTGCTGGGGATCTGCTACGGGCAGCAGGCCATGGCCCAGTCGCTGGGCGGCCGGGTCGAACACACAGGCGCCCGCGAGTACGGCCGGACGACGCTCAGCGTGACTGCGCCCGGCACGCTCCTCCAGGACCTGCCGCCCGAGGACACCGTGTGGATGAGCCACGGCGACGCGGTCACCCAGGCCCCGCCCGGGTTCGCCGTCACGGCCAGCACGGAGACGATCCCGGTCGCGGCCATGGAGGACGACGAGCGGCGCCTGTACGCGGTCCAGTTCCACCCCGAGGTGGCCCACACACCGCGCGGCCTGGACGTGCTCAAGCGGTTCCTGTACGACGGGTGCGGCCTGCTCCCGGACTGGACGCCGGTCAACGTGATCGAGCGGGCGGTCGACCGCATCCGGTTGCAGGTGGGCGACGCCCACGCCATCTGCGCCCTGTCCGGCGGGGTGGATTCGGCGGTCGCCGCCCTGCTCGTCCACCGGGCCATCGGCAAGAACCTCACCTGCGTCCTGGTCGACCACGGGCTGATGCGGGCCGGGGAGGCCGACCAGGTCGTCCAAACCTTCGGCGAGCACTTCGAGGTCCCCCTGATCGCGGTGGACCGCAGCGACCTGTTCCTGTCCAAGCTCGAAGGCGTCACCGACCCGGAACGCAAGCGCAAGGTGATCGGCGAGCACTTCATCCGTGTCTTCGAGGAACAGGCCGCCGAGCTCGACCCGAAGCCCCGGTTCCTGGTCCAGGGCACGCTCTACCCCGACGTGATCGAGAGCGGGAGCAGGACCGCGGCCAAGATCAAGAGCCACCACAACGTGGGCGGGCTCCCCGAGGACATGCAGTTCGAGCTGGTCGAACCGCTCCGCGACCTGTTCAAGGACGAGGTGCGGAAGGTCGGGGAGGAGCTGGGACTGCCTCAGGAGATCGTTCGGCGCCAGCCCTTCCCGGGCCCGGGCTTGGCCGTCCGGATCGTCGGAGAGGTCACCCGCCCCCGTGTCGAGGCCGTCCGCGCCGCCGACCGGATCGTCCAGGAGGAGATCCGGCGGGCCGGGCTGCAGGACGAGCTGTGGCAGGCGTTCGCGGTGCTGCTCTCGGTCCAGAGCGTGGGCGTGATGGGCGACGGCCGGACCTACGAGAACCCGATCGTCATCCGGGCGGTGACGAGCGAGGATGCGATGACGGCCGACTGGGCGCGACTGCCCTACGAGGTCCTCGACCGGATGGCCGGCCGGATCGTGGCCGAGGTGCAGAGCATCAACCGGGTGGCGTTCGACGTCACGTCGAAACCCCCGGCCACCATCGAGTGGGAGTGAGCGAGCCGGCGCACGAGCCGGGCCGTCGGCGGCGGGTCCTAGAATCACACGTGTGGCACCCGGACAGCTCTTCGATTCGCCCCTGCTCGCACCGCTGAACCCGATCCAGCGCGAAGCCGTCCTGCAGACCGAGGGCCCGGTGCTCATCGTGGCCGGCGCCGGCAGTGGAAAGACTCGCGCCCTGACCCACCGGATCGCGTTCCTGATCCGGGAGCGCGGGGTCGGCCCCTACGAGATCCTGGCCATCACCTTCACCAACAAGGCCGCGCAGGAGATGGCCGAGCGGGTCGAGGGCCTGCTCGGGACCCGGGTGGCCAAGGGCATGTGGATCCTCACGTTCCATTCGGCCTGCGCCCGGATCCTTCGGCGCGAGCACACCCACCTCGGCGTGCCGAGCCACTTCTCGATCTACGACGAAGGCGACACCGAGCGGGTCATCTCGCTGGTGCTCAAGCAGATGAACGTCGACCCGAAGCGCTATCCCCCCCGGCAGGTCGCGGCGGTGATCGGCCGGGCCAAGGACAACCTCGTGACGCCGTCCGATTACGAACGCGAGGCCGCCACGTACTACGAGCAGACCGTGGCCCACGTCTACGGCGAGTACCAGCGGCGGCTGCGCGCGGCGGGCGCCCTGGACTTCGACGACATCATCATGGAGTCGGTTCGGCTGTTCGAGGAGCACCCAGAGGTCCTCGAGCACTACCAGGAGCGCTTCCGCTACATCCTGATCGACGAGTACCAGGACACGAACCGCGCCCAGTACAAGCTGGTCAATATGCTCGCCGCGAAGTACCGGAACCTGTGCGTGGTGGGCGACGCGGACCAGGGCGTGTACTCGTGGCGGGGGGCGACCATCAAGAACCTCCTGGACTTCGAACACGACTACCCGGATGCGAGCGTGTTCGTCATGGAGCAGAACTACCGGTCGACACAGTCGATCCTCGAGGTGGCCAACGCCCTGATCGAACACAACATCCAGCGCAAGCCGAAGTCGCTGTGGACCGAGGAGGAGGGCGGCGAGCTGGTCGTCCGCCATCGCGCCGACAACGAGCACGACGAGGCGTGGTTCGTCTCCGGCGAGATCGAACGCCTGGTGGGGGAGGAAGGGTTCCGGTACGGCGACGTTGCCGTGTTCTACCGGACGAACGCCCAGTCCCGCGTGCTGGAGGACGTGTTCATGCGGTCCGGCCTCGCGTACAAGATCGTGGGGGGCGTACGGTTCTATCAGCGCCGGGAGATCAAGGACGTGTTCGCCTATCTCCGGTCGGTGGTGAACCCAAGCGACTCGGTCAGCATCCGCCGGGTCATCAACACGCCCAAGCGGGGGATCGGCGAAGCGACGGTCGCGGCCATCGAGGACTTCTCCGGGGACGAGGGGGTCGGCTTCCTCGACGCGGCGCGCCGGGCCGAGGAGATCCTTATTCTCGGCCCGAGAGCGCGCGGGATGGTCGCCGGATTCCTCAACCTGCTCGACGAACTTGGCGCGTTGCTGGCCGGCGGGGCAGGCGTGGCCCGGATGGTGGAGGAGGCGTTCACGCTCTCGGGCTACGCGGCCGAGCTTGAGGAGGAGCGAACGATCGAGTCGATGGGCCGGATCGAGAACCTCAAGGAGCTGGTCGGGGTGGCCCAGGAGTTCGAGCAGCGCAACCCGGAGGGCACGCTGGCCGACTTCCTCGAGCAGGTCGCCCTGGTCACCGAGCAGGACGAATACGACGAAGACGATCCGGCGGTCACCCTGATGACCCTGCACAACGCCAAAGGGCTGGAGTTCGACGTGGTGTTCATGGTCGGCATGGAGGACGGGGTGTTCCCGCACTACCGGTCCATGACCGACGCGGCCGAGATGGAGGAGGAGCGCCGGCTGGCGTATGTGGGCATCACCCGGGCCCGCAAGCGCCTCTACCTCACCCACGCGTGGTCCCGTTCGCTATTCGGAGGTTCGAACTACAACCCGCCGTCCCGCTTCTTCTCGGAGATCCCGTCGCATCTGGTCGAGAACACGCAGAGCGATCGCGAAGCGGCCGCGGGCCTCAAGGTGAGCGAAGGGTTCGGCCACGAGCCGCTCGCCGTGTCGTCGGGGGACACGGTCGTCCACGACAAGTGGGGCGAGGGCGTGGTGATCTCGGTGCAGGGCCATGGGCAGCGGGCCGAAGCGACGATCGCGTTCGGCGACGTCGGCGAGAAACGCCTGCTCCTGGCCTACGCGCCCCTCGCCCGGCGGTAGCCCGCGGCTCCACGCGCCCCCGAGTTTCGGGCTGCCCGTTGGTAGACTGCTGCCCACCATGTCCACCACCCGCGGCGACCCGCCGCCCGAGTCCCCGACCGACCCCTCCGCTCCTGAGCCTCCCGAACAGGCCGACGTACCGGACGGTTCGCAGGGCGCGCCCGGGAACGGCGACGCCGCCGGCTGGCGGCCGAACGACCCCGAGGAGTGGCAGCAGGCCCTGCAACGCGTGGCCCGGGCCCGGAAGGAGGAAGCTCTCCTGGAGCGCCGGAAGGAGGAAGCTCTCCTGGAGCGCCGGAAGGGCCACTCCCGGTCCGGATCCAGCTCCCGGTCCGGATCCAGCTCCCGGTCCGGATCCAACTCCCGGTCCGGTGAGCGGCGGCGAGGCTCCTCCACGTCCGGTCACCGGTCGGGGCACAGTCGTCGTTCGAGCTCCCGCCGGCCCAAGCCGATGCGCCGGGGGCTGCGGATCCTGCTGTGGTCGCTGGCGGGGCTGTTCGTGCTGGCTATCGGGACCGGGGCCGTCGTGGCCGACGCGTACCTGCAGGCCTATCACACCTACAAGAACGACCTGGCCAACATCGTCCCGCAGCTCGACCAGGCGCGGCAGGAGCTCTCCCAGGGGCTGCTCCCCAGCGCCGATCCGTTCGACGCGGCCGCGAGCGAAGCGGAGCAGGCGCAGGCCGACGTGGCGCATGCCCGGTTCACCTACCGCCTGACCTCCCACATCCCGTTCTTCTCCCGGCCGATCGAGGCCGTCAACCTCGGGGTGGACGCGGCGAACAACGAAGCGCAGGCCGCCATCACCATGCGCGACATGGTCCAGGGCCTCCTCGGCCCCGAGGCACTCCGGGGCGGAGACACGTTCTC
>DHWS01000017.1:9313-17545 GCA_002413305.1 Actinobacteria bacterium UBA5176 | reverse complement strand
CAGGCCGCCGACCGGGACATCCGGGCCATCCCGTCCCTTCCGTTCGTCGGCTCGCTGGCCCAGAAGAAGGCGGACGCCCTGGCGAAGTCGACCGAGGCCATCCGGCTGGCCCAGCGGGCGCGTTCGGCCATCGGACTGCTGCCGTCGTTCCTGGGCGCCGACGGTCCCAGGACCTATTTCTTCGCGATGCAGAACAGCGCCGACCAGCGGGCCACCGGCGGCGCGGTGCTCGGGTATGCGTTCCTCACGATCGACAACGGCCAGATGTCGCTCGAGCCGGGCGGTTCGATCCAGAACGCCGAACCCAAGTACGGTTTCCCCGGCATCAAGCTGCCGGCCGCGGTGGACTGGTACCTCAAGAACGTGCCGAAGCAGTTCCCGCGGCTCTCGAACCTGAACTTCACGCCGGATTTCCCCTCGAACGCGCAGGCGTGGGCGGCCCTGCTCGGCCAGGGGGCGAAACGTCACATCGATGGAGCCATCGCCGTGGACCCGGTGGCGGTCGCCCAGTTGCTGGGATCGAAGAAGATCCACCTCCCCGTGCTCACGGATCCGATCAGCGGCTCGAACCTCGTCCAGGTCGCCGAGAACCAGCAGTACTTCCTGCCCCACGACGACCAGCTGCTGTTCCCCGCCCAGCTGATCGCCGCGGCATGGCCGGTGCTGAAGGACCTCCATCCCTTCCTCCGGGTGGTCCGGACGATGGGTCAGGTGCTGGGCACCAAGAACATCCAGATCTGGTCCGCCGACGCGGACCAGGAGGCGTTGCTGCGGACCCTCGGGTGGGACGGGAGCGTGAAGATCGGAACAGGGGACCATCTGCAGATCGGGGACAACAAGCTGCGGTCGGGCAAGACCGACTACTACACGAAGACCACGATCGGCTACGACGTGACGGTCGATGCGTCGGGCTCGATCACCTCGTCGTGCACGGTGACCCTCGACAACCTCACACCCAAGGGTTTGCCCCAAGGGATCGTGGCGAAGTTCAACGGACCGGATAACTACGCGCTGAACGACGCGCTGCTCGGGCTGTATGCGCCGGCGGGGGCCACGCTCACCAGCGAGTCTCCACCGGGCCAGGCGAGCTACCCGCCCCACCAGGAAGGGGACGCCGAGGTCTTCACCCGCGAGGTCATGGCGGTGCCCGGCAAGCCGGGGGTGGCGGTGTGGAAGTACACCGTGCCGGGCGTCGTGCAGACCAGCTCGGCCGGCCACGTGTATACCCTCACCATCCAGCACCAGCCATTGGTGAACCCGGCGGCGATCTCGGTCAGTGTGACGCTCCCGATCGGCTCGGTGGTGCGCTCGGCCCCGGGCTGGCAGGTGAGCGGCAGCGTGGTCACGTACACGGGGAGCCTCACAAAGGACCTCACGCTGCAGATCGTGTACTGAACGGGTCCTTCGGCTTCAGGTGACGTCGCGCCGGGCGAACACCGCGGCGGTGACGATCAGGACCGCCGCCGCGTAGGTGCCCAGCAGCAGGCCGGCCTCCAGCACGGAGCGCGGGGCCACGTCCGGGTGACGGACGCCGTCCACGAGGATCACGGCGTTCTGGGCGAACATCCACGACCGCCACCCCTCCCGGAGCGCCCCGATCAGGTTCTCCAGGATCACCAGGTAGCCGAAGCCGATGCCCAGCGCGGCAGCGGTGTTCCGGGCGGCCATGGCCAGCCCGAAGCCGATCGCCGCGGAGATGCTCACTAGGCCGCCGCCCCGGAGCAGGACTCCGATCGTGGTGACCAACCACCGGCCATCGATGCCCAGAGTGGTCCCCCGGAGGACGGCCGCCGGGACCAGCGCCAGCCCCAGCAGCGCCTGGAGGACGAGGTAGCCGGCGAACAGGCCGAGCAGGACGGCCGCGACCTTCGCCGCCAGCAAGCGGGTCCGGCGCGGCTCCCACGTCAGCTGCGTGGTGATCGTGCCCGCGTGCCATTCGGCCCCCACGAACGACGCTCCGAGCAGCCAGGCCAGGAGGACGAGCGGCACGGTCGTCCCCTTGAAGATGTCCGTGAGCTTGGTCAGCCGGAACGCCACGTTGAACCCGATCTGGCTGCAGAACTGGCTGGGGGACTGCCCCGGCGGAGGCTGGAAGCCGTTCTGGCCATTCTGGCCGTTCTTGCAGTCCCGCTGTCCATTGATCACCGCCTGTTGGGCCTGGCGGATCCGTTCGGGCGAGGGCCGGTGCGACCGGACCAGCGTGATCGACCCGGCCAGCAGGATGCCGATCACCGCCAGCACCGCCAGGAGCCGGAACAGGCGGCGCGCGCTGAGGCGTTGAAGCTCGATGAGCAGGAGCGAGATCACGGGGACGCCTCATCCGGGACCGGATCCGGCCGGGGCGGCACCGCGGCCGGGCCCGGAGCGCCGGCGGGTTCCTCGGTCAGCTCCAGGAACACGCTCTCCAGCGTGGCCAGCTCGGGCCGTAGCTCCGAGAGGTACAGGCCGCGGTCGGCGAGCTCCTTCGTCACCCGCGACGCCTGGTCCGCCGGCAGGCCCACCTGGAGCAGGCCCGCCTCCTCGGTCGCTTCGATCCCGGCCTGTCGAAGCGCGTCGACCCCGGCCTGCGGGTCGTCGAGCCTGACCACGAGTCCGGTGGTGCTCCCGCGGGCCAGCACCTCGCCGACCGAGCCGCCCGCGATGCACCGGCCTCGGGACAGGATCGCCACCCGGTCGCAGATCTGCTGGACCTCGCCGAGGAGATGGCTCGAAAGGAACACCGTCCGGCCCTCGTCGGCCAGGCGGCGAAGCAGGTCCCGGACCTCCTTCAGGCCGGCGGGGTCCAGGCCGTTGGCCGGCTCGTCGAGGATCAGGACGGCCGGGTCGATGAGCAGGGCGGCCCCCAGGCCGAGGCGCTGGCGCATCCCGAGCGAGTAGGTCTTGACCCGGTCCTGCGCTCGGGTACCCAGGCCCACCTGGTCGAGGACCTCGTCCACGCGCCTGCGGCCGACCCCATGGATCCGGCCGAGCAGTTCGAGGTTCCGGCGCCCGGAGAAGCCGGGGAACAGGGCCGGTGTCTCCACGATCGAACCCACCTGCCGTAGCGCCCTGGCCAGCTCGCTCCGGTTCGACGCACCCAGCAGGCGGGCCGAACCCGCCGTCGGGGAGATCAGGCCCATCAGGCAGCGGATCGTGGTGGTCTTGCCGGAGCCGTTGGGGCCGAGGAAGCCGAACACGCCTCCCTCGGGGACCTCGAGGTCCAGGCCGTCCAGGGCGACGGTCCGGCCGCGCCGCACGCGCTGGTACTCCTTGCGCAGGCCATGGATCTCGATGACCGCCACCGGCTCCCTCCCGTCCCGGACCTTAGCAGGGGGGGTGCTCAGCCGCAGGAGGCGGGGACTCCGGCCGGTGCCGGGGCGGGAGAGCGGTCTAGCGGGTGGTCGGGGTCCACGTACACGGTGTTCCGGTAGACCTGGACCGGCAGCAGGTCCAGGGCGCCGACCCCCCCGGCCGCCCGGCCGTCGAGCCCGTACGCCGCGCCCCGGCAGTCCACGTACCGCCCTCCGCAGAACGCCAGGCTGCACCCGTCCTCCTGCTCAACGGCGAACAGCCGGCCCCCCGTCATGCCCACGAACACGCCCGGCAGGTCGACGCCCCGAGCCGATCCGTCGTGGAACGAAGCCGCCGAGCCGACGGGCACGAACGACGCGGCGGGGCCGGGCCCCGGGCGAAACAGCAGGAACCACGCCGCCACCGCCAACCCCAGGCCCACCACCAGCGGCGCGATCACCCAGTGGAGCCCCAGCCGGCCGCGGAAGGGCCCCAGCGGGCCGATGGAGGTGGAAGGGCGGATGCCGGGTGGTCGGAATCGGATCCGGCGGGGGGACATCGCGTCGTGAGTATAGGGAGCGTTCCACCCCGGGGCAGCCCGGGTTGACGCATAGGTAGTGCTATGGCATACCATAGGTATGAAAATGCCGAGCCGCCGGGAAACGGAGCGTAGCCTGAAGGCGGGCGATGCCGCCCGGGCACTGGGCATCAGCTTGGACACGCTGCGGCGATGGGATCGGGAGGGCAGGATCCGGGTGGTTCGCGATTCCTCGAACCGCCGCACCGTCCCCGTGTCCGAGGTCGAACGCCTCCGGGGCGGCCCGCCGGCGGTGAAGACGGGCGCCCGGTTCTCCGCTCGGAACCGGCTCGCTGGGGTCGTCCGCGAGGTCAAGTCCGACGGGGTGATGGCCCTGGTGGAGATCGAGGCCGGCCCCTACCTGCTGGCGGCCGCGATCACCCGCGACGCCGTCGAGGAGCTGGGCCTGGTGCCCGGGGTCCCGGTGGTGGCCACGATCAAGGCGACGTCGGTGATGGTGTCCCGGGAAGGCATGTTCGAATGAGGCCACGGATCGCCTCAGCCGTGGCCGCTGCCAGCGTCGCGCTGGCGCTTCAGGCCTGCTCGGCCTCCTCCGCCACCACGCCGCCGCCCTCTGTGAAGCTCACCGTCCTGGCCGCCGCTTCGCTCGCCACGGTCTTCCCGCAGGTCGGGAACGCGTTTCATGCAACCCGGCCCGACGTGACGTTCGCCTTTTCCTTCGCCGGCACCGACCAGCTCGCCGCCCAGATCCAGCAGGGGGCGCCGGCCGACGTGTTCGCGGGTGCGAGCCTGAAGTACGGGGACGAACTCCTGGCCGCGCGCCTCATCGAGCCCTATCGGAGGTTCTGCACGAACCGCCTGGTGCTCATCGTGCCCGCGTCGAACCCTGCCGGGATCGCGTCGCTGGCCGAGCTACGGTCGAAGTCCTACAAGCTCGTGATCGGTTCCGATACGGTCCCGGTTGGTTCGTACACCAGAACAGTGCTGGGGAACTTGGATGCCGTGTACGGGGCCGGGTACTCCGCCGCGGTCCTCGGCAAGGTGGTCAGCAACGAGGACTCGGTCACCTCGATCGTGGCGAAGGTCGAATCCGGCGAAGCGGACGCCGGGTTCGTCTACGTCACCGACGCGCTGGCCGCCGGCGCGAAGGTGCAGACGCTCGACCTGCCCACAGCCGCCGAGGCGGTGGCCACCTATCCGGCGGCCGCGGTGGGGGCGAGCCCGCACCTGGCCGACGCGCAGATGTTCGTGGACTTCCTGCTGAAGGCCGCCGCGCAGCGCCTGCTCCGCGGGGCAGGGTTCGGCCCTCCGCCGACTTCCTGAGGGGTGACGGACCGGATGCAGCGCTCGGACCGGGTGGCGGCGTTCGGCGCCGCGGCCGCCACCGCCATCCTGATGGGGTTCGTCGTGCTGCCGATCCTGGCCATCTTCGTGCGGGTGCCACCGTCGGCGCTGTTCGCCCAACTTCGGTCCCACGTCGCGCTCGCCGCGCTCGGGGTCAGCCTGCGGAGCACGATCGTCGCGCTGGCCCTGATCGTGGTGTTCGGGACGCCGGCCGCATACGTGCTGGCCACGAAGCGGTTCCGGGGGGCCGGCGTGCTGACCGTCCTCCTGGAGCTGCCGCTGGTCCTCCCTCCGGCCGTCGCCGGGATCGGCCTGTTCGCCGCCTTCGGCCGGTTCGGCCTTCTGGGAGGGACGCTCAGGGCGTTCGGCATCCAGATCCCGTTCAGCCAGGCCGCCGTGGTGATGGCGCTGACGTTCGTGGCCATGCCGTTCTACACGCGGCAGGCGGTGGCGGCGTTCGTCGCGATGGACCACGAGCTGCTGGGCGCGTCCAGGACGCTGGGGAAGGGCGGCGCGGCCACGTTCTTCCGGGTGGCCGTCCCGCTGGCCCGCCAGGGACTGTCCGCGGGGGCGGCGCTGGCTTGGGCGCGGGCGCTGGGCGAGTTCGGGGCGACCATCCTGTTCGCGGGGAGCTTCTCCGGTAGGACCCAGACGCTCCCTCTGGCCATCTACGCCCAGTTCTCGGGCGGGAACGTCGACGGCGCGCTGGCGATGTCCGGCCTGCTGGTGCTGGTGAGCGCCGGCCTCCTGGTGGGGGTGCGGGTGCTGGTTCGAACCCGTCCGGAGGAGGCGACATGGACGCCGGCCTTTCCGTCGAACTCGTCCATCGCCTGAGCCATCTCGACCTGGACGTCCGCCTGGACGTCGGGCGCGAGACGCTCGCGCTGGTTGGGCCGTCGGGTGCCGGGAAGTCGACGCTCCTCCACGCCGTCGCGGGCCTGGTGCGTCCGCTCCGGGGCCGGGTCTCGAACGGGGACCGGGTCCTGCTGGACACCGCCCGCGGGCTCGACCTGAGCCCCGAGGCTCGTCGCGTCGGCCTGGTCTATCAGCACGGGGCGCTGTTCCCCTTCATGACCGTGGCCGGCAACGTGGCGTACGGGGTGCGTGGCGATCGCCGAGCGAGGATCCGGCGGACGCGCCAGATCCTGGACCGGTTCGGGATCGCGTACCTGGCCGGTGCGAGCCCGGCCCGCCTCTCCGGGGGTGAGCGCCAGCGGGTCGCCCTGGCCCGGGCTCTGGCGTCCGATCCCGAGGTCCTCCTGCTGGACGAGCCCTTGTCGGCGCTGGACGCCGTGACCAAGGCGGAGGTCGCCGCCGAGCTGGACCTTCGGCTGCGAGAGTTCGGGCTTCCCACGATCCTGGTCTCCCACGACTTCACCGACGTGCTCGGCCTGGCCGGCCGGGTGGCGGTGCTCCAACAGGGCCGGATCGTGCAGACGGGCACGCCCTCCGATCTGGTCGAAGCCCCCGCGTCGGCCTTCGTGGCCTCGCTGGCCGGGGTCAACTACTTCTCGGGCACCGCTGCCCGCCACGGGGACCTGACCGAGGTCCGGGCCGACGGCTGGACCCGGGCCCTGGTCAGCACCGACGAGATGCTCGGTCCCGTGGGCGTCGTCGTGTATCCGTGGGAGGTCTCGCTGGCGGCCCGGGTGCCCGAGGGGTCCGCGCTGAACGCCGTGGCCGGCTCGGTGCGAAGGGTCTCCCGCATGGGCAACCGGGCCCGGGTGAGCATCGAGGCCCTGCCCGCGATCGTGGCCGAGGTGACGGAGGAGTCCGTGCGCAGCCTCGGGCTCGCCCCCGGCGCCGCCGTCGTGGCGAGCTGGAAGGCCACGGCCACGCGGCTGGTCCCGGCAGCGCCGCGCGCCTCTTCGGACCGCTGAGGCTCCCGTCACCCGCCCGGGCACTGGGCAGGTTCGACTCCCTCTTCTATAGTTCGAAGCGTTCGGCTCGCGTGCCGAACCGCCGGCCGGCCGTCGCGCACACCGGAGAGCGAACGATGCCCACGCAGACCTATCGGATCGTGGTCGCCAAGCCCGGCCTGGACGGGCACGACCGGGGCGCGAAGATCGTGGCCCGGGCCCTTCGCGACGCCGGGTACGAGGTCATCTACACGGGCCTCCACCAGACCCCAGAGCAGATCGCCGAGACGGTCATCCAGGAGGACGCGGACGCGGTCGGGCTCTCCTGCCACTCGGGCGCGCACATGACGCTGTTCCCCCGGGTGGTTCAGCTCCTGCACGACCAAGGGGCCGACGACGTGCTGATCTTCGGAGGCGGCATCATCCCGAGGGACGACATCCCCAAGCTGAAGGACCGCGGGATCGAGGAGATCTTCACGCCGGGCACGCCGACCGGCGACATCGTCGACTGGCTTCGGGCCCGGTTGACGAAGAAAGCGAGCTGACCGGCCACCCTGGCCCGCCCGAGGAAGGCACGCTGATCCATGGACCTCTACGAGCATCAGGGCAAGGAGCTGTTCGCCGCGCACGGCATCGCGCTGGCGCCGGCCCAGGTCGCCCGCACGCCCGAAGAGGCCCGGGACGCCGGTAAGCGCTTCGGGAAGGTGGCCGTCAAGGTCCAGGTCCAGGTCGGGGGCCGGGGCAAGGGCGGCGGGATCGTTCTCACCGCCGACCCGCAGGAGGCGTTCGACGCGGCGAAGCGGCTGCTGGAACAGGGCTTCAACGGGCACGAGGTGACCCGGGTCCTGGTGGAGCAGGCGGTCGAAATCGCTGGTGAGTTCTACTGCGCGATCACCCTCGACCGTTCGGCGGGCACGTACCTGGCCATGGTCTCGAACGAGGGTGGGGTGGACATCGAGGAGATCTCGCGCACGAACCCGGAGGCCATCCGCCGGGTGCACGTCGACCCCTCGCTGGGACTGAAGGACTACGCGGTCCGCTACCTCACCGGCCACCTCCCGGACCCGGCCCGGGAGGGCGCCGCCCGGCTGCTCCCGCAGCTGTTCGACGTCCTCGTCTCCTCCGACGCCACGCTGGTCGAGGTGAACCCCCTGGCCCTGCTGCGGGACGGAACGGTGATCCCGCTGGACGCGAAGGTGACCATCGACGACAACGCGCTCT
>DHWS01000017.1:6831-9121 GCA_002413305.1 Actinobacteria bacterium UBA5176 | reverse complement strand
GGTCGGGATCATCGGCAACGGGGCCGGTCTCGTGATGTCCACGCTGGACGTCGTCAGCCAGGCCGGCGGCAAGCCCGCGAACTTCCTGGATGTGGGCGGAGGGGCCAGCGCCGACCTGATGGCCACCTCCCTGGAGGTCGTGCTCTCCGACCCGGCCGTGCGATCGGTCCTGGTCAACATCTTCGGGGGGATCACCCGCGGCGAACTGGTCGCCCAGGGGATCATCGAAGCGCTGGCCCGCGTCGAGGTCCGGGTCCCGATCGTGGTTCGCCTCGACGGCACGAATGCCGAAGAGGGCCGCCGGATCCTGGAGGAGGCCGCGCACCCGAGGATCGTCCCGGCGGCCACCATGCTGGACGCCGCCAGGCGGGCGGTCGAACTGGCCCACGAGGAGGCGTCGGGCTGATGGCCATCCTCATCGACGACCACACGCGGCTGGTCGTCCAGGGCATCACCGGGCGGGAGGGGCAGTTCCACACGCTCCGCAACCGCGCATACGGAACGAACGTGGTGGCCGGCGTGACCCCCGGCAAAGGCGGCCAGGACGTGGAGGGCATCCCGGTGTTCGACACGGTGGCCGAGGCCGTCGAGCGGACCGGCGCCAACACGTCGCTGATCTTCGTCCCGGCCCGCTTCGCGGCGGGGTCCGTGTACGAGGCGGCGGACGCCGGCGTCGGGCTGGCCGTCTGCATCACCGAGGGCATCCCCGTCCTGGACATGGTCAAGGCCACCCGATACCTGAAGGGGACGGGCACCGTGCTGATCGGCCCGAACTGCCCGGGACTCATCTCGCCCGGCAAGGCCAACGTCGGGATCATCCCCGGCGAGATCTGCGCGCCGGGGAACGTGGGGTTGATCTCCCGGTCGGGCACGCTGACCTACCAGATCGTGGGAGAGCTCACCGCGCGGGGCATGGGCCAATCGACGTGCGTGGGCATGGGCGGCGACCCGGTCCACGGGATCGGGTTCGTGGAGGCGCTGGAGCGGTTCGAAGCCGACCCGCAGACCGAAGCGGTGGCGCTGATCGGGGAGATCGGCGGGAGCGACGAGGAGCGGGCCGCGGAGTTCGTCCGGGACCACCTGTCGAAGCCCGTCGTCGCCTACGTGGCGGGGTTCAGCGCGCCCCCGGGCAAGCGTATGGGCCACGCCGGAGCCATCATCACCGGCTCGAGCGGGACCGCCGCCGCCAAGGCCGAGGCGTTCGAGGCGGTCGGGGTGAAGGTCGGCCGCAACCCCACCGAGGTCGCCGAACTGCTGGGCCGGACCCTGGCCCGCTGAAGGAGGAACGGATGGACGACGGATCGGAGCACGTCCACCTGGGCGACCTGTCGGGATCGCCTGCTCCCACGCCGCCGCCCCGCCGGGTGCCTCCTTTCCGTCTGGCCGTGACCACCGTGCTGGCCCTCGTGGTGGGGGCCGCCGCATTCGCCGGCGTGAAGCTGTTCGCGCTGCGGGGAACCTCCGACGTGCTCGTTCGCATGGTGCCGGCGGACGCCGACGTCTATACGTCGGTGTACCTCGATCCCTCGCTCGGTCAGAAGGTGGCCATGCGGGCGCTCGCCGCGAAGTTCCCGGCCACCCGAAACCAGGCCGATCTGAACAGCCAGATCGACCGGACCTTCAACGAGGCGCTGCGGCGGTCGGGGCTGGACTTCGAGCGCGACGTGAAGCCCTGGCTGGGGTCCCAGATCGCCGTCGTCGCGTGGCAGAAGGGCGGGGCGAACCCGGTCGTCGTGCTGATCCGTTCGAAGGACGACGCGGCGGCGGCGCGGGCCCTGAACGCGGCGCGGGCGAAGTCGGGCGACACCTGGGCCCAGGAGACCCTTCGGGGCGTGACCCTGAATGTCGGCACGCCGACCGGCCAGGTTCAGACCGCGAAGACCGTCTACGCGATGGTCGACCACACGGTGATCCTCACCGACGATGTGCCATCGGCGGAAGCGATCGTCGACACCGACGCGGGCGCCACGGGGAGCCTGGACGGCGTGGCGGCCTACACCGACGTGATCGGCCGACTGCCGTCCGACCGGCTGGGGACGCTATACGTGAATCTCGCTCCGTACGTGCAGGAGTTCGAACGATCCCTGTCGAACAGCGGGCTGGACGTCTCGGGCCTGACCCCGTCGCTGGGAGACGCGCGAGCCTACACGGCCCTGGCGATGTCGGTCTCCGCGCAGTCGTCCGGCATCGCGGCCGACCTTCACATCTCGGTGGACCCGTCGAAGCTGACTGGCGCCCAGCGCACGGCGCTGGGGGCGGGCAACCATCGGAACGCGATCATCGACTGGGT
>DHWS01000017.1:0-6700 GCA_002413305.1 Actinobacteria bacterium UBA5176 | reverse complement strand
GAATGGCCCGCTGTCGCACCTCACGGGCGACGGCGGTTTCGTGGTGGGTCCCGGCGTCTCTTCGAGCTCGTTCCCGGGTATCGCCTTCCTGGCGGCGACGGACGACGAGGCAGGACTCCGGCAGTTCCTGGACCGGGTGGCGGCGAAGGTCGTTCCCGGCTCTTCGGGCACCGCCGGTTCGTGGCAGACCTCGACCTACAAGGGGACCCCGGTGGGCACCTTCGTCTCCGCGGACCTGGCGAAGCAGGGCATCGCGCCCTCCTACGCCGTGACCGGGGGGATGGCCATCGTGGCCAGCACGCCGAACCAGGTGCAGCGGCTGATCGACACGCACCTCGGGGCGCCGAAGCTGGCGGACTCCGCGAACTTCACGGCGGCCGCATCCGATTCT
The DNA here is from genome assembly GCA_002413305.1 of Actinobacteria bacterium UBA5176. GTDB lineage: Bacteria > Actinomycetota > UBA4738 > UBA4738 > UBA4738 > UBA4738. The sequence continues at coordinate 6,309 of DHWS01000017.1, read as the reverse complement.
CGGGACCAGGCCGGCGCGCTCCTGTATCTCGACGTCGAATCCGTCCTGAACGCGGTCCGCGGGCAGCTCTCGCCCGCGGCCCTGGCGAGCTTCGACGCGGCGGGCGGGCCGGGCCCGAACCTCCGTCCGATCACGTCGTTCATCCTGTCGGGGACCAGCGGCTCGAACGACGTGGGCATACGGATCTTCGTCTCGATCCACTGAAGGCCGTGGGCGACCACGGCTCGAACGCCTTGCCCCGGTCCCAGGATCGGGCACGCCGCCGCTTCCTCAACGGGTGGGGTGGGGCGGCAGTGCGGGCCGTGGTGGTCGCCCTGGCCGGGGGTGCGCTGGCGGAGACCGTGGTGTTCGCCGCGTACCTGGCCGGACGCCGAACCGCATCCGTGCTCGACGTCGCCCGGGCGGGAGGGTTGCTGTTCGCCTGGTTCCACCATACCGACCTGTTGTTCCGGTACCGGACGGACACGGCGGCCGGGAGCTTCACGCTGGGGTTCGCCCCGATGCTGGGGACGGCCGTGGTCGGCGGGCTCCTCGTGTGGGCCGGGCGGGGGGTCGCCCGCCGTGCCGGCGACGCGCGGGCGTGGGCGTGCGCGCTCCAGGGCGCGAAGGTCGCCCCGCCGTACGCGGCCGTCTCCCTCCTGGCCGCCTTCGGGTCGAAGCTCCCGGCCGGCGCGCTGGTGGCGGTCCCGGGGGCGGCCCGGATCGCGCCGGGCTTCGTGTCGGTTCGGCCCTCCGTTGTGGGCGGCGTGCTCTGGCCCCTCGCGCTGGCGGTGGCGTTCGGGTGCGCGGGCGGCCTGAGCGCCGCTCCCCGTGAGCGGTCGGCTGAGACCGCATCGCCGGTTCGCGGGGCGCTCGCCGGGGCCTGGTGGATGCTGGCCGCCGGTCTGGCGCTGGCGTTCGCCGGCCTCCTCGTGCTCGCGGCGGTGACGCCCCACGCCACCGCCGCCTACTTCCGGGCCGCGTTCGTCCGGGGAGCCGCCCGGGGGTCGGTCCTGGTGGGCCTGAACCTGCTGGTGGTGCCGAACCTCGCGGCGTGGGTGCTGGCGGCCGCCATGGGGGGATGCGTCGGCGGCGGCTTCGGCGTGGCAGGCTCCCACGCGTGCCTGCTCTCGTTGTCGAAACTGCCCTCCGGGTCCGCGCTGGCGACCCTGGCCGGGGGGCTGGACCACGCCCGCTCGGGACCGCCGGGCGCGCTCGGTTCGCCCGCCCCGGCGGGCTATCTGGCGTTCCTGCTCGTGCCGGCGGTGGCCGTGCTGCTCGGTGGCTGGATCGCCGCCCACCGGGCGGAGACGGCGACCCGGGTGGACGGCGCCGGCGTGGGCGCCCTGGCGGGGATCCTGTTCGCGGTGCTCGTCGGAGGGGTGTTCGTGCTGGCCTCGGTGGTGCTGTCGACGACCGGCGCGAGGGGAGCTCCGGGGGCCAGCTTCTGGTTCGGTCCCCGTATGGTCACCGGGGTCGCCCTGGCCGCGATCTGGGGCGTGGTCGGGGGCGCGGCCGGCGGGTTCCTCTTCCCGTCCCGCCCGCCTCCCGTCAGCGCCGGCTCGACGCCGTCCCCGCCAGTTTGACGACGACGCCGACCAGCGCCCCCGCCCCTCCCAGCAGCGCCAGCGACGGCATCAGCGACGCCCGCGTCAGCAGTGGTGGATGGTGCCGGTACAGCAACGCCCCCAGCGCCACCGCCCCCGCGCAGCCCGCGTAGACGGCCGATTCGAGCCAGGGGTTGCGCGGCCGGTACAGAGCCAGCATGGCGAACGCGAATCCCACCGCACCTGCCGCGGCCGCCAGGAACGACCAGTGGAACGTCCACGCCTCGAAGTACCGGTGGCCACCTTCGAACCGGGTCCACGGGAACACCGTCAGGAGCAGGACCAGGCCAAACGCCGCGGCGGCCAGCCGGTCGCCCCCTTTGGGGAGGGGTCCCTGGACCTGGATCTCGGGCGGATCCTCGACCACGCGGTCCAGGCACTCGGCTCCGATCAGCCGCCCCCGCACCGGGATCGCGCAGGTCAGGCACAGCGCACGGCCGCAGAACGAACACGTCCCGACGCGGGCACTCCCGTGGTGGACCGAGCACCGACCGGGCCGCGCGGAGGGGGCGGGCGGCTGGGCGGGCGCCCGGGAGACGCGGGGTGGGACGGGCTCGCCCGCCTGCCCGCCCGAGGCCTCTCCGACCGTCTCCTGCGTCCCCGACACTCTGCCGTAGCGTACGCGTTTTCGGCCTGCGGGTGAGGTCCCATCCCGGTTCGTGCGGACCGCCGGAGCCGGGCCGGACGTCCCGCCGAGAGGTCCCGTCCACTCGGCATGATCCTGCTCACGTATCCATGGGATCGACGCGGAGGCCCGATAGAATGGGTCAGTTCCAACCTCGGCGTGACTCGTCTAGATTGAGCGGGAGGTGTTCGCGTCGGCCCACATCGCACATGGGAAAGGCGGATCGATGACCTCAGAGGTGGACTTCGAAGTCGGGATCATCGGCGGTGGACCCGCCGGTTCGAGCATGGCTGCCTACCTGGCGAAAGCCGGCGTGAGCTGCGTCGTGTTCGAGCGGGAGATCTTCCCCCGGCCCCACGTGGGGGAGTCCCTCGTGCCGTCTTCGACCCGCGTGTTCAACGAGCTCGGGTTCCTGGAGCAGATGGAGGAGGCCCGGTTCCCGCACAAGTTCGGCGCGGTGTGGACCGCGGCGAACGACGACAGGCGCATGTACGACCACGACTGGGAGGGCCTCGAGCCCGACTGCAGGGCCGACCTCCGGTTCGAGGAGCGCATGCAGGAGGGCATCACCCAGATCTACACGTACCACGTTGACCGGGGGAAGTTCGACAACCTGCTGCTCCACCACGCCCATGCACTCGGGGCCAAGGTGTACGAGGGGATCTCGGTGCAGGGTGTCGACTTCTCGGACCCCGTGCACGCCGCCATCAAGTTCACCATGGGCGACCAGCAGCTCAGCACCAAGGTCCGGATCGTGGTGGACGCGACCGGTCGGCGAACCCTGGTCGGCAACCAGATGAAGTGGCGGATCAAGGACTCGGTGTTCGACCAGTACGCGATTCACACGTGGTTCGAGGGGTACGACCGGCGGGCCATGGCCTACCGTGATGGGCTGTCGAACTACATCTTCGTGCACTTCCTGCCCATCACGAATAGCTGGATCTGGCAGATCCCGATCACCGAGGAGGTCACCAGCATCGGCGTGGTGACCCAGAAGAAGAACTTCGCCACCAAGCGCGAATCGCGGGAGCGGTTCTTCTGGGACGCGGTGGCCAGCCGGCCCGAGCTGTACAGCGGCCTCAAGGCCGCCCAGCAGCTCCGGGCGTTCAAGGACGAGGGCGACTACAGCTACGCGATGCGGCAGATCGTTGGCGACCGGCTGGTGCTGATCGGCGATGCCGCGCGGTTCGTCGACCCCATCTTCTCCACCGGCGTGAGCATCGCGCTGAACAGCTCGCGCTTCGCCCACAAGGACATCCTGCAGGCGCTGGAGAGCGGGAACTTCGGCCGCGACGCCTTCCACGACTACGAGAGCACGATCCGTCGCGGGACCCGCAACTGGTACAACTTCATCTCGGTCTACTACCGGCTGAACGTGCTGTTCACCGCGTTCATCAACGACAAACGCTACCGCCTGGACGTCCTGAAGCTCCTCCAGGGCGACGTCTACGACGACGACGAGCCCGAGGTGCTCACCCGCATGCGGGAGATCGTGACCGAGGTCGAACGCAACCCCAGGCACGTCTGGCACGACGCGCTGGGCGACCTCACGGCGAACGCGTTCGTCACGGCCGCCCAGGTCTGACCGGTTCCGGGCTAGCCCGCATGTAGACTACGTGTGCACTGGTGGCATCCGGACGACATCGAAGCTGAGGGGAGGGGACTCCATTGTCTGACGTTGACATCGACGTAGCGATCATCGGTGGAGGTCCTGCTGGTTCGAGTATGGCAGCCTACCTTGCGAAGGCGGGCATCCAGTGCGGGATCTTCGAACGCGAACTGTTCCCCCGCCCACACGTCGGCGAGTCCCTCGTGCCCTCCTCCACCCGCGTCTTCCGGGACCTCGATTTCCTCCCCGTCATGGAGTCGAATGGATTCGTCCACAAGTTCGGCGCGGCGTGGACGGCAGCCGAGCGACCGCGGGTGTTCGAGACGGCGAACTGGCACGACCTGGCGGCGGAGGAGCAGGTGTCGCTCCGTTTCGAGGAGCGGGATCAAGCCGGCGTCGCGCAGCCGTACACGTACCACGTGGACCGGGGGCTGTTCGACCTTCTCCTCCTGCAGCACGCCGAAAAGCTCGGTGCCAAGGTGTACTCAGGGGTGTCCGTCCGAGGGGTCGACCTCTCCGAACCGGATCACGCCGGTCTGGTCTTCGCCATGGGCAACAAGGACTTCCGGATCCGCGCCCGCATGGTGGTCGACGCCAGCGGCCGCCGGACCGTGGTGGGCAACCAGATGAAGTGGCGGATCAAGGATCCGACGTTCGACCAGTATGCCATCCACACGTGGTTCGACGGATACGATCGGGGTGCCCTCGCGGACTCACAAGAACAGGGCGAGTACATCTTCATCCACTTCCTCCCGGTGACGAACACCTGGATCTGGCAGATCCCCATCACCGAGACGGTGACCAGCATCGGCGTGGTCACGCAGAAGAAGAACTTTGCGAACCAGCGTGAATCCCGGGAGCGGTTCTTCTGGGATTGCGTTAGCACTCGCCCCGATCTGCTGTCCAGCCTTCGGGCCGCGGAGCAGGTCAGGCCGTTCAAGGACGAGGGCGACTACAGCTATGCCATGAAGCAGATCACCGGCGACCGCCTCATGCTGATTGGGGACGCCGCCCGGTTCGTCGATCCGATCTTCTCGACCGGGGTGAGCATCGCGCTCAACTGCTCGCGGTTCGGTAGCCGCGACATCGTGGGCGCGATGGAGTCCGGTGACTTCCGGCGAGATTCGTTCGAGACGTACGAGTCGACGATCAAGCGCGGCACCCGAAACTGGTACAACTTCATCTCGGTGTATTACCGGCTGAACGTCCTGTTCACGGCCTTCATCAACGACAAACGCTACCGCCTGGACGTCCTGAAGCTCCTCCAGGGCGACGTCTACGACGACGACGAGCCCGAGGTGCTCACCCGCATGCGGGAGATCGTGACCGAGGTCGAACGCAACCCCAGGCACGTCTGGCACGACGCGCTGGGCGACCTCACGGCGAACGTGTTCGTCACCGCCACCCAGAGCTGACTCCCTTTGGTCCAGTTCGTGATATCTCGCCACGATCGAGCGAGAAGGCGAGCCCCGGTCCTTTGACCCCGGACGTGTGGACAGTATCGTCCGGGGGAGGCCGCAAACATCGCGGCAGCCGAGGGGTTCAGTGGCGGAGTCGAACGAGTTGCGTGTCGAGCCGTTTGGTGAGCCCGGCGCGTTTCGCCGCGCCGCCGAGCTCGACATCTCCAGCGTCGAAGGGACCCGGGAGCGGCTCGAGGCCTCCCTGGCCGACCATCCAACGCTCTCCCTCGACACGTCCGAGGTCACGTTCATGGACAGCCAGGGGCTGCGCATGCTGCTCGTCCTGGCGGAGCGAGCCCACGCGGCCGGCGGCACGGTCACGCTGGTCAACGCGGGCCGGGCGGTTCGCCGCCTCCTGGACCTCGCGATCCCCCAACCGATCCCCGGGCTCGTCGTGGCCCCCGAGTAGCCACTCCCGGACCAGCCAGCCTGGAACGAACGAAGGCCCCATCCCCCGGGTGGGGGCAGGGCCTTCGTCGTTGCCGGCTCGGTTCAGTGCATCAGTGACTGGCCGGTCTCCAACAGCGTCTTCAGGCCGCTGAGCACCCAGCTCCAGCCGCCGCCCGCGCCCTGATCCTCCATCCCGCCGGACAGCACCAGGGCCAGCTTCGGCGCGCCCTCGAGGTCGTGGGTCACGGTGAGCTTGGTGACGCCGTCCCTGGTCTCTTCGATCTCGTAGGTGAGACGGGTGAAGCCCTCCGCGGCCAGCTCGTCGTCCATGAGCATGCGCCACGTCTGGACGAGCTTGCGGGGCGGGTCCACCTCGATGATCTCGCCGTCGACGCCGACGTCCGGGACCTGGTAGCCGATCGACGCGCCTTCGGTCTTCATCTTCTGGCTGGTGAACCCGGTGTAGGCGCCGCCGGGCCGCAGGCCGTACTCGCCCCGGCCGCCGTAGCCGTACCGCTCGGTCCACTCGGGCTTGGTGATCGCGTCCCAGATCGCCTGGGGCGAGGCCTTGATGTACACCCGGTAGACCTGAGTGCCCACCGCCGTCTCCGTCGTCGTGCTCATGCCATCTCCTCCTCC
>DHWS01000035.1:20403-36235 GCA_002413305.1 Actinobacteria bacterium UBA5176 | reverse complement strand
GACCACTACCTCGGGAAGGAGACCGTCCAGAACATCCTGGCGTTCCGGTTCGCCAACGGGATGTTCGAGCCGATCTGGAACCGCCGGTACGTGGAGAACGTGCAGATCACGGTGGCCGAGGACATCGGGATCGAAGGCCGCGGCGCGTTCTACGAGGAGACCGGCACGATCCGCGACATGATCGTGACACACCTCTTCCAGGTCATGACGTTCGTGGCCATGGAGCCGCCGGTGTCCTTCGAGCCGGACCGCCTGCGCGACGAGAAGGTCCGCGTGCTGCGCTCGGCCAAGCCGATCGATCCGTCGAAGGTGGTCCGCGGCCAATACGTCGGCTACCGGGACGAGCCGGACGTGGCGAAGGACTCACAGGCCGAGACGTATGGGGCGATGGAGGTCGAGCTCGACAACTGGCGGTGGGCGGGCGTCCCGTTCTACCTACGGACCGGCAAGAAGCTGAAGCGCAAGGCCAGCGAGATCTCGCTGTCGTTCCGGGACGTCCCGTACAACGTGTTCGACCGGAACGAGACGACGTTCCCAGGCCGCGACCACGTCACGATCCGGGTCCAGCCCGACGAGGGCATCACGATCGCCCTCAACATCAAGCGCCCCGGGGTCGGGATGGTGCTGGACCGCGCCGCGTTGGAATTCGACTACCAGCGCCGGTACGGCGCTCCGCTCGTCGAGGCGTACGAGCTCTTGATCCTGGAGGCGATGCACGGCGACCGCACGCTGTTCACCGACGAGGACGGCGTCGAACGGTCGTGGGAGCTGATGATGCCGGTGTTGGAGAACCCGCCGCCGGTGGCCTTCTACGAGCCCGGCACGTGGGGACCCGAGGAGGCCGAGGACCTCATCGCGCCCCGACACTGGCACATCACGAAGCCCCGGGAGTAGCTCGGTCCCGGACGACCGGCCGGGCGGGATCGCGGCCCCATTCGTCCCACGACGCGTCGTACAGCCGGACGTCCCGCACGCCCGCCACGGTCAACGCGAAGGCCAGCGCCGACGCCGAGATCCCGACCCCGCAGTACGTGATCGCGCTCGACCGCTCGGTCACACCCTTCGCGTCGAACAGCTCCCGAAGCTCCCGGGGGGACTTGAGGGTGAAGTCTCTGTGGTAGAGGTCCTCGGCGGGGACGTTCTTCGCCCAGGGGACGCGTCCGGCCCGCAACTCACCCCGCGGCGTACGAGCCACCCCGTCCGGGCCGGCCGGGATGGGGCCGGTCTCGAACCACACGGCCTCTCCGCGGAACTGCTCGGCCGGGCGCGAGTCGAGGACGATCACGTCCGGGTCGTCCGCCGCCGCCGCGACGTCCTCTGCCGTGGCCACCCGTCCCCCGACCGCCCGTCCCGGCGTCCACACCGCCCGCGGCCGAACGGCCACGCCAGGCTCAACCGGGAGGCGTTCGGCCTGCCAGCGGTCGAAACCGCCGTCGAGCACGACCACGTCCTCGTGCCCGTGCACCCGGCTGGCCCACCACAGTCGGTGCGGACCGGAGCCGTGGTCGTCCGCGTACGCGACCACCGCGCAGCCATCGCCGATCCCCGCCGCGCCGAGCACGTGAGCCAGCCGCTCCGGTGGTGCCAGCATGAACGCGAACCGGTGCCCGGGGTCGACGAGGTCGACCGACCAGTCGAGGTACACCGCGCCGGGGATGTGCCCGGCCACGTACCGGGCCCGCCCGGACCCGTCCTCGCGCCACCGCAGATCGACGGTCGCCACCGAGGGGTCGTCCAGCCGTTCGGCCAGCCACGAATAGGTCACCAGCATCCGTCCACGGTATCGCGCGGCGGGTCGAGTAGCCTAGCTGGGCTCGGGACCAGGACGAGGGAGGTCGAACGTGGCAGGCGACATCGACAGGGTGCTGTTCGAGAAAGCGATCGACATGACGGCCACGGCCCTTCGCGGGGCCATGGGTGGGCAGGGAAGCCAGCCGCCCTCCTACGCGGCGGAGGTCTTCCGGGAGGTCTGGGCCGCGTTGAAGGAGGCCGCCCAGGAGCTCCCTGAGCGTTCGAAGCCCGGTTTCTGACAGAGCGAACCGCCGCCCACCGGAACCGATCCCTCGTCCGCACCGTAGGGGGAGTGGAGGATCATGGTGGTGGCGACGGGACGGGAGGTGTCGAAGGTGCGACGGATGACGATCGCGCTGCTGGCGGGCTTGGCCGCGGTGGGGTTCCTGGCCGGGCCGGCGATGGCCAAGGGCGAAGGTTCGGTCATCACGGGTTCGGCGATCATCACCGGCCCGCGGCTGCCCCGCCCGGTGATCTTGGGCGGCAATTTCCTTGTTGTCGACGGCCAGGTGGGACAGCAGGCCACCCTGCCCTCGAACTACGAGGCGCTCCTGAACGAACTCGGACTGCGGACCATCGATGCCCGGACGTCGGGCGAATGGATCGCGGCAGCGCCGGCGGGCCCCCTCGGACCGCGGTACGAGGTCACGTACCTGACGAACGATCCCGCGTTCGGGACCCAGACCCTCCGGCAGGAGGTCTATCCCTCCGCCCACGGCGGCCCGGTCGCCCACTTCGAATCCGGTGGGAGCTTCCTCGGGAACCCCGTTCCGGAGGGTTGGTACGCGGCGTCCCCGGCGCTGGCGAAGCTGTTCCGCACGGTGGGCGTGCTTCGGCCGGCTTCGGCCGCACCGATCCCCGCTCCGGCCCAACCTGCCGCCACACCCGCGCCACCGCTTCGAACCTGGCTCTGGGCGATCGTGCTGGGTGGGGTGCTGGCGCTGGTCTCGGCCGGGGCGGTGGCCGCGCGCAAGCGGCGGGCCGTCCGGGTGCTGTGAGTCAGTTGCCCTTCAGGGCGGGGATGACCTTCGCCCCGAACAGCTCGATGGCGTGGGCGGCAACCTCGAAGGGCATGTCGGGATAGTGCAGCCGGACCACCAGGTGGAACTCCTGGCGGTCGGCGAAGGGATCCACGATCTGCCGGAGCCGGGCGGTGATCTCGTCCGGCGACCCGGATGGGGTGATCGTCTTCAGGGTCTCGTCGTCGGGGGCCACGCTGAAGTAGTCCTTGCCTGGCGTGTCACTCCCGGCAGCCCACCCTCCGTACACCCCGATGTGCCACCGGGCGCCCTTCCGCACGACGTCCCATGCGTCGCCCCGGTCCCAGACGAACGCGTTCTGGAGCTGGGCGAAGCCGAACTCCGGCCCCTTGCCCGCGGCGCGAGCCGCCTCGTCGGCCAGGTGGGCGTCGTGGCGCATCTGGTCCACCCAGCCGCCCCGCGTCCGGATGTAGCCGTCGGCGAGGCGCCCTGCGCGGCGGATCGCCTTTTCGCTCATCCCTCCCAGGTAGATCGGGATGCCGCCCTCCCGGGCCGGAGGCGGGGTGACCTGTACCTGGTCGTAGGAGAAGGCCGTGCCTTCGAATGAGAATCGCTTCCCGGTCCAGGCCCGGCGGAGTATCTCGACGGTCTCCACGGTGCGCCGGAGCCGCTCGCCGATCGGCACGCCGAACATCCGGAACTCCTCTTCGCGCCAGCCCAGGCCGAGGCCGAGGATCAAGCGTCCGCCCGAGATCAGGTCCACCGTTGCGGCATCCTCCGCCAGCCGGAGCGGGTCGTAGAACGGGGCGAGCATGACGCCGGTCCCGAGCCTGATCCGGTCGGTCACCGCCGCCAACGCGGCCAGGGTCGGGAGCAGGCCCGACATATACCCGTCGCCGGCGCCGTGGTGTTCGCTCACCCAGGCCGAATCGAACCCCACCGTCTCGGCCAGCCGCACCAGGTCGATCGTCTCGCGGTACTCCTGGCTGAAGGTGCGCTTCGAACCCGGCGGCACCTGCCCGGTAAACAGCCCGATCCCGATCTGGACGGCCATGCCGCATGGAACCCTACCGAACTTCGGTTCGCCTGCGCACGCCGGCCGGGTAATGTGAGACCAGGTTCAGGAGACGATCCGACGGCATCTTCGATCAGGCGGGAGGACTTCGGCATGGACAAGACGCAGGAGTGGAACGACCTGGCGGCCCAGCTGTGCGTGGACAGCATCCGGGCGTCCACCGCCGCGGCCTCCGGGCATCCGACGTCGTCCATGTCCGCCGCCGACCTGCTGGCCGTGCTGTTCTCCGACCATCTTCGGTTCGACGTCGACGACCCGAAGAACCTCGGCAACGACCGGTTCGTGCTGTCGAAGGGCCACGCGTCGCCGCTGCTGTTCAGCGTGTTCAAGGCGATCGGGGCCATCACCGACGAACAGTTGCTGTCGTTCCGGAGGTTCGGGTCGCCGGTCCAGGGACACCCCGCCCCGGTGCCGGAGATGCCGTGGGTGGACGTGGCGACCGGTTCGCTCGGCCAGGGCCTGCCGGTCGGTCTGGGGATGGCGCTGGCCATGCGCGTCGACGACCTGCCCGGCCGCGTATGGGTCCTGATGGGCGACTCCGAGATCGTTGAAGGGTCGGTGTGGGAGTGCATGGCCACGGCGTCGTACCACCAGGTCCGGAACCTGGTCGGCATCCTCGACATGAACCGGCTGGGCCAGCGCGGGCCGACCATGCTCCAGTGGGACGGTCAGAGGTACGCCGCGCGGGCGGAGGCATTCGGCTGGCGGGCCATCCAGATCGATGGGCACGACGTCGAACAGATCGACGCCGCGTACCGCGAGGCGGCAGGTGGCGAAGGCCCGACGCTGATCGTCGCCAGGACCGTGAAGGGCCACGGCGTCTCGTTCCTGGCCGACCACGAGGGATGGCACGGGAAGGCGCTGGACGACGACCAGGCCAAACAGGCCATCGAGGAGCTCGGCGGCATCCGCCACCTGACCGTCACGCCGCCCACGCCGAAGCTCGTGTCGTCACCCCACCTCCGCGATGTCGGGGTGGCCCTGCCGAGCTACGACGACGAGGAGGCCACCCGGAAGGCGTTCGGCGACACCCTGGCCGCGCTGGCGGCCCGGCCGGATGTCGTCGTGCTGGACGGGGAGGTCGGGAACTCCACCCACACGGAGGAGTTTCAGAAGGCCGCCCCCGACCGGTTCTTCGAGATGTTCATCGGCGAGCAGAACATGCTCGGCACCGCGGTCGGCCTGCAGGCGCTGGGAAAGGTGCCGTTCGCGGCCACCTTCGGGGCGTTCCTGACCCGCGCGTACGACTTCGTGCGGATGGCCGCCGTCAGCCGGGCGAACCTCCGGCTGTGCGGCTCGCACGCCGGCGTGTCGATCGGTGAAGACGGCCCGTCGCAGATGGCACTGGAGGATCTGGCCATGATGCGCGCCGTGCACGGTTCGACGGTCCTGTATCCGGCCGATGCGAACTGCACGGCGAAGCTCATCACGGCCATGGCCGACCTGCCCGGCGTCTCCTACATCCGGACCACGCGGGAGAAGACCCCGAAGCTGTACGACTCGGACGAGTCCTTCCCGATCGGGGGGTCGAAGGTCGTGCGGATGAGCTCGCAGGACCAGGTGACCATCGTCGCGGCGGGCGTCACGTTGTTCGAAGCGCTGACGGCGGCCGACCAGCTCGTGGAGGAGTCGATCCGGGTGCGGGTGATCGACGCCTACTCGGTGAAGCCGATCGACGGCGCCACGCTTCGCAAGGCGTTCGCGGACACGTCGGTCCTGCTGGTGGTCGAGGATCACTGGATGCAGGGTGGCCTCGGCGATGCGGTGCTGGAGGCGCTGTCGGCGGGCGGCGCCGGCCTCGCGGGCCGGGTGATCAAGCTCGCCGTGACGGAGATGCCGGGCTCGGGCAAGCCCGAGGAGCTCCGCGAATGGGCCGGCATCTCCGCCGCGAAGATCGCCGACGCCGTTCGGACCGCCCTAAACGGCTGACGCGCGTCGGTGCCGATGCGCAGAACCGGCCGTCCAAACCGGCTACCCTCTCGTTCGAGACGGGGAGCGCCATGAAGAAGTGTCCGTACTGCGCCGAGGAGATCCAGGACGAGGCGATCAAGTGTCGCTACTGCCAGAGCGACCTGACCGTCCCCGTGGGCCAGGCGCCGCCCGTCGCCGGGCCGCCGACGCCGGACTGGCGACCGCCCGCCTCGCCCGGGTGGGAGGCACCTCCCACGCAACCCCCCACGACGCAGCCGCCGGTCGCTCAGCAGCCGGCCCCTTCACCGGGGTGGCCGCAACCTTCCTCTTCGCCGACGTGGCAGGCTGGGACCGCTCCATCGACCGTGCAGCCCGCGGCGCAGCCGGCTCCCGCCGGGCCGCGCGTCGGTGAGGGCGCGCTTCGGTTCAGCCATTCCGGGACGCGGTACATCCTCGGGTTCGGCGCGGACTACTTCGGCATCTGGGATCGCGAGCAGCCAGGTCCGGCGATCCTCCGGTTCGCCCGAACGAACCAGGGCTGGGACGAGGCCTGGAACCGGTTCACGGCCTGGGAGCCGCGTTCGATGGAGGTCCCGGCCCAGGGCGTCGCCCCCGGATGGGCGCCGTCGTTCGCCGCGCGGCCCTATCGCCCCACGAAGAGGCTGACCCAGGCGCTCACCGCGCTGCTGGTCGCCATGGCCCTGGTGCAGCTTCTCGCCATCGCCTTCCGGCTCCAGTACATCTCGATCCTGCGGGGCATCGAGATCCACGGCTCGCCGAGCGGCGACGTGACCTCCGCTGTGGACCGGCTGAATGCGGTGGCGGGCATCGTGGGCGTGCTGCTCCTGGCCAGCGCTGTGGTCTGGCTCTTGTGGCAGTCGCGTTCGCATTCAGACCTTCCGATCCTGGGCTCTTCAGGGCTGGGGTTCACCCCCGGGTGGACCGTGGGGTGGTGGTTCATCCCCTTCGCCAACGTCGTCCAGCCCTACCGGGCCATGAGTGAGCTGTGGCGGGCCAGTGAGCCCGCTGCTGGGGCCGTGGAGTGGAAAGCGCTGACCTCGCCGCCGGTGATGTTGTTCTGGTGGGCGGGATGGCTCGGTGCGTCCATCCTGTCGCTGGTCGCCTCGAGCCTCGGCCCACGCGTCGGACAGACCTATTCCCTGCATCAGCACCTCACCCGGGAGTGGGTCCAGGTGGCCGATGCCATCGTCTACGCGGTTGACGCCCTGCTGGCCGTCGTGGTGGTGCGCGGGATCGAAGCCCGGCAGCGGTCGAAGCTCCAGCGGAGCAAGGCGTGGGCCCAGAGCTTCGGCCCCGCCTGAGCGCCGGGGGGACATCGTGGTGAACGGAGGTTCGAACCGGCGTGTCTGAGCTCGTCACCGAGGACGCCACCCTCCACGTCGAGGTGGATTGGGAGGGCGAGCCGGTCACCGTGCTGGCCCACGGGCTCACGAACTCCTGCCAGGAGCTGGCCCAGCTCACCCCGCTGATCCCGGGGACGAAGGTCCGGTTCTGCTTCCGTGGCCACGGGCACAGCTCCTCCCCCGAGCGCGGGTATCGGTTCGCGGACTTCGCCCGCGACCTGCTGGCCGTCGCGGACGCGTACGGGGTGACGAATGCGTTCGGGACCTCGCTCGGGGCCGGGGCCATCGCCCACGTGCTGGAACGCCAGCCGGATCGTTTCGACAAGCTGATCTTCCTGCTGCCCGCCGGGCTGGACGTCGAGTTCCAGTACAAGGAGCGCATGTTGCGGACGGTGGCCCTGGTCGAAGGCAAGTCGAAGGAGGAGGCCATCGAAGCCCTCCTGGCCGACCCCGAGCGCCAGGCGAACTACATCGACTATCCGTTCCTCCGCGACCTCGACCGGCAGATGCTCCAGCAGTTCAATCCGGTGGGCGCGCCGCGGGCCATCCGCGAGATCATCGAGGACTGGCCGGTGTCCGACCGGGAGGTGCTCCGGCGGGTCACCGCCCCCACCCTCCTGATCTGCCAGGAGGGCGACGACATCCACCCGGCCGAGCTTGGCCGCATCCTGGTCGAGATCATGCCGAACGCCGAGCTGCTGATGTTCGAAGACGGCCGGGCGATGTACGAAGCGATCCCGGACATCGTCCTGCGGGTCCGGGAGTTCATCCTGTCGTGAGCGCGCTGGCCGACGGTGAGCTCGAGACCGGCCTCGAGATGGCCGGCGCGTTCCGGCGCGGAGAGGTCACGCCCATCGAGCTGGTCGAACGCGCCTTGGCTCGGCTGGAGGCGTGGCAGCCCTTCACGAACGCGTTCTCCCAAGTCTGGGCCGACGAGGCCGTCGACGCGGCGCGGAACGCCGGACGGGTTCGCCGCGAGGAGTACCACCCACTGACCGGCATCCCCGTGGCGGTGAAGGACCTGTTCGACGTGGCCGGCCACGAGACCACCGGATGCTGCGCGGCCTACCGCGGACGGGGTGCGGCCCCGGCCGACGCGCCGGTGGTGGCGGCGTGGCGTGCGGCCGGGGCCATCTTCGTCGGCAAGACGAACCAGCACGAGCTGGCCGCTGGCGGGACGAACCTGGTCAGCGCGTGCGGGAGGACCGGGAACCCGTGGGACCCGGCGCGCATGACCGGAGGGTCGAGCGGCGGCTCGGGCGCGGCGGTCGCCTCCGGCGTGGTCCCGCTCGCTCTCGGCTCGGACACCGGAGGTTCGATCCGCATCCCGGCGGCGATGTGCGGGTGCTTCGGGCTGAAGCCAACGCAGGGGAGGTTCCCGCTGAAGGGGATCATGCCGCTGGCGCCCTCGATGGACTGCCCCGGGCCGATGGCGTCGACCGCCCGGGACCTTCACGAGCTGGCGTATCGGGCGATTGGCGACATGGGGGTGCGCGTCCGGCACGGGCCCTCGTCGTCGGAGGACGAGCGAGTCCACCGGATCGGCCTGCCCGACGGCGGGTTCTTTGACCGGTTCGTGCACGACGAGACGCGGGCGACGGTGGCTCGGGCGGCCGAAACGCTTCGGGCCGCAGGCCATCACGTGGAGACCGTGGACGGGGCCGGCCTGGACGGCGTGCGGGCCCTGTGGATGCAAGTCACCACGCCGGAGTTCTGGCAAGCTCACCCGTCCCTACGGGGCCAGCGCCTGGACCTGGTCGCACCACAGCCGAGGGCATGGCTCGAACAGGGGTCGCGCGTGACCCAAGAGGAGCGGGAGCGGGCGTCGCGTGATCGCGAAGCCGTCCGGACGTGGTTCGTCGAGCGGCTGGAACGGATCGACGCGCTGCTGGTGCCGACCACGCCGTACCCGGCGCCCGGAGCCGACCAGCGGACCGTCGATCTGGGCTCGGCCGGGGAGGTGGAGGTCGAACAGGTCGGGCCAGGGTTCATGACGTGCTCGGTGAACCTCTCCGGGCTGCCCGCGGTGAACGTTCCCGCCGGGCGTTCATCGGCCGGTCTGCCGATCGGCGTCACCCTGATCGGGCAAGCTTCCGAGGAGTGGACCCTTCTCGGGCTGGCGGAGAGTTGGGAGCGCGCCGCCGGGTACCGGCCGGAGCGTCCTCCGCCGCCATCCAAGCCGGCATGACGTCCGGATGACGCCGCCGGCCGGCCGCCGGTCGAACGATCTCCTGGGCGGCACCCTGATCGTGCTGACCTCCTTGCAGTTCGGCGCGGTGGTCGTCCTGGGGAAGGTGGCCACCCGGCGCGGACTGGGCGAGACGTCGCTCCTGGCGTTCCGCTTCGCCATCGCCGCGCTGCTCATGGCCGGAGCGGTCGTTGCAGTGCGCCAGCCGCTGCGCGCGGCGAAGGGCGAGGGATGGCGACTGTTCGCGCTGGGGGTGGCGGGGTACGCGGTCGAAGCGGAGCTGTTCTTCGCCGCCTTGCCGCACGGGACGGTCCCCGCGGTCACACTCCTGTTCTTCACGTACCCCGTGTTCGTGGCTCTCCTGGCGTTGGCCACGGGGAAGGGGTTCCCCGGGTGGCTGCTCGGCGGAGCGCTGGCGTCGGCGATGGCCGGTGCCGCCGTCGTCGTGCTGGCGGGAGGGAGCGCGGCGATCGACTCCACGGGGGTCGGCTTCGCGCTGGGCTCGGCGCTGACCTTCTCCCTGTACCTGGTCGGCGCGGGCTCCGTCTTGAAGCGGACGAACTCGCTGACCGGGTCGATGTGGGTGAGCGCCGCCGCGGGCATCGCGCTGGGGGTCTTCGCCGAGGCCACCGGGAGGGCCCAGCTGCCGCGCGGCTGGCACCAGTGGGGACCCGTGATCGGGATGGCCGCGTTCACGGCCGGCGCGTTCGTCTGCCTCTTCGCGGGTCTCCGGCGACTCGGCGCCGTCCGCACATCGATCGTGGCCGCCACGGAGCCGCTCGCCGCGGCCGCCCTAGCGGTGATCTTCTTGAGCGAACGGTTGCACGCGGGCACGGTCCTCGGCGGCATGCTGATCCTGGCCGGGGCGATCGCCGCCTCGATCGCCCGCCGGGGCCCCGCCGCCGAGCCGCGAGGCCCGTGACGGCGGCGGCCTGAGCAGATTCGCGCGAAGCGACCTCGCGGGATTGAATACGCGGGTGAAGGCATTCGTCACCGGCGGGACTGGGTTCATCGGCGGGACCGTGGCTCGCAAGCTGCGGGAGCGGGGCGATCAGGTCGTCGCGCTGGTCCGTTCGCCCGAGAAGGCAGCCGCCCTGACCGCCCTGGGCTGCGACCTGGTCCCCGGGGACCTGGGCGACGAGGCCGCGATCGCACGAGGCGTCGAAGGATGCGATTCGGTCTTCCACGTCGCGGCCATGTACGAGGTCGGCATCCCTGCCTCCGCCCGCCCAGCGATGTACGAGGCGAACGTCCGGGGAACCGAACGGGTGCTGGACGCGGCGGCCGGCGCCGGCGTCAACCGCATCTGCTACGTCTCGACGATCAACGTGTTCGGCAACACGCACGGCAGGGTCGTGGATGAGCGCTACCACCGGGACGAAGCGGAGGGTTTCGTCTCCTACTACGACGAGACGAAGTACCGTTCGCATCAGCTGGTCCTTGACCGCATCGCCGGCGGCGCCCCCATCGTCATCGCCCAGCCGGGCGGGGTGTACGGCGCGGGCGACCACTCGGTCCTAGGGCACATGCTCGACCAGGTCCGAACCGGCAAGCTGCCGGTGATGACTTTCCCGGAGGCGGGCTTCAACCTCCTCCACGTCGAGGACGCAGGCGACGGCATCCTGCTGGTCCACGACAAAGGCCGGATCGGCGAGGCCTACGTCCTGGGCGGCGAGATCACCACGATGGGCGACGGCATCCGCAAGGCCGCCTCCCTGTCCGGCCGGAAGCCGCCGCGCATCACGATGCCGACCGTGTTGGTGAAGATGTCGATCCCGATCGCACCCCTGGTGACGAGGATGATGGGGCTGCCGCCGAACCTCCGCGAGCTGATCACGGCCGCCGATGGAGTGACGTACTGGGCCACCGATGCGAAGGCTCGCCAGGAGCTCGGGTATGCGCCGCGAGACCTCGACACCGGTTTGACGCAGACGCTCGCCGCCCTCGAGGCCTGACCCGGCTGCATGGCGCCCACGCGGCCCAGTGCGGAACCGGCCGGGCGGGCCGGGGTCGCCGACCCGGCCGTGTCACAACGCGTCGTGCTCGTCCGCCACGGCGAGACCGCGTGGAGCGCGGCGCTGCGACACACCAGCCGGACCGACGTGCCGCTCACCCTGGAGGGCGAACGCCAGGCCGCTGTCCTTGGCACATGCCTGACCGGGGGGGATTTCGCGAAGATCCTGTCGAGCCCCCGGCAGCGCGCCCTCCAGACCTGCCTGCTGGCGGGCTTCGGCGATCGGGCCGAACTGCGCAACGACCTGGTCGAGTGGGACTACGGCGAGTACGAGGGCCTGACCACCGGCCAGATCCGGGCCGTTCGCCCCGGCTGGTTCCTGTGGCGGGATGGATGTCCGGGTGGCGAGGCCGTCGAACAGGTCGGGGACCGCGTCGACCGCGTGGTGGCGGAGGTGCGGCGAACCGAAGGCGACGTGGCCCTGTTCGCGCACGCGCACGTGCTACGGATCCTGGCCGCCCGATGGATCGGCCTCCCGCCGGACTCGGGGATGCGGTTCGCGCTGGCAACCGCCGGCATCAGTGTGCTGGGGTACGAACGCGAGACACCCGTCTTCCTCGTCTGGAACGAAGCCTGCGGCGACGCGGCCCCGGCGTGAGGCTGCGCCGCTCGCTCAGACCGGGCTCTGAGCTCCTCCTTCGGTGAGCACGCGCACGAAGCCCTCGTTGATCGCGTTGACGGTCTTGGACAACACGGTCGCCGACAGTTGCACGGACCGGCCATCGGCCAGGTGCAGCGTCACGACGTTGGTGGCGAGCCGGATGTTGTTGTCGTCCGCCAGCTGCAGGGTATCCGCGCCGCGCCCTGTGGTCACCCGCATCCCGGCCCGCGGGAGCACGGCGAGCTGCTCCTCGACCCGTCCGATGTTGGTGTATCCGCGGTCCTTCAGCCCGAACACATACACCGCCTCAGAAGTCACGGCGAACGCGACGGAATGCTTTGCCAGACGTCGGGCGTCGCGCTTCGACATCTCGGCCGTGAGTGCCGTCTTCGGCTGGAACAGTGCCACGGCCAGCACCTCCTGGCCCTTCAGTCGTTCGTGGAGCTGGCCGGAGACCTTCTCGACGTACTTCGTGGGACTGAGAAACATCGCCATCGCCGTCGTCAGAACGTGGTGACAGGGGGCGTCCCGGTGCCCTGAGCTCCGGGCGGAGGCACGTCCCACAGGATCTTCGCGTCCTTGCGCATCTTCCGCATGTCCTTGAACAGGCTCATCTCTCCTCCTCCTCCTCCTCCTCCTTGCAGATGCCATTTCCGACTGGCCCGTCGATTCGGGTGAGCGTACTCCAGCGGCATCGGACAGGGAATCCGGGAATCTCTCAGGCTTCTCGAACCCAGGGGCCTTGAGACGCGCCTGACCGGACGGATCTGGCGCGGGTTGTCACCGAACCGGGGGTGGACCGGGGCCGAAACGGGAAGACTGAACCCGACAAGCCGAAAGGGGAGGGTCATGGCTCAGCGACAGGAAGACCTCCGTACCCTCGAATCCTCCACCCTCTACCGGCGCTACCTCGACGCGCTGCGCCGGCATGGCGACCCCCGCGATGAGGCGCCCTCGCCGGGCCACGTCATCCGGCGCTGCAACCATTGCGGGATGAAGGCGATGTTCCGCCTCGATCTGGAGGGCACCTGGCACGAGTGCCTCCACTGCGGGCATCTGGCCTGAGGCCGTCCGTCCGGCCATTCCTTGACACCCCGGCGTTCGGTGTAGCCTGATTCGGACCAGCCCGGGGCCTGCTTGGATGAGCCCCGCACGTCGGAGCAGGGAGGAGACCGCGGTGGAGCGCCTCGGTCCGCAGGACGCCTCGTTCCTCTACCTCGAAACGCCCTCCGTCCACCAACATGTGGGTGGGGTGGCGATCCTCGACCCAACGACTGCGCCCGGCGGCCACCTCACGTACGAGGACCTGGTCCGCGTCCTGACCTCCCGGTTCCACCTGGCGCCGCGGTTCCGCCAGAAGATCGTCTTCCCTCCGCTCGCCGCGGCGCGTCCCGTGTGGGTGGACGACACGAACTTCGATCCCGCCTTTCACCTTCGTCGGGCCGCCCTCCCCTCGCCGGGCGGCCGGCGCGAGCTCATCGACTACGTGCAGCGGGTGATCTCGCGGCCACTCGACCGGACGAAGCCGCTGTGGGAGGCCTACTTCATCGAGGGCATGGAGGATGGGCTCGCTGCGATCCTCACCAAGGTCCACCACGCGATGGTCGACGGGATGGGTGCCATCGACCTCGCCTCGGTGGTGTACGACTTCAGCCCCATCCCCACCGTCCTCGACCCCCAGAAGTGGGAGCCGGCGCCGGAGCCGAGCCGGCTCGAACTCCTCGCCGAGGCACTCCGGGATCAGGTCACCCATCCGGTCGGGAGCCTCGCCCACCTGGCGCGCCAGACCCTCCAGACGCCGGCCCGGGTTCTGAAGGACTTCACGGACGTGGTGGGCGGGCTCCGGGAGATCGTGGGCGGTGGGGTGCTCGCCCCCCCCAGTCCGTTCAACCGCAAGGTCGGGCCGAACCGCCGGTTCGCCATGGTCGAAGCCCCGGTCCAGACCTTCAAGGACATCAAGAACTCGCTCGGAGGGACGG
The DNA here is from genome assembly GCA_002413305.1 of Actinobacteria bacterium UBA5176. Taxonomy (GTDB): domain Bacteria; phylum Actinomycetota; class UBA4738; order UBA4738; family UBA4738; genus UBA4738. The sequence continues at coordinate 22,332 of DHWS01000035.1, read as the reverse complement.
TGAACGACGTGGTGCTGGCCACGGTGGCCGGCGGGCTCCACCGGCTGCTGCGCTCGCGCCGCGAGCCCACGCGGGACCGAACGCTCCGGGCGATGGTCCCGGTGTCGGTTCGAACCGAGGATCAGGCCTCCGCGCTGGGGAATCGGGTTTCGACCTTCTTCGTCGACCTGCCCGTGGGGCCGATGGGGCCGAAGAAGCGCGTCCACCAGATCTCCGAGGAGACCAAGCACCTGAAGGATTCGAACTACGCCGTCGGGGCCGAGTTCCTCATGAACATCGGAACGTGGGCGCCGCCGACGATCCACGCCATGGCCGCCCGCCTGGCCGCCCGGACCCGCGTGATCAACCTGGTGGTCTCCAACGTGCCCGGACCGCAGATCCCGATGTATATCGCCGGCGCGAAGCTCCTCGCCCAATACCCCGTCATGCCGATCGCCGAATCCATGGGCCTGTCGATCGCCGTGACCAGCCTGGCTGGGACCATGGCGTTCGGGATCACGGCCGACTGGGACACCCTGCCGGACATCGAATTCCTGGCGGCCGGGATGGAGGAAGCGCTCACCGAGCTCCGGAAGACGGCCGGGAAGTAGCCGAAGCCGGGCTCAGCCGGCCGCTTCACCTTCGGAATCCGCGGGCGCCTCGTCGAGCCAGCTGCTCACGGCGTCGAGCCACAGCGTCGGCGCCTCCATCTGCGGGACGTGCCCGAGGTCGCCGAACACCACCAGGCGCCAGTTCGGGTGGAAGCGCGCGGCCTCACGGGCGGCTTTCACCGGAACCAGACGGTCGCGCGCGCCGTGGGTCACCAGCGCCGGCGTGCGTACCTGCTGGACCAGGCGGCGGTACGGGCCGGGTCGGACCTGGGCGCGGAAGATCGACCGGGCCGCGTTCAGGAACGCTTCGGAGGCGTGGGGAAAGCCCTCCCGTCGCCGGGCCAGCTCGATCAGGGCCTCGACGAGTGCCGGGTCGATCCGGGTTGGATCGGTGGCGACCAGCCGGAGCGTCTCCCGGACCAGCCCCTCGGCTCCGAGCCGCCGGGCCCGGGCAGCGACGAACCGCTCGGACAGCCGGCGGTTCGCGGCGTAGACCGCGAACAGTGCCGCCACGCCGGGGGAGAACTGGCCGGCCAGGCGGTTGGTCCGGGGGAACGCGGCGTCCACCAGGAGCAAGCGTTCCACCGACCGCGGGTGGTGGGCTGCCTGGATCAGCGAGACCATGCCGCCCATCGAGTTCCCCACCAGGATCACCGGAGGCAGCTTGAGCGCCCTCAGGAACCCGTCAAGCAGCCGCCAGCTCGAACCCACGCTGGTCCCGCGCCCTTCCGGCGGAGTGAGGCCGAATCCGGCCAGGTCCAGGGCGATCGTTCGTCCTCGCTCGGCGAGCCTGGGTGCGACCAGGGCCCAGTTCAGGAGCGAGCCTGCCAGCCCGTGGACCAGGACGAACACCGGCTCGCCGGCCGGTCCCGGCCACTCGCGGTAGTGAACCGGGCCGTCGACGTCGGCCCATCGTTCGGGCGGGAGCCCCAGTCGGTCGATCGCCCCGGTCATCGCGGGTGCAAGGGTACCTGCCTTGCCGATCCCGCTACGGCGGCGCACGATGCCCTGGGAGGTCGCTGCACATGTTCGAACGGTTCACCGATCGCGCTCGGAAGGTGGTCGTCCTCGCCCAAGAAGAGGCGAGGATGCTGAACCACAACTACATCGGAACCGAACACATCCTCCTCGGGTTGATCCACGAGGGCCAGGGCGTCGCCGCGGAGGTGTTGCGGGCGCTCGACATCTCGCTCGAGTCCGTGCGCCGGCAGGTGGAAGAGATCATCGGTCAGGGTCAGGCCGCCCCGACCGGTCACATCCCGTTCACGCCGCGCGCGAAGAAGGTCCTGGAGCTCTCGCTCCGCGAGGCGCTCACACTCGGCCACAACTACATCGGGAC
>DHWS01000035.1:0-20239 GCA_002413305.1 Actinobacteria bacterium UBA5176 | reverse complement strand
GCCCAGGTCCTCCAGAAGCTCGGTGCGGACCTGAACCGCGTGCGCCAGCAGGTCATCCGGCTCCTGTCCAGTTATGGACCCGTGAGCGGACGAGAACCTGGAGATCCATCGGAGGGGCCGTTCCCGTGGCCGTTCACCGAGCGGGCGCTCCGCGTGCTGGATCTGGCCCAGGAGTCCTCGCACGACCTCCACCACCCGGCGATCGAACCCGCAGACATCCTCCTCGCCCTGGTGGTGACCGACGACGCGGAGGTGGTGGAGCTCTTCGACTCGTGGGGGATCGACCGGCTCCAACTTCGCCGGCGGATCATGGACCTGGCCGAGGAGGAAGACCGGGAGGACGGAGACGGGCCGGCCACCCCGAACGGCGGCTCGCCTACATGACGTTCAGGCCGCCCAGGTTCCTCATCAGGTCGCTCATCACGTCCGGGTCGGTGACCGCGTCCACCACCGCGGGCACGCCGTCGGATGCCGCCTTCAGCGCCCGTTCCAGTGCGGGCCGGAGCTGTTCGCGTTCTTCGACCCGTTCGCCGTGCGCGCCGACGCCTTCGGCGATCCGGTCGTAGCCGATCGTGGACAGCACCGCGCCCTGGTCGGCCTGCTCACCGTAGAACATCCGCTGCTCGTGCCGGACGTCGCCCCACCCGCCGTTGTTCACCACGACCACCACCACCCCCAACCGATGGCGGACGCACGTGTCGAGCTCCATGGCCGAAAGGCCGAACGCGCCGTCGCCGGTGAACACGAAGCACGGTTCGTCCGGCCGCGCGTCCTTGGCGGCAGCCCCGAAGGGGAGCCCGATACCCAGCGTCCCCATGGCCGAACCGATGAACAGGTTCCGGCCGGGCCGGTGCGCCACGCTGAACGCGATGCCCCACAGGACGCTGTCGCCGCCGTCGGAGACGAACGTCCCGGTGCCTTGTTCGTCCGCGAACCGGCACACCTCGAGCGCCACCCACCCCGGGTGCAGCCCGTTCGCGGGGCGGTCGCATTCGGACTCCCACGTCTCCATGCTCATCCGCGCGCCCTGCTTCGCCTGCTCGGCCCATGCTGCGTGTCGGTCCGGCGGGCCGGTCCACGCGTGGGCGAGTGCCTCGACCGTGGCGGCGACGTCGCCGGCCAACGCGACCTCGGGCCGGCGCAGGCCCCCGAGGTGCTCGGGCCGGACGTCCACCTGGATGACCTGCTGATGAGGTGGGAACAGGGGCAGCCCTCCGTACACGAGGTTCGCGTTGAACCTCGAACCCAGCACGAGTGCCACATCCGCGGAGGCCAGGGCGATCCCGCCGTGGACCAGACCGCCGGCGCATCGCGGGTCGTCGTCGTCGACCAGTCCGCGGGCCGCGGAGGTGGTCGTCACGGGGATCCCGGTCTTCTTGACGAACGCATCCAGGGCGGGGCCGGCCCCGGAGAAGAACGCACCGGAGCCGGCCACGATCGCCGGCCGCTCCGCGCCGGCCAGCAGGGCCACCGCTCGCTCGACGTCACCGCTCACCGGGACGCTTCGAGCGGGTTCGCCGGCGTAGCCCGTTGGCCACGGCCGGTCTGCGGGAAGAGCCGAAGCACCGAAGACATCTTGCGGCACCTCGAGGTACGCCACGCCGGGCGCGCCCGACCGCGCCTGGTGGACCGCTTCGGCGACGAACTCCGGGATGCGCGAGGTGTTCAGGCACTCCGCCCGCCACTTCGTCACCGGCGTCACCAGGGCGAGCTGATCGAGATCCTGCACGGCACCGCGGCCCCGTTGGTTGATGCCCGTTCGTCCGGCGAGCACCACGACCGGCACGCCCGCCGCGTTCGCCTCGGCCAGGCCGGGTAGGGCGTTGGCCAAGCCCGGGCCGGCCGTCATCGCGGCCACGGCCGGTGAGCCGGTCGCCAGGCCCCATCCCTCGGCCATGAACACGGCGTTCTCCTCATGGCGGGTGTCGATCAGCCGGAGGCCTTCGACCCGGCAACCCTCGAACAGCGGGAGGATGTGACCGCCTGGCAGGGCGAACACGGTCCGGATGCCTTCGGCGATGAGCGCCCGCGCCGTCAGGATGCCGCCGTGCTCCTGTTCGTCGTCCATGCCGGCGCGAGTATAGGACGGCACCGTCCGGCGCTATAGTCCGTGACGATGCGGGCAGCGTTCTTCGAGGTCGCCAATACCATCACGGTTCGCGAGGCGCCCGATCCCGAGCCGACGCCGGGCAATGTGCGTCTCAAGGTGACCTACTGCGGCATCTGCGGCTCGGACCTCACGGTGTTCAAAACGGGAGCGTTGGCCGGACCCGGTGTGGTGCTGGGCCACGAACTGTCGGCCACCGTCGACCTCGACCCCGACGGCGGATGGGCGCCCGGCACGCGTGTGACGGTCTTCCCAGCCCGCGGCTGCGGGGAGTGCACATGGTGCCGGGCCGGGTACCCCCGCTACTGCCTGACACCGCCGTACAGCGAATGGGGCGGCTACGCCGACTACACGGTGTTCCCGGCGAATAACCTGATCCGGCTCCCCGACGCGCTCGACGACCGGGTCGCCGCGCTGGCCGAGCCGTTCGGGGTCGGACTGCGGGCGGTCGACCTCGCCGATGCGCAAGAGGGCGATCTGGCGTACGTGAGCGGTCTCGGTCCGATCGGCCTGTTCGCCGCGGCCGGCCTGGTGTCGGCGGGATGCCGCGTGGTGGGGGCCGACCCCCGGGAGGAGCGACGCGAGCTGGCCACGAAGCTCGGAGTGACGGAGACGTTCGACCCGACGGCTCGGGACCCGCACACGACGCTGTTCGGCATCGATCCACGAGGCCCCCGGATCGCGTTCGAGGCTTCCGGCATGCCGGATTCGCTGCAGAAAGTGGTCGACTCATGCGGGCCGGGCGGAGTGGTTGGGGTGCTGGGTGTTCCGATGGCGCCCGTGTTCCTCCTGCGGATGTTCGTCGGGGAGCTCCGAGCGTTCTCGCTGGCCGGGCCGTCACGTGAGTCGATGGCCCGGGCCTTGGAGCTGCTCCAGGAGCGACCGGAGATCGGGGGGGTGATCACCGGGACCGTTCCCCTGTCCGGGACCGAAGAGGCCTTTCGCCGCCTGGTCGCCGGCGACGGCGGCGTGAAGGTGCTGGTCCAACCCAGTCTGTAACTCCCATGCGGCTGGTCGACGATCTCGTCCACGACTTCGGTCTGGACCTGCCGCGGTTGCCGCCGGGCCGTTCCGGCGACCCCGGCGTCTTCGGGCCGGATTCGATCGTGTGGCGGATCGCCCGCGAGCGCCTGCTGCTGCTGGCCGGGCCGGCCGCGCTGCTCATGCAGCTCGCGCATCCTCTTGTTGCCGCTGGGGTCGCCGACCATAGCGGCTTCCGGCGAGACCCGTTCGCGCGGCTGCGCGACACGCTGGCCGCGACCCTCACGATCTCGTTCGGCGACAGCGAGCAGGCGCAACGCGCCGCGGCCGGCGTTCGAACCACCCACCGCCGGGTGAGGGGGCGGCTCCCCCATCCCGTCGGCTCCTTCCAAGCGGGCGCGCCGTACGATGCGGCCGACCCGGACCTCGCGCTGTGGGTCCACGCCACCCTGATCGAGGCCGCCCTCGGCGCGTACCACCACCTGGTCCGGCCGCTCACGGAAGGCGATCGGGCCCGCTACGTCGATGAGGTCACCCGTTTCGGGGAGCTGTTCGGCGTGACGCATGACGTGATGCCGCCGGCGTACGGCGACTTCCGGGCATACGTGGAGGCGATGGTCGACGGCCCCGCTCTGGCCGTCGGTCCCGACGGTCACGAACTGGGACTGGCGGTCCTGGATCCTCCCGTGTCCGCGGTGGTCCGCCCCAGCCGGCCCGTCGTGCGGGTCGTGACGGCGGCCCTGCTGCCTGATCGCCTCCGGGACGCGTTCGGTCTTGTGTGGGGACCGAAGGAACGGGCGGCGTTCCGGGGGATCGGTGCCGCGTCCAGGGCTGCCGTTCCGATGCTTCCCCCCGGCCTGCGCTTCTGGACCCACGCTCGCGTCGCCGTGCGACGGATGGCCATGGCGTGAGCGCCGCCGGGCGAAGCGGTTCGAGCCCTGGCGCTTCGAACCACCGTGGGGTATCGTGCCATGTCGGCTGATCCGCGAGTCGTTCCGGCCCCGTTCCGTGTGCCCCGGCGCAGTCCGAGCGGTGTTCAGGCGGCTGGGGACGGCAGCACGATGCGCTTTCGTCCATCCAGGCTTCAGGTTTGGAGCCTGGGCAGGCTACCCTACGGATAGACCATGGCTGATCCAGAACCGAAGCCGACTCGGAAGTCGGAGCCCACGCGTGCGCTGGGCGAGGCCGACGACGTTCGCCTGTACCTCGAGGCGGCGGCCCGTGAGCCCCTTCTCACCAAGGAGGAGGAGGTCGAGCTCGCCATGGCCATCGAGCACGGCGAGGAGGCCGAGGCGAAGCTTCAGGGCGGCCGGCTGAGGTCCGAGACGAGCATCCGCAAGGCGAAGGAGCAGGTCCGAAAGGGCCATGCGGCCCGCCAACGCTTCATCCGGGCGAACCTCCGGCTGGTCGTGTCCATCGCCCGCAAGTACCAGGGGCAGGGGTTGCCGTTCCTGGACCTGGTACAGGAGGGGAACATCGGCCTGATGCGGGCCGTCGAGCTCTTCGACTGGCGCCGTGGGTTCAAGTTCTCGACGTACGCGACGTGGTGGATCCGCCAGGCCATCACACGGGCCATCGCCGACCGCGGCCGCCAGATCCGACTCCCCGTGCACGTTCACGACCAGATCCGCAAGCTCCGCCGGACCTACGTGCAGTTCAGCCAGCGCATGGGGCGTGACCCGACGCCCGACGAACTTGCCAATGCGCTCCAGATCCCCCTCGAGGAGGTCGACCGGCTGCTGGAGGCCGAACGCCGGGAGCCGGTCTCGCTGCAAGCGCCGGTCGGGGAGGACACCGAGCTCGGCGACCTGCTGGAGCAGGCCGACGAACAGTCGCCCTTGGATGCGGTCGAGGACGCCATGCTTCGCCAGGAGATCGGCCAGGCGGTGCTGAACGTGCTAGACCCGCGCGAGCGGCGGGGGATCGCGCTGCGGGACGGACTCGAGAACGGGCACGCGATGTCGCTGCGTGACGTCGGCAAGGTGATGGGGCTGTCCGGCGAGCGGGTTCGGCTGATCGAACGCGAGGCGCTCCGCAAGCTTCGGAACTCCGAGATCATCAACGCGGCTGGGTGGATCTAAGCAGGCGTGTCCGGGGCGGAGGCCGGGGGGCCTGGGCAACGCCCACATGCGCGGAGGGCGCCGGTGACCAAGCCCAAACGTGGTGAGGTCCGCATCGGGATCTCTTCCTGGACCGAACCCACGCTCGTCAAGGACGGCAACTTCTATCCGAAGGGGGTCAGCAGCGCCGAGGAGCGCCTGAGGTTCTACGCGAGCCAGTTCCCGATCGCGGAGGTGGATTCGACGTACTACTTCCCTCCCACCGAACGGAACGCGGCGCTGTGGGCCGAACGCACCCCGGCGGAATTCGTCTTCAATGTCAAGGCTTACTCGCTGCTTACCAACCATCCCACCAAGACCGACTCCCTCTACAAGGACCTGCGCGAACAGCTCCCCAAGGAAACCCAGGACAAGCAGAGCCTGTACCGCGACAAGCTCCCCAACGAGCTGGTCGACGAGGTGTGGACGAGATTCCGTGACGCGCTCATGCCCCTGCATTCAGCTGGCAAGCTCGGTTCGATCCTCTTCCAGTTCCCACAGTGGTTCGTGATCTCCCGAGCGGCGAAGGACTATCTGGTCGAATGCCAGGAGCGGCTGGCGGACTTCACCGTCGCGGTCGAGTTCCGTCACAAGTCCTGGATGGAGGAGCGCAATCGGGAGGAGACACTTTCGTTCCTCGAGAAGCACGACCTCCCGTATGTGTGCGTGGACATGCCGCAGGGCTTCGACTCGTCGCTGCCCCCAGTCGCAGCTGTCACCTCGAAGGAACTCGCAGTCGTGCGGTTTCACGGCCGCGATCCGGAGGCCTGGGCGACGAAGAGCCGGCGCGCTGCCGACCGCTTCCGCTACGACTACTCGAAGAGAGAGCTGCAGACATGGGTGCCGAAGGTCGAAGCGCTCGCTGAACAGGCTCGCGAGACCCACGTCATCATGAACAACTGTTACGAGGACCACGCGATCAAGGGCGCCCGTCAGCTGGCTGCGTTGCTCGACTGACATCGCACTCCGTTTCTTGTGCTTTTCGACATTCGTGGTTTCATCAGTCCTTCCCTTGGTAAGGAACTGCGAGGGGGAGGGAGGAGACTGCGGTGAGAGACCAATTGAAGGAAGCCGGATACGTCGCGCTCGGAGCAACCGAAGCCGCCGTCGGGGCCGTGCGGGATCAGGCTGAGACGCTCGCCAAGGCGACCGGAGCCGCCGCAGCCCGCGCGCAGGAGGCCGTTGAGTCGACGTCCTCCCGCGGGCGGCGCGTCGCCGCCCGGGCGACCACCCGAGCCCGAAAGACCGCGACCCGCGCAACCCGGGCGGCGAAGACAACGGCGCGCTCGGCCAGAGCCGCGGCCGAGGCCACCGCCAGACGCGCTGCGTCGGCGACGAAGACGACAGCCCGGTCGGCCGGGTCCGGCGCCTCATCCACCACGACCGCGGCGAGCACCGGTGCCAGGAGCACGGGGCGAACCGCCAGGTCCGCCGCCAAGTCGACCGCTCGGACCGCAAAGTCGACCGCTCGGACCGCCAAGTCCGCCGCCAAGTCGACCGCTCGGACCGCCAAGTCCGGCGCCAAGTCCACGGCACGGACGGCGAAGTCCGGCGCCAAGTCCACGGCACGGACGGCGAAGTCCGGCGCAAAGTCAACGGTCCGCGCAGCACGAAGGTCTTAGGTCCGGATGAAGGCCCAGAAGGGGTTGCCGGAAGCCGCCAGACAGACAGTCTCCGATCTCAATCGCCTGGTCGGGCTCGAGGTTCGGCTGGTTGCCGAACAGGTGAAGGCGCGGGCCCTCAAGAAAGCGGTGTCCGCCGGCGCGGCGGCCGGCGGCGCCTTCTTCCTCATCACCGGGATCTTGTTCCTACTCGCCGCCGGCGCGGCCGGGATAGCCCTGGTCCTACCGTGGTGGGCGGCGCTGCTCCTCGTCGGGGGCGCCTGCCTCGTCGTCGCCGGGGTTCTTGGCATGGGGGCAATGGTGGGGATGCGTCGCTCGTCGCCGATCGTCCCCGACGAGACGAGGGAACAGGTGAAGGAGGACGTCCGGTGGCTTCGAGAGCAGAAAACCTGAAGCTCGACATCGAGCGAACGAAGCAGGAGCTCGCCGAGCACCTCGCGCAGCTACGCATCGAAGCGACCGTGGCGGAGAAGCGCGCGGCGAGGATCGCCAGCCTCGCCGTCGGCGGGGTCGTGGCCCTGGTGATCGTTCGTATCGTGTGGAAGGTCGTTCGATCGACCTGATCCTGGACCTTCGGGTGGACACGGACCGCCCGGGCGGGTAGAACGGCGCCATGGCGAGGGGACGCGCGAAGCGCGAGGAGAACAGGGTCGGCCGATGGTTCTGGTTCGGGCTCCTCGGACTGAGCGGTCTCGGCGCGGGCGTGTGGCTGTTCCGCCGGCGGCGAGGGCGTTCCTCGTACTCCTGATCCTGCTTCCCGCCTGCACGGCAACGAGCCAGGCTCCCGAGCTCCCCCCCTCCGCCGCTCCTCCGGTGAGCACGTCAGCGCACGGGCACCTTCGTCGAGAGGCTCGCGACCGATCCATCACGTGTGGCTCTTCGTCATGGAGAACCACGCGTACGGGCAGATGATCGGTAGCGCGGAGGCGCCGTACTTGAACGGGCTGGCCTCGACGTATGGACTGGCCACGCGGTTCTTCGCCATCGCACATCCAAGCCTGCCGAACTACGTGGCGATGATCGCCGGTTCGACCATGGGCTGCGGAGACGATGCCTGCCCGCCCGGCTACGCAGGGCAGACCCTCGCCGGCCAGCTGGACGGGCGAGGGTTCTCGTGGGCGGGATACTTCGAGGACCTGCCCTCGGCCGGCTACGTCGGACCGGACGCGGGCGGATATGTTCGCCACCACGACCCGTTCGCCTATTTCACCGAGGTGACCGGCTCAGCCGCCGACCGTGCCCGGCTGCGGCCGATGACAGACTTCCTGCCGAGTCTGGCGAGCCCGCCGGCCTTCAGCTTGGTGGTGCCGAACCAGCTTCACAACATGCACGACGGGCCGGTCTCGGCAGGGGACGCGTGGGCGCGAACCGACGTCGGAGCCGTGCTGGCGTCCCCCGCCTTCCGTGAGGGGGGACTGGTGATTGTGACGTGGGACGAGAGCGAAGGAGCCGACCTTGCCGGATGCTGCGCCGCCGGCGTGCACGGCGGGCACGTCGCCACCATCGTCGCGGCGAGTGGCGGGAGGCGGGGGTTCCGGAGCGACCGGCCGCACGACACGCTCTCGCTGCTCCGCACCATCGAAGACGTCTTCGCGCTTCCGCCATTGCGCAGCGCGGCCACCGCCGCCCCCTTGACGGAGTTCCTGGGCTGACGGGTGGCCGCCATCCGGCATCCGGCTCGGCCGAAGCCCGACCGGCCGTAGGCGGTCTTGGACTGCGCCTTGCGCCTCAGTGGAAGCCGGGAACCGAGCGGCCCTGCGCGGAGAGGCCGAATCCGACCGGAACGGTCTAGATTAGGAGGTGGACGCCCATCGTTCTCGATCTCCCGAAGGAGCGGTACGCGCCATGAACGACGTTCACCAACTCTTCGAACACCGGGCCGACTACCAGATCCTGGACGTGCGCGAGCGCGACGAATGGGACGCCGGGCACATCGAGGGCGCCGTGCATCTCCCGCTGGCCCAGGTCATGAGGGGCGACGAGAAGGGGCACCTGGACCCCGATCGCACAGTGGTCGCCGTCTGCCGGGTCGGCAACCGGAGCGAGCTCGCCACGCTGATGCTCCAGGCCCGCGGATACGAAGCGGTGAACCTCGAGGGTGGGATGGAGGCGTGGGCGGCCGCCGGCCTCCCGTTCTCCTCATCCGACGGCGCGCCCGGCCGGGTCGCCTGAGCGATGGGCGGGGTCGACTCGGTCTTCGATACCGCCGCGGATCTCTCCGCGTCGGCGCGCGCCTACCTCGCCTTCCCGGGCGGGCGCAGGATCCGGCACCGGTTGGCCACGGTGGTGATCGTCGCCGCTCCCATCCTGTCGGAGCTGCCGCTGGTCCGCAGAAGCAAGGCTGCCCGGCTGCTTCGTACCGCCGTCGTTGGCACCCTGATCGTGCGGGGGGCCGAGTGCCTTCGCGACTGGGAACCCGCGAGCGGGTCTGGGGCCGAGGTCTTCTGAAGGTCCCCCGGCCGGTGAGCCCGGAGGTCGGTGGATGAGGATCCTGGTCGCGTACGAGAGCAGAGGGGGCCACACGAAGGCCACCGCGGAGGCAATCGCCGGCATCGCCTCCACCGGGAGGGGCGAGGTGGAGGTTCGCTCCATCCGCGGTCTCCCGCAATGGGAGGTGCTGGGTCACGACCTCGTCTTCCTGGGCACCTGGGTCGACGGATTCGTCGTGGCCGGGGTGCGGCCGGCTCGCCTGATGCGGTTGTGGGTCGACGACCTGCCTGACCTGCAGGGCACGAACGTCGCCCTGTTCTGCTCCTACGCGGTCAACCCACGAGGGATGCTCGACGGCTTCCAGGGCATGCTCGCGTCGAAGGGGGGGAAGGTCCTGACCACCCAGGCGTTCCCGCGCCGTCATCCCGACCAGGAAGCCCGGGGGTTCGTCAACCGCGCGTTCGCGCTTGCCCGCGCGGACGCTGCGGGGCGGCAAGGGTGGCTGGCGGGACCGGCGCTCCGTCCGCGCGTGTGACCACCGTGGCCCTGTTGCGCCCGGTCTTTCGCCTGCCCACAGGGCTCAGCGTGTTCCCGGCGTGTACGCTGCCCCGTCGGCGAGCGGTTGGGAGGGATCGGGGCTGATCGCGATTCCGCCCCACAAGATCATCGCGGTCCCCGTCCATATCCCGGCAGCTCCAACACGGCCGCGGAGCGGTGACACAGGGAGCGGTGACCAGCTGTCGGCCGCGGGGTCATAGGCCTCCCCGTGAGGTGGCCTGGCGGCCGTGTTCCCTTCCCCGGACCGCCCGCCCCACACCAGGAGCTGGTTGCCGGTCCACACGGCCACGTGCCCCTCGCGAGGCGATCCCATAGCGGGCAGCTGCCGCCACCGGTTCGCCGCCGGGTCGTAGGCAGTCCCGTCGGCCGAAAGCCGGCCGTTCCCCCCGCCGACGAAGAGTACCTCGGTCCCGTCCCACGTCGAGGTGGCGCCCGAGCGGGGTTGCGGCATGTCGGGTAGCTGCCTCCACGTGTGTGTGATGGGGTTGTATGCGGCGGCGTCGGAGAATATCTTGCCCTCCGCGCCTCCGCCCGCGATGACGAGTTCCGTGCCGGTCCACGCGCCGCTGGCGGCTTGGCGGCCGGCGAGGGGTCCGGACGGGAGCTTCTCCCAAGAGTTCGTCGCAGGGGTGTAGGCCAATCCGTCCCCAACGTTATCGTCGCAGCAGCCACCCCCCCACCCGATCATCTGATTCCCGGTCCAGACCGTGACGGCTGGGCCGCCCCAGTTCAGGGGAGGATCGGGGAGGCGCCGCCACCGATCCGTCGCCGGGTCGAACGCCTTGTCCGTGATCCCCCAGACGAGCATCTCCGAGCCCGTCCACACCGCTCGGTCTGTGCCCTCGTAGCTGCCTTCCCGATCGGGGCCGGCGGTGAGCGCTCGCCAGGTGTCGGTCGCAGGGTCGTAGGCCGCCGCAACGTCGACGTCGCCACCGGAGTCTTCGGACATGACGCGACCGAAGGTCAGCATCTCCTTCCCCGTCCAAACGCTCGCCAGAATGTACGGTCCGGCGATGGGGGCGGCCGACAATCGGTTCCAGGCGCCCGCCACTGGCGGAGGGGTGGTTCGAGGTGGGCTGGAGGAAGGGGTCGCCGCGGTGAGCGCTCCTGCGGGTCGTTGCTCGGCTCGCCTGCCACATGCGGCCGCCGTCACCACGAGGGCGATGCCCAGGGCCCCGGCGACGATCTGGATCGTCCACCTCTTCATCTGCTCCCCCTCTCCTCGGATACCATGCCCCGACCCTGGACCATCCCAGTAACAGAGGCACTCCATCCACGTAACGCGCTACCGACCATCGGAGATAGCTGCCCCCGGGCGCGTGAGGGTGGAGATAGGCTCTCGCCGAAGCCATGTCCGGACCGACGAGGCACGACGAACACGCCCCCTGGGCTCCGATCGGGTTGGCCCTCGTGGCGCTCGCGCTGGTAGCTGCGGCGTGTTCGGGCTCGGCCCTTGCCCCACCGGCCTCACCACAGACCAGCCCCACCGGCGGCGACGCCTCCCAGACCTCGCTCCCGTCCCCTGCCTTCACCGAGCTGGCCGTGCCGCGGCCCCGCACCGTTTCGATGCTCATCCCGTTCCCGGACGCGCGCAAGCAAGAGATGCTTGTATACGCCGAGGAGCATTACGGACTGCACACCTATCAGCTGGTCCAGCCGCAGGCCATCGTCGAGCACTTCACCGCCTCGGCCGAGTTCGCCCCCGTGTTCAACACGTTCGCCGCGAACCAGCCCGACCTCGGCGAGCTCCCGGGGACGTGCGCGCATTTCGTCATCGACACCGACGGCACGATCTACCAGCTCGTTCCGCTCGACCTCATGTGCCGGCACACGGTCGGCTTGAACTACACGGCTATCGGGATCGAGATGGTAGGGGAGAGTGACCAGGACGTTCTGGACAACGTGGGACAGCTCAGCGCTGCGCTTGACCTCACGTTGTGGCTCATGCAGCGGTTCGACATCCAGCTCCGGAACGTGATCGGCCACAACGAAAGCCTGACGAGCCTCTTGCACATGGAGCGGGTGCCGTCGTTCCGGTGCCAGACGCACCAGGACTGGAACCAGGCCGACATGGAGATCTTCCGGCGGGACCTGGCTGGGTTGGCCGCGAAGTTCCGTGTGCCTCTTGGACCTCCCGCCTCGCCCGCGGCGAGCGGCTGTTGACCTCGGTCCCGAAATGCCGGATCGGGGCGGCGCCGCCCCGATCCGTGATGGAGGCCTCCGTGGGCTACGGTCTTCCCGTGACGCCTACGTGCTGTGGAGGCGGTGGCCGAACCATGGCCGGACCGTAGCCAGCAGGACGAAGAACGCGACGATGGCGGCCAGGGCGATCCAGTCGGCAGCGGTCATCGGAGGAGGTCCGTAGCTCGGGGATGCGATGGCGTACATCTGCATCACCTCCACCTCCGAGGCTCCCACCCGGAGGGTCAGATCGTCAGGGACCCGAGGCACGGGATCCACGGGACCCTTGGCGGCCAAGCCCGGGACTGCCCACCGTCAGGTGGCATGACGCCATGCGCTCTCGCGGGAGGGCCGAGCGGCAGGCAGATGGCGGGCCGGACGAACTGGTCGGCGAGCCCCTTGTGGTCGGACGCTCGACCCGGAACCGCGCGCTCCGAGCCAAACGGCGGGGCCGGATTGTCTCGAGGATGAGGAGGGCAGGGCGATGGCGACGGATCTGGTGATAGACGGCAAGAAGGCGGACCTGGCCGGGCCGGGCATCGGCACGTACGAGGAGATCGAACGGGTGCTCCCACGCGACTACCGGTCGCTGCTCGACCCCCGCGAGACGCAGCTGGCGATCTTCGCGGTCAAGCGGTACATCGAGGACGAACTGTGCCGAGAGCTTGGCCTGATGATGGTGCAGGTCCCCCTGATCGTGGACGCGGAGTCCGGCGTGAACGACATGCTGGACCGGGACGGATCGCGCACCCCAGTGCAGTTCCACATCTCGAACGACCGCGGCCTGCACCCGATTGACGCGCAGGTTGTGCAGGCGGCGACGAAGTGGAAGCGGATGGCCCTGCGGCAGTTCGGCCTGCAGGCGGGAGAGGGACTGTGCACGGACATGCGGGCGGTCCGCAAGGACTACTTCCTGGATCACGACCACAGTGCGTACGTCGACCAGTGGGACTGGGAACGGGTCATCACCGCCGAACAGCGCGACCTGGTCTTCCTGAAGGAGGTCGTCCGGAAGATCTGGAAGGTGCTTCGGGGGGCCGAAGCCCACGCCCAGGAGCTGTTCCCGCAGCTCGGCGATCCGCGATACCCGAACCTCCAAGAGGAGATCACGTTTCTGCATGCGGAGGACCTCCTTGCCCGCTACCCGGACCTCCCCCGCAAGGAGCGCGAGACGAGGATCTTGCAGGAGTACGCGGCGGTGTTCATCGTCGGGATCGGCTGGACGCTGGCCGACGGCTACCCACACGAGATGCGGGCAGCTGACTACGACGACTGGGTGACCGAGACCACCTCCGGGGACGGCCGGCCGATGCACGGGCTGAACGGCGACATCCTGGTGTGGAACCCGGTGACCAAGCGACGGCACGAGCTCACCTCGATGGGCATCCGGGTGGACGCCGGAAGCCTGCGCCGTCAGCTCGAGATCACCGGCCAGCTCGACTGGCTCGAGCTCCCCTATCATCGCGGCATCGCCGACGGGTCCCTCCCGCTCTCGGTCGGTGGACGCATCGGCCAGTCGCGGACGCAGATGCTGTTGCTCCGCAAGGCCCACCTCGGCGAGGTCAGTGTGACGGTGTGGCCCCAGGTGCTGAAGGAGATGGGCGCGCGGTACGGCATCCACGTTCTCGACTAAAGAGGAGCGCGCGGAGGTCCCGTTCGAATCGTGCCGGTCGCCCCTGGTGGGCGGAATGAGGCGCCGTCAGGGTGGGGTTCCGGGCGTGGTTCGGAGAGGGTGAGGTCGAGAACGGGTGACCATGACCGTGGGTCTTCCCCTGATGCACATGGAGGCCGGGGAACGCCGGGCCTTTTTGCCCTGCCTGGTCTCCTTCCTCGACCGAGGGGGGGTCCCCCAGATGGTGCTCGAGGAGGGCTACGGGGAACCCATGGGCCTCAACCGAGAGGACTACCTGCGGGCCTCGGACAAGGCGAAGTTCGGCTCCCACGAGGACTGTCTGGCCCAGGACGTGGTGGCGGTCGTTCGCTGCCCGGCAGAGGAGGCCCTTCGCCATATCCGGCCCGGGGCCGTCCTGCTCTCGATGCTCCACTACCCCACCCGGCCGGGCCGGGTGGCCCTCTTGGCGGAACTCGGCATCAGGGCTGTCAGCATGGATTCGATCACCGACGACTTCGGCCACCGGCTGGTCGAGAACATGGAGGCCGTCGGCTGGAATGGGGTCAGCGCCGCGTTCCAGGTGCTGTCCCGGCGGTACCCGCGGTTCGACGACCCGGGCCGACGGCCCCTGCGCGTCACCGTGCTCGGGTCGGGGGCGGTCGGAGTCCATGCGGTGGCCGCGGCCACTCGGTATGGCGATCGGCGGCTCCGCGAGCAGATGATCGCCCGGAAGGTCCCGGGGGTGGAGGTCACGGTGGTGGACTTCGACCTCACCTGGAATGAGAACTACATGCTCAGCAGGCTGGAGCAGACCGACTTCCTGGTCGACGCTACCCAGCGCCCCGACCCCAGCCGGCCGGTGGTCCCGAACGAATGGATCGGCTCGCTGCCCCAGCATGCGGTGATCCTGGACCTGTCGGTCGACCCCTACGATTTCTCCACCAGGCCGCCGAAGGTCAAGGGGATCGAGGGCATCCCCGAGGGCAACCTCGACCAGTACGTCTTCTATCCCGAAGACCCCACCTATCGGCGTCTGGATCCGCGGCTGGCGGCCCAAAACCGGCGAGCTGCCCTTTCGTGCTACTCGTGGCCGGGTGTGCATCCCCGCGACTGCATGGAGGTCTATAGCCGCCAGGTGGAGCCAGTCCTCCGGGTCATCCTGGAGAAGCCGATCGAGGGGTGGGACCCGGTCGGCGGCACGCACTACGAGCGCGCGGTAGCCCGCGCGGAGCTGTCGAGATGGCGAACCGCACACGCCCGCTGACGTTCGGCCTGCCCCGGATGCACAAGGAGGCGGGGGAGCGCCGGGACTTCCTACCTGCCCTGGTGGAGGGTCTGGTGGCGGCGGGAGCCGAGGTCTTCGTCGAGTCGGGCATCGGCTCCGGGATGGGGTTGACGGATGGGGACTACGCGGGGATCGCCCCGCACGTGCACGCCGTCTCCTCGGACGAGGCCTACCGACAGGATGTGGTCCTGGTCCTGCGGTGCCCGGATGACTTCAAGCGGCTTCGGCCCGGCGCCACGCTCGTTTCGATGCTCCACTTCCCCACCCGGCCAGACCGGCTGAGCCGCCTGGTCGAGCTCGGGCTCGAGGCAGTGAGCCTGGACTCGATCGTCGACGACGACGGCGGCCGGCTCGTGGAGAACGCCCGGGCGGGGGCGTGGAACGGCGTGGAGGCCGCATTCGACGAGCTCGAGCAGTCGTTCCCGGGATTCCGGCGGCCGAAGAGGCGGCCGATCCGCGCCGCGATCCTCGGAGCCGGCCTGGTCGGCAAGCACGCAGTGGAGGCCGCCACCAAGTACGGGTGCGTCGAGCGTTCCACCCAGCAGGCGTCGCTCGGCTGCCTCGGCGTCGAAGTGGTCACCGTCGGACGCAATCTCACCCACAACGAGGCGTACATGCACCGCCGGCTCCGCCGCACCGATCTCCTGGTCGACGCCTCTCAGCGCGACGATCCGACTCGCGCGTTGATCCCGAACGCCTGGCTGGCCTGGTTGCCGCGTCACGCGGTGATCTGCGATCTGGTCGTCGACCCCTACCTGCTGCACGATTCGCCGCCGACGGTTCGAAGCATCGAAGGCATCCCCCAGGGCGATCTGAACGGCTGGAGCTTCCGGCCCGATGACCCGGTGTGGGAGACGCAGGTCCCGCCCGCAGTGCCGAAGGACGAACGCCGCACCGTCGTGTCCTGCTACTCGTGGCCGGGGGTGTACCCACGCCCATGCATGGAACGCTATGGGCGTCAGCTGGCGCGGTTGTTGCCGGTCCTGCTGGCCCGAGGAGGAGCCGCCGGGCTTCGGCCGGACGGCTCGGACGAGGAGCGCGCGCTGTTCCGGGCCAGCCTTGCCGCCTGGACGGGTGGCATCCGCGCGCTTCGGACCGTGGCCTGAAGGTCGCGAGCGACGAGCGTCGGGGCCGCCCGGTCCGTTCTGGAGGGGCCGTTCGGCCTCCCACGGTCTGCCCCCTAGGGATTGAAATCCGAGTAGGGCGATTCTTGAGAGAGGCGGTGACCCTCCGGGTCCCGGGAACCGGGGTCTGAGGTCGACACGATGTACCAGATCGTCAAGCGAGAACAGTACGAGCCGACGACCTTCCTCCTGGAGGTCCTGGCTCCGGATGTGGCCGAGGCGTGCCAGCCCGGCCACTTCGTTATGGTCCGCATCGACGAGCATGGCGAACGTATACCGCTGACGGTCGCCGACTACGACCGCGATGCCGGAACCGTGACCATCGTGGTCCAGGCGGTCGGCAAGACCACCTACCAGATGATGGAGCTGGTCGAGGGCCAGTTTCTCCTTGACTTCATCGGCCCGCTGGGTGTGGCCTCCCGGCTGGAGCGGCGAGGCTCGGTCGTCGTGGTCGGCGGCGGGCTCGGCGTGGCCCCGGTCTTCCCGCAGCTCCGAAGGCACAACGAGCTGGGCTCGCGCACGATCTCGATCGTTGGCTTCCGGTCGAAGGACCAGATGTTCTGGCTGGACCGGTTCGAACGGCATTCGGACGAGACGCATGTGGCCACTGACGACGGCTCGTTCGGCACCAAGGGTTTCGTGACCGTGGTGCTCGACCAGGTCCTGCAGGAGCAGCCTGACATCGACGAGGTCATCGCCATCGGGCCGCTCGGCATGATGAAGGCCTGCGCCGAACTGACCCGGCCGCTCGGCATCCGCACCATGGTCAGCCTGAACGCGATCATGGTCGACGGCACCGGGATGTGCGGAAGCTGCCGGGTGACGGTCGGGGGCGCGATGCGCTTCGCCTGCGTCGACGGCCCGGACTTCGACGGACACCAGGTGGACTTCGACGAGCTGGCGCTTCGGATGCGGCGCTTCGAGTACGAAGAGCGCGAGTGTCTGGGCCGCTACCAAGCGGAGCGCCGGCGCCTGCGGGAGCTCGGCCCGGGTGGCGACAACCCCGCGGTGCTGCCGCCCCGAACCCGATCGTTCCACTTCTGGGGCCAGCCGGTTCCCACGCCGGATCCGCCGACTGCCCCCGGCACACGGGCGAGGCCGAAGAATGTCAACACGGTCTCGCCCACGCGGACTCCGATGCCGGTGCAGAGCCCGCAGCTGCGGGTCAAGAACTTCGGCGAGGTGGCCCTCGGGTTCGACCTAGAGTCGGCGCTGGCGGAAGCCGATCGGTGCATCCAGTGCACGAAGCCGAAGTGCATCGAAGGGTGCCCGGTGCGGGTCGACATCCCCGGCTTCATCGGGGCGCTGGCCCACAAGGAGCTGGAAGTCGCCTATCTGATCCTCAAGTCGGCGAACAGCCTTCCAGCGGTCTGCGGGCGGGTCTGCCCGCAGGAGATCCAGTGCGAGGCGACCTGCATCGTGGGCAAGAAGCGGGACCCGGTGGCGGTGGGCCGGCTGGAGCGGTTCGTTGCCGACTTCGGGGCCGGCCGGGGCTGGGAGGAACCCGTCACCGCGGCACCCACCGGGAAGCGGGCTGCCATCATCGGTTCGGGCCCGGCCGGGCTGGCCTGTGCCGGCGACTTGGTGCGCGCCGGGTTCGACGTAACCGTCTACGAGGCTCTGCACGTCGCCGGCGGAGTCCTGAAGTACGGCATCCCGGAGTTCCGGCTTCCGAACGACACGATCGACATCGAGGTCGAGGCGCTGGCCGCCCTGGGTGTGAAGTTCGAAGTGGACAAGATCATCGGCAAGGTCTTCACCGCGCCGCAGCTCATCCGCGAGTTGGGCTTCGACGTGGTGTTCGTCGGGACCGGCGCCGGCAGCCCCAGGTTCATGGGGATCCCGGGCGAGGCGCTGAACGGCGTCGTCTCGGCCAACGAGTTCCTGACCCGGGTGAACCTGATGCAGGGGTTCCGCCAGCCCCTGTACGACACGCCGGTGGGGATAAGCAGGCGTGTGGCCGTGGTCGGCGCAGGGAACACGGCGATGGATGCTTGCCGCGTGGCGCTGCGCATGGGCGCCGAGAGGGTCTTCCTCGTGTACCGGCGAACGGCTGCCGAATCGCCGGCCCGGGCAGAGGAGCTCCACCACGCGATCGAGGAGGGCGTGGAGTGCCGGTGGCTCACCAACCCCACCCGCATCATCGGTAACGCCGAGGGCTGGGTGACCGGGATGGAGGTCATCGACATGGAGCTGAGGGAGCCGGACGAGTCGGGGCGGCCGAGGCCGGTGGCGAAGCCCGGGAGCGAACACGTCCTCGACGTCGACATGGTCGTCCCGGCGCTCGGCACCTCGGCGAACCCGGTCATCGCCCGGACGACCGACGGGCTCGAGACGAACTGGCGTGGCTACATCGAAGTCGACCCGGTGACCCAGATGACGTCGGTCCCCGGGGTGTTCGCCGGCGGCGACATCGTGACCGGGTCGGCGACGGTGATCCTCGCCATGGGGGCGGGGCGGCGCGCGGCTACTGGGATGCTGCGGCACCTGCGCCTGTCCGGAAACCCCACCGACACCGCCGCGGCGGACCTGGTTCCCGCGGGATGAGCGGGACGACGAATGCGCGAACGAAGGGGAGAGGAGAGGAACCGATGGAGATCGACCGGATCTACCGCCAGGAGGTGTTCGTGATCGGACCCATGGACCCGCTGACCGAGGCTGCCCGCCGGATGCGGGCGAACGACATCAGCGCCATGATGGTGCTCGACGAGGCGAAGTTCGTCGGCATCATCACCGAGCGCGATCTGACCCGCGCCATCCTGGCGGAGGACCAGCCGTCGTCGGCGATCGTGGCGGACTACATGACCGACCACTCGGTCATGATCGGGCCGAGAACGGGCGTTCGCGAGGCCGCGGCCGAGATGCTCGAGCTCGACGTGCGCCACCTGCCGGTGGGGGAGGCGGGCGACGTGACCGGCATGGTCTCCCTCAGGGACCTGCTGAGCGTCGTGGTGGAGTGTGCGGACCTGTAGACGAGGTTGTTCGAACACCATGGCCGTCGCCGGACCCCGCCAAACCGATCCCCGATGGCGGGCCATTCGACCCTGGGCGGCACGACAGGTCCCGGCGAGAGTCGGGGACGGCGGACGACCGACGAGGAGGTTGGCGATGGCCTGCAGGGAGAACCTCGAGACGTACCTCGCGCAGCGGGGGATCGCCTACGAGATCCAGCACAATCCGCCGGTCTTCACCGCGCCTCGGGTGGCTGCCTCCGAGCACATCCCGGGAAAGAAGCTGGTCAAGGTGGTCATGGTCTTCGCCGGCGAGCAGCTGGCCATGCTCGTGCTGTCCGGGCACTTCGACGTGGACCTGCGGGCCGCGGGTACTGCGCTCGGTGTCCGGGAGGTCCGCCTGGCTCGCGAGGACGAATTCGCCGCCGCCTTCCCGGACTGCGAGCCGGGCACGATGCCGCCGCTCGGCAACCTGTACGGCATCCCAGTCCACGTGGACGAAGCACTGGAGGAAGACGAATCGATCGTGTTCCAAGTGGGGACCCACACGGACACGATGACCATCTCCTACCGGGATTTCGCCAGGCTGGCGCGCCCCAAGGTCCACCGGCTGGGGTTCGTGCCCGGGAAGTCCACTTCGCGCCTCCTGAGGCCCCGCGGGTACCAGCGAGGACCCGCCCGCTGGCGCTCGGCCCGGTGAGGCCGGTGCGCGCCCCGGCTTCGAAGGCTGTCGAGGGGCCGTGCTCAAGCGGGACGTTCGGCCATGTTGTGCCGGCGGGTGGGGCCGTACGCTCGCGAGCGAAGGGGGGTGGACGACATGTCGATCGATCCCATGACGGATGAGCTGGAGCTTCGCGAGCGAGCCCTGCGACAGCTGAAGAAGCGAGCCGACTTCCGCGGGCACCTGATGGTGTACGCGCTGGTCAACACGTTCCTGATCGTGATCTGGGCCATCACCGGCCACCATTTCTTCTGGCCGGTGTTCCCGATGGTCGGGTGGGGCATCGGGGTCGCGATGAACGCCTGGGACGTCTACCGGAACGACGAGCCCGACGAAGGGCAGATCCGCCGGGAGATGGACCGTCTGCAACGACGGGCCTGAGCGAACCATCCGCTCGGTTCGTTCGGTCAGCCGCATCGCTCACCCGGCGGGCCGCATCGTGCTTCAGTATCAAGGGACCGACCGGATGAACGGAGGCTGCGGCCTGGACTGGAAGCTCGAGCTCGTATTGATCCCCGTCTCGGACGTGGACCGCGCGAAAGCCTTCTATATAGGGTAACGATATACT